>NZ_VFOV01000001.1:4152500-4452500 GCF_006716315.1 Nocardioides albertanoniae | reverse complement strand
GAGGCAGCGAGTTGGCGATCGTGCCGTTGTGGTGGTCGGCGTCGGGAAGCAGCGCTGCCCCGGCACAGACCAGGGTGCCGGTCATCACGCCGATGTCGGAGACCCCCGGATAGCACCCGAAGGCGATCGGTGCCGTCGATGTCACTGCGATCCACGCGGCCGCGCCGGAGGCCGCGTGATGCCCGCCCATCATGTGAAGTTGTGTCCCTCTCCAGTGTTCCCCCGCGAAATGATCGCGGCCGAACGTACCGGTCGAACGGCGGTCGCTCGACCGTGGGGGCGGTGTGTCTGCGGGACGAGATTCGAATCACTGTTCGACGAGCCGAGGGGTGCGGTTCGGGCCGGGATCCGAATAGGATGCGCGGTCATGACGACTACCGGTGCCGAGGGTGATGCCCGTCGCGCGCCGTGGACCTTCGAGACCAGCCGGTGCGCGGCCGCGGTGACTCCGGAGGCGATCGAGTTCCGGTTCATGGTGACCGCCCCCGACGGCACGCTGAGCGAGATGATGCTCTCCGTCGGCCGCCACGACATGCCGGCGCTGCTCGAGGAGGTGGCCTTCGAGATGCCCGAGGCGCTCGAATGGATGTCGAGCGCGATCATGACGGTCGCCCGGGAGCGGCGTCTGGCCGAGGAGGCCTCGTCGGTCCCGCACCAGCGCGGGGCATAACCTCGCGTCGGGCAGGGTTGTCCCTGCGACACGACTCGATCCGAGGAGAGAACTGTGACCACGACGCACGACTTCGACGCGACGGCTGCCGACGGCAGCACTGTCCCGCTCGGTGACTACCAGGGCAAGCTGCTGCTCATCGTCAACGTGGCGAGCAAGTGCGGTCTGACCCCGCAGTACGAAGGTCTGGAGGCGCTCTACCGGGCCACCAAGGACCAGGGCGTGGAGGTGCTCGGCTTCCCGACCAACCAGTTCCTCGGCCAGGAGCCTGGCTCCGACGACGAGATCCAGGACTTCTGCAAGACGAACTACGACGTCACCTTCCCGGTCCTGGCCAAGGTGGACGTCAACGGGGAGCACGCCGAGCCGCTCTACGAGTTCCTCCGCGCCGAGGCGCCCGGTGACTGGGGTCCGCACCTGGGCCCGTTCTACGAGCACGTCAAGGACCTGACCCCTGGCACCGAGCCGGGCGACATCAAGTGGAACTTCACCAAGTTCCTCATCGGGCGCGACGGCGAGGTCATCAAGCGGTACGAGCCACCGGTGACGCCCGAGGAGATCCGCGAGGATCTCGCGCAGTATCTCTGAGCCAAGACCCGACGGCGCTCGATCCCGGTGTCTGCCGGGTCGAGCGCCGTCGTCGTCGGATAGTTGATCAGGGGATAGTTCGGCACCGGATGGTTCGTTAAGATCTAGTTCATGACCGGACCACGTATCGACCTGCTGTTTCTGCTCAACCAGTCCGCTCACGCCTTCGCGGCTCAGGTCGGCGAGGCGCTGGCTGGCCTGGAGCTCTCGGTGCGGGAGTACTGCGTGCTGATGAAGGCCGCCGAGGGGGAGTACACCCAGAACGCCGTGGCCGAGATGGCGATGCTCGACAAGACCACGATGGTCACCACGCTCGACAACCTGGAGCGTCGCGGCCTCGCTGTGCGGCGCGTCTCGAGCACCGATCGCCGCGCGCGCATCGTCGCACTCACGCCGACCGGCTCGGCGCTGCTCGAGCAGGCCTCCAAGGCCTACAACGCCGCCGTCGCGGCAGCCCTCGAAGGTCTGGCGCCGAGCGAGGGCGAGGCGTTCATCGAGGCGCTCCAGCATCTGGTCGAGGGGCCGTGGGCGACGCCGTCGCACACGATGACGCTGAGGCGTCGTGCGCCGGCCTCCGGCAGCTGAGAAATAGGTCCACAACCGAATATCCCAAAATAGATTGTTTCATAACAAACAATCTTCTATGGTCGTATCCATGACGACCAAGACAGTCGCGCTCGCGACCCTTGCAGCGACTCAGCTGATGGTGATCCTCGACGGCACAGTGGTGACCGTCGCCCTACCCGCGATCCGCGACGACCTGGGCTTCGGCGACGCCGCACTGTCCTGGGTCGTCAACGGCTTCCTCCTCGCCTTCGCGATCGCCCTGCTCCCCGCCGGCCGAGCAGGCGACGTGCTCGGCACCCGCACCGTCTTCCTCGCCGGCTTGAGCCTCTTCACGTTCGCTTCGGCCTGGTGCGGCATCGCCTGGGATCCGGTCTCCCTGGTGCTCGCCGATTCGTCCAGGGCCTCGGCGGTGGCATCGCCTCGGCCGTGGTGCTCGGCATGATCGCCGGCCTCTACACCGAGGCCCGCGACCGGCTCCGTGCCTTCGCCGTGCTCGCCTTCGTGGGTTCGATCGGCGCTTCGGTCGGCACGGTCCTGGGCGGCGTACTCACCGAGGTCGCCTCCTGGCGCTGGGCCTTCCTGATCAACGTGCCGCTCGGGGTGATCGCTCTGGTCGTGGCGCTCCGCGCGGTGGAGGGTACGCCGCCCACCGGTGCCACGGGCGGCCTGATCCCACGCGGCCTGTTCGCCGAGCGTCGGTTCGGGATCGCCAACCTGATCCTGCTCACGGTGACCTTCGGCGGGTTCACGTTCCAGTTCGTCACCACCCTCTACCTCCAAGACGTGCTCGGCTTCGGCGCGCTCGTGACGGGCCTGGCGTTCCTCCCGGTCAGCACGGTGATCGCCGTCGCGAGCCTCGGGTTCAGCGCGGCGCTGGCGGAGCGGTTCGGTTCCGAGCGCATCCTGGTGGCCGGCATGCTCGGGTTCGTCGTCGGCACGCTCTACCTCGTGCGCCTGCCCGGTTCGCACGGCTTCGCGCTCGACGTGCTCCCGGGCGCGATCGTGATGGCGCTCGGTTTCGGGCTGGCGATGCCGCAGGTGACGTCGCTCGCGATGAGCGCGCTGGCGCCGGAGCATGCCGGGATCGGGTCGGGGCTGGCCACCACCACTCAGCAGGCCGGCGGCTTCCTCGGCACCCTGATCGCCGCAGGCCTGGTCACGACCGTCGGCTACGGCGCCGCCTACGCTTCGGCGTCGATCGCGCTCGCCGGCGGAGCGATCCTCGCGGCGTACCTGCTCGTGAATGCGGCCCGCGCCCGTGACCCGAAGGTCGCCGAGCGCGCGCCCGACGAAGCCGCCAGTCTCTGATCTGATCAGAAGCCGCCCGACCCTGGTGCTACCTCCGGACCGGGAGCACCAGGGTCGACGGGTTCGTCTTCGTGTGGTGGACCGTGAGGACGCCGGCGGCACCGCGGGCCAGCTGCTTCACGTTGGGCAGCAGGTGCGGGGCGTCGTAGGAGTGGACGGTGACGCGCAGGCGATGGCCCTTCTTGATCACGGCGCCGGTCGGAAAGACCTCGACGGGCACCCGGTAGATCTCGCCGGGCGTGACAGCCTGCTCGGCCTCGCGGGTGAACGGGTGCCAGGGCTGGATGACCTGGCCGTCGAGCCGCCTCGACTTCGAGTCCGTCACGGCTCGGTGGCGCAGGGTCTGCCAGCCGCCGGTGATCCGGTCGACCGCGCCGTCGGGGGCGACGTCCTCGACGGAGACCGAGACCAGGCCGTCGGTGCCGGTCGTCGAGATCGATAGGTCGGCGTTGATCGGGCCGGAGACTGCCAGGTCGGTCGTCGCCGGCGAGGTCTCGTACGAGACACCGAGCGCGTCGTTGACGCGGTTGTCGGTCGTGCAGCCAGGGATCGCGGCAGCGCCCGCGGTCCACTGCGACGTGCTGCGGGAGCAGAGCCCCTGCACCGGCAGCGGCGCGACGGAGTCACCGCCGGTCGGCTTCAGCGCCGACCCGAGGGCGTACGTCTCGGCCTCGACCTCAGAGCCGAGCCAGGAGCGCTGGGTGCGCCACGTGCCGGAGCCGATCTCGTGGTAGGTCACCGGGGCGACATCGGTGTCGAGGGCGGGGTCGGGCGTGCCCTTGATGTGGGTGTCGAACCAGCGCAGCGCCATCTCGTCCAGGTTGTTGATCCCGCTGCCCTCGAGGCCGGCGCCGGTCGCCGCCTCGGCGTGCGTCCACGGCCCGATGAGCAGCTTGGTGTCGACGCCGTTGCGCTGCATCCGGTCGAAGAGCATCGGCGCGCCGCGCTGGAAGATGTCGTACTGCCCGGCGGTCACGAACGTCGGCACGTCGATCTCGTCGACCACGCTCAGCGGCGACCGCTTCGTGTAGAACGGGCCGTCGTACGCCGCGTCGCCGGCCAGCGCAGCGGTGGCGAGCATCGGCACCTGGAACCCGAGCGCGCCGCCGGCGTGCTGCAGCAGGGTGAGCAGTGTCGCCTCGGGCTTGGTCTCGTTGACCGCCGGTGGCACGAGCCCTGAGCCGGTGACCAGGCCGAGCCAGAGCGGGATGAACCCGGCGTCGATCTGCCCGCCGGAGGCGACCACGTCGCGGTAGATGTCGCCTGCCGGGACGATGGGGAACATCGCCTTCAGCCCTCGCGGGTGCTGGGCGGCGGTGAAGAACTGGTTGATCGCCATGTAGGAGGCGCCCCACAGGCCGAGCTCGCCGTTGCTCCAAGGGCGCGCCTTCGACGTCGCCCAGTTGGCCACCTCCAGCCCGTCCTTCTGCTCGCGGTCGCCGAAGGAGTCCCACTGGCCGGCGGACGAGCCGGTGCCGCGTACGTCGGTCTGGACGGTGACATAGCCCCGCTGCACGAAGTAGTCGCCGCCCGCGCTGGCGAGGTTCTTGTTGTAGGGGTTCTGGGTCAGGAGCACCGGGAACCGGCCGGCTGCCGGGGTGCCGTCGTCGTCGGCCGGGCGGCGGATGTCGGCGCGAAGCACGACACCGTCCGACATCGTGAGCTCGACGTCCTTCTCGACGCTCACGCCGTACGTCGCGGGTCGGGGTTTCCACGCAGCGGCCGCCGACCCTTCGAGCGGATCAGCGGCGGCCGCCGGCGAGAGGGAGGTCGAGATCAGAGCCAGGGACGGAAGCAGGAAAGTCAGGACGCCGAGTTTCATGACTCACTCCAGTGTGTGGTGGGTATCACACGTCAAACGAGGAGCGAAATCCGGGGTTACGAGACCTCGGTCGGATATTGGATCGTGAGACTAAGTAGTCAGGGCCGGAGCGCCGGTGTGATCGATGACCGGTGCGCCCGTGGCGGCCGCGACCTCGTCGTAGCTCACGCCCGGCGCCAGCTCGACGAGTTCGAACGAGCCCTCGGACGTGCCGACGTCGAGCACACCCAGATCGGTGATGACCCGCTTCACGATGCCGCGCCCGGTCAGCGGCAGGTCGCAGGCGCTCAGCAGCTTGGGGGCGCCCTTCCTGGTGACGTGCTCCATCAGCACGATCACGCGTCCGGCTCCGGAGACCAGATCCATCGCGCCACCCATGCCCTTGACCATCTGGCCGGGCACCATCCAGTTGGCGATGTCACCGTTGGTCGCGACCTGCATCGCGCCCAGCACGGCGACGTCGATGTGGCCGCCACGGATCATCGCGAACGAGGTCGCCGAGTCGAAGTACGAGGCGCCGGCGAGCACGGTCACGGTCTGCTTGCCGGCGTTGATCAGGTCGGGGTCGACCTCGTCCTCGTAGGGGAACGGGCCGACGCCGAGGATGCCGTTCTCGGCGTGGAGCACGACCGTCGATGTCTCCGGGATGTAGTCGGGGATCAGCGTCGGCAGCCCGATCCCGAGGTTGACGTAGTCGCCGTCCTGCAGCTCCTGCGCGGCGCGAGCGGCCATCTGGTTGCGGTCCCAAGCCATGGCTCAGGCCTCCTTCGTGTCGGTCGTGGGCTCGGTGGGGCGCTCGCCTCGCGTCGTACGCTTCTCGATGTCCTTGCGTGCGGCCTGCTCGGGCGTCAGCGCCACGATCCTCTGCACGAAGATCCCCGGCAGATGTACGTCGGCGGCGGCGATCTCGCCGACCTCGACGACCTCCTCGGCCTCGACGATCGTGATCCGTCCGGCCATCGCCGCCGGCACGTTGAAGTTGCGGGTGGAGGCGTTGAACTGGGCGTTGCCGGCCCGGTCGATGCGGGTCGCGCGCACCAGTGCGACGTCGGTGACGATGCTCTCCTCGAGCACCATCTGCCGGCCGTGGAACTCCCTGACCTCCTTCGGTTCGGAGGCCTCCGCGATCGTGCCGTCGGGGTGGTAGCGGTAGGGGAGGCCTCCGTCGGAGACCATCGTGCCGACGCCGGTCGGGGTGTAGAAGGCGCCGATCCCGCTGCCGCCCGCGCGCATCCGCTCGGCCAGCGTGCCCTGCGGGGTGAGCTCGAGCGTGAGCTCGCCGGTCAGATACTGCCGGCCGAACTCCTTGTTCTCCCCGATGTAGCTGGCGATCACGCGGGAGATGCGGTGGTCGTCGAGCAGCAGTCCCAGGCCGGCGCCGTCGACGCCGCAGTTGTTGGAGACGACCGTCAGGTCGTCGGCGCCCTGCTCGCGCAGCGCCTCGATCAGGAACCACGGGATCCCCACCAGGCCGAAGCCGCCGACGGCCAGGCTCGCGCCGTTGTGAACGTCGGCGACCGCCTCCGCGGCCGATCCGACCACCTTGTCCAGACCCATATTTCTCCGCTCCCTCATGCTGGGACCGTACGCGTGCTTTCATGACTTGAGAAGTATCCATTTGCTGATTATTGACACTTCTGACGTCTTGACGTCTCTATGGCGCGAACAATGCGTGGGCGAGGCTATTGCGATAAGTTCGCATTTAGCGTTCTCCGTCGTCTCGGAGATCGCGCACACCCACCCCACGCAGATCCAAGAGGTGCCCATGCACGTCCCTGACGGCTTCCTCGACGCTCCGACCTCGATCGCCACCGGCGCCGTCGCTGTCGTCGCGGTCGGCGTCGCGCTCCGCGGCGCACGGCGCGAGCTCGACGACAAGACCGCCCCGCTGGCGGGGCTCGTCGCCGCATTCGTCTTCGCGACCCAGATGCTCAACTTCCCGGTCGGCGCAGGCACGAGCGGCCACCTGATGGGCGGCGCCTTGGCTGCCGTGCTGGTCGGCCCATGGACCGGGGTGCTGTGCGTCTCGGTCGTGCTGATCGTGCAGTCGCTGCTCTTCGCCGACGGCGGCATCACCGCGCTCGGCACCAACATCTTGCTGATGGCGGTCACGACCGTCGTGGTCGGCTGGTTCGTGAGCCGGGTGCTGATCAAGGTGCTGCCGAAGCGGGTCGGCCTCGTCGCGCCAGCGGCCGCGGTGGGTGCGTTCTTCTCCGTCCCGGCGGCGGCGCTGCTGTTCACCGGTTTCTACGCCGTCGGTGGCACTGCCGACATCTCGCTGACGACGCTGGCCACCGCCATGCTCGGGTGGCACACCGTCATCGGCCTCGGCGAGGCCGCCATCACGTTCCTCGCCGTGGGCGCGATCCTCTCCGTACGTCCCGACCTCGTCTACGCCGCGCGAGGCGTGATCGCCGAGCGCGACCTGGTCATCAAGCCGAAGGAGTCGGTCGCGTGAACGCCTCGACGAAGAACGGCCAGAAGAGGGCCGTGCCGTTCAAGTGGGTCGCGATCGGCATCGCCGTCGTCGCTCTGCTCCTGGCCGGTGTCGTCTCTTATTACGCCTCGGCCGACCCCGACGGCCTCGAGTACGTCGCCGGCAAGACGGGCTTCCTCGACAGCGCCTCCAACCACGGTGCGGCCGACGGCCCGCTGGCCGACTACTCGGCCAAGGGAGTCGACAACTCTCGGCTCTCCGGCGGTCTGGCCGGCGTGATCGGCACCGTCGTGGTGCTCGTCGGCGCGGGCGGGCTCGCCCTGGTCGTACGTCGCCGCTCCTCGTCCTCGTCCTCGTCGGGGGAGTAGGACCGTGTCGCTGCCCGCACATCTGAAGGTGGTGGCTCTGGTCGGCTTCATGCTCGTCGTGGTCGCTACGCCACGGGAGTGGTTCGCGGCGTACGCGATCTTTCTCGCCGTGCTCGTGGCTGTCGCCGTGGCGGCGCGGGTGCGTCCGGGGTGGCTGATCAAGCGGATGGTCGTCGAGACGCCGTTCGTGGTCTTCGCGGTGCTGATGCCGTTCATCGCGCAGGGGCCGCGGGTCGATGTGCTCGGTCTGAGCTTGAGCGAGTCGGGGCTGCTCTCGGCGTGGGGACTGCTCGCCAAGGGCACCCTCGGTGTCATCGCTGGGCTGCTGCTGGCCGCGACCACCGCACCTCACGAGCTGGTGCGCGGGCTGGAGCGGTTGCGGCTGCCTCAGCAGCTGGTGCAGATCATGGCCTTCATGGTGCGCTATCTCGAGGTCGTGACCGACGAGATGCGCCGGATGTCGGTGGCCCGGGCCTCGCGGGGTTTCGTCGCCCGCAACCCGCTCCACTGGCCGGTGCTCGCCCGGTCGGTCGGCGCCCTGTTCATCCGCTCCTTCGAGCGTGGCGAGCGTGTGCACCTCGCGATGGTCTCCCGCGGCTACACAGGCAGAATGCCGACCATGGACAAGGTGGAACGACGATGACGACGCCGGTGCTCGAGGTGCGCGGCCTGGCCTTCGCCTATCCCGACGGTCATCAGGCACTCTTCGGTGTCGATCTGCACGTCCACCGCGGCGAGCGGGTGGCGCTGCTGGGCCCCAACGGCGCCGGCAAGACCACGCTCGTCCACCACCTCAACGGCATCCACCTCGCCGGTGCCGGCTCGGTCGCGGTGAGCGGTCTGCCGGTGACCAAGGCCAACATCAAGGAGATCCGCCGCCGCGTCGGCATCGTCTTCCAGGACCCCGACGACCAGCTCTTCATGGGCACCGTCCGCGAGGACGTCGCCTTCGGCCCCGCCAACCTGGGCCTTCGCGGCGAGGCGTTGGAGGCGAAGGTCGCCGAGGCGCTCGCGAAGGTCGGCATGGAGGAGTTCGCCGACCGGCCGCCCCACCACCTCTCCTTCGGCCAGCGTCGCCGTGTCGCGGTGGCCACGGTGCTAGCGATGGACCCCGAGATCCTGGTGCTCGACGAGCCGTCCTCCAACCTCGACCCTGCCTCCCGCCGCGAGCTCGCCGACATCATCCGCGATCTCGACGTCACCGTCCTGATGGTCACCCACGACCTGCCGTACGCTCTCGAGCTCTGCGAACGCTCGGTCATCCTCGACGGCGGCGTCGTCGCCTCCGAAGGCCCCACAGTCGACGTACTCTCCGACGCAGACCTCATGCGCGCCCACCGCCTCGAGCTCCCCTTCGGCTTCGACCCCGTCGCCGCCGCCACCACCCTCTGACCGAGGAGTCACCCCTGCAGGGTGAGAGGTCACTCGTGCAGGGTGAGGCGTCGCTCGTGCAGGGTGAGGAGTAACTTCTGCAGGGTGAGGTGTCACCCGTGCAGGTCGAGAGGTCACGCCTGCCAACTCGACCTGCAGGACTGACGCTTCGACCTGCAGAAGTGACGCCTCGACCTGCACACGTGACTTCTCGACCTGCAGAAGCGACGTCTCGGCGGGGGAAGGTCAGTCGGCGAGGCGGCGGGAGCGGTAGTGGATCTTGGCGCTGACGTAGCCGCGCCAGCCGACGAGGGTGAGGCCGAGGAAGAGGATCGAGACGACGAGGAAGGCGGGGGCGAGGCCTTCGCCGGTGAGTCCGCGGAGCACCATCCCGATGGCGTACGTCCCGAGCCAGACCAGCACGCCGGCCGGCCAGGCGCGCGTGGCGGGCCAGCGACGCCAGGCGAGCACCGCCCAGGCCACGGCGAGCCCGACCAGGAAGGGCCAGGCGATGCGGAGCACGACGAGCGCGGGGCCGGCGTCGTGCGACTGGCGGCCGGCGAAGGCGAAGAGGAGCACGAAGAAGACGTCGACGACGAAGGCAGCGACCGCCCACCTGGGCGCGAGCCCGGCGATGAGAGGCGAGTGGTCGTCAGGCTTCGTGGAGGGCATGGAGCACAGCCTACGAGCAGGCTCGCAGGCGCACCTACGAGGCCAGCCAGGCCCCGTTGCGCATCACCCGCGTCGGCCGTAGCGACTCGTCGGTGAGCACCAGGTCGGCTCGCGCGCCCACGTCGAGCCTGCCGGCGTCGAGACCGGCGACCGAGGCCGGCCGCAGGCTGGCGGCCTTCATGAGCATCGCCAGGTCGATCCCCGCGCCGGCATGTCGACGCACCTGGTCCAGGAGTCGAGAGGTGCCGCCCGCGATCGAGCCGTTGCCGGTGCCGTCGGCGATGCGGGCGACCCCGGAGCGTACCTCCACCGAGAGCGGACCGAGCTGATAGTCACCGTCGTCCATCCCGGCCGCGGCCATCGCATCGGTGACGAGCACGACCGCGCCGGGCACCATGGACATCACGGAGCGGACCGTCTCGTCGTCGAGGTGTACGCCGTCGGCGATCAGCTCCACGCACGCATCGCCCACACCGGCGGCCCCCAGCGAGCCGAGCACGGGGCCGGGGTCGCGATGGTGAACAGGCGGCATCCCGTTGAACAGATGGGTGACCAGGCTGCCCGCACCGGCGAGAAACGAGCGGGTCAGCGCGGCGTCGGCCGCGGTGTGGCCCAGCGCCACGACGGCGCTGGAGTCGGCGAGCACGGCGGCCACCTCGTCGGCGCCGGGCAGCTCGGCGGCGAGCGTCATCATCCGCAGATGTCCGCGTCCGGCCGCGACCAGCTCGCGGGTCAGGCCCGCGTCGGGGGCGAGAAGAAGCGACGGGTCGTGGGCGCCGCGGCACGAATGAGCGAGGAACGGACCCTCCAGGTGGATCCCGGCGATCAGCCCCGAGTCGGCGGCGTCCGCCAGCACCGAGACGACCTCCAGCAGACGAGCCGGTGCGTCGGTGACGGTCGAGGCGAGCAGCGTGGTCGTGCCGGCGGTGTGGTGCACCCCGGCAGCCGTCGTGATCTCCTCGAGCGAGGTGGAGTGGAAGGACGCGCCGCCACCGCCGTGATTGTGCAGGTCGACGAGCCCGGGCAGCAGGATCCCCGACGACTCCGGATCGCCGTCAGCCGGCGCGCGCACCTGCGAGATCGCCCCCGAGGCAACCGTGACGACGACGTCGTCGAAGCCACCCGGCCGAGGCACCCGGCCGCGTACGACATGGTCTAGATCCATCGTTTGAACCAGATTCTCGTGAGCCAGTCCTGTCGGGTGAGCATCTCGTCGGTGTAGATCGGCCAGAACCAGGCGAAGTTGCAGACCACCAGGGCGACGAAGATGCCGACCGCGATCGCGCCACCGAACCGGCGACGGATGCCGGGCGTGCCGGGCGCCCCCGGAGGCGCTCCGGCGCGGGAGGGTGGTCGGTCCAGCAGCTTGCCCAGACACAGGCACAGGCCGAGCACCAGGAACGGCAGGGCGATGATCATGTAGAACGAGAAGATCGGGCGGCCGGCATATTGCAGCCACGGCAGCCACGTCGAGAGCACCCCGACCACGGCGACCCCGAACCGCCAGTCACGCGCGGCGACCCACATGAACGCCGAGACGATCAGCGCGAGGAAAGCACCCCACCACAGCACCGGGGTGCCGAGCAGCAGCACCTGCCGCAGGCACGTGCCGGCCTCTTGGGAGCCGGCACCGTCGGGGTCGGTCTTCGGCGTCGCCTCGCACCTCTCGCCGCGCGACTTCTCGCCGGAGAGGATGCCGGTGTCGGCGGCGACCCCGACAGGCCTGTTCAGCAGCAGCCAGCCCGCCGGGTGCGACCCGTAGGTGTGCTCGGCGCACTCCAGGAAGTGGGTGTGGAAGGTGTAGACGTCGCGGTGGTAGTACCAGAGCGAGCGCAGCGACTGGGTGGCCTCGCCGAACCCCGACGCGTCCGGCTCGGTCGCGGTCGGCCAGCGCTTCTCGTTGAGGTTGTCGGGCACGTAGGACTTGTCCTCGCAGTGACCCTCGCCGGTGTAGCGCGTGTATTGCGTCGCCGAGAGCGACTCCTCATAGACGTCGGCGTGGGCCATCCACGGGATCCACGTCATCACGTAGACCGCGAGCGCGACCCCGACCAGGTGCACGAACGCCGTCGGACCGTCCGCCACGCACGCACGCAGCCAGGAGAGACGTACGCCGAAGGAACGGCGCATCCCCGCTGACCAGGCCACATAGAGCAGCCCGAAGGCGGCCAGCGGATAGAGCGCCTCCCACTTGCAGCCGATCGCCAGCCCCCACGCGATGCCCGAGCACAGGAGCCACGGGCGGAACAGCAGGCGGCGGACCGGGCCCCACGCGCCCGGCTCGGAGAGCTGAGCAGGCACGAGCGCGGCGAAGCGCCGTCGGCACCAGTCGCGGTCCATCACCATCAGGTGCACCGCGAGGAGCAGGAAGAAGGCGACGAAGAGGTCGAGCAGAGCCAGCCGCGAGAGCACGAACGCGAGCCCGTCGAAGGTGACCAGGATGCCGCCGATGATGCCGAGCAGCATGGAGCCGGAGACGCGGCGTACGAACCGGATCGTCAGCAGCACCAGCAATGAACCGACCACGACAGAAGCGATCCGCCAGCCGAACGGATCCATACCAAATAGTTTGATACCGACCGAAATGATCCATTTGCCGACATCCGGGTGGACGATCATCGACGGTCCGTCGGCGAACTGGCCGGTCAGCCGCCCGGCCAGGATGTTGTCGTCGGCGCCCTCGATGAAGTTGCGGGCGTAGCCGAACTTCGACAAGGCCCAGGCGTCCTTGGCGTAGTAGGTCTCGTCGAACGCGAAGACCTTCGGCGTGCTCAGATGCCACAACCGCAGCAGGAACGCGAGCGCGGTGATCCCGATCGTCGCCGCCCAACCGGCCCGGGCGGAGCCGTCGAAGCGCTGTCGGGCACGCTCCCAGGCGGTCGGCAGCGGGTGTCCCGAGGGGGTGCTGGCCAGGCCCTCCATGGGCTCCGGCTCCTCGGTCACCGTCGTCGTCACGAGGGAACCATATAAGCCTGCAACAATATCGGTGTGGTAGATCCAGAGGACGGCGTGCTCGTACTTGCGGCAACCCCGATCGGACGCGTCGAGGACGCCCCGCCCCGGCTGGCCTCGGAGCTGGCCACCGCCGACGTGATCGCCGCCGAGGACACCCGCCGCCTGCGCCGGCTGACCACCGATCTCGGTGTCGAGATCAAGGGTCGCATCGTGTCCTACTTCGAGGGCAACGAGAGCTCGCGCACCCCGACCCTGCTGGCCGATCTCCTCGACGGCAACCGCGTGCTGCTGGTCACCGACGCCGGCATGCCCAGCGTCTCCGACCCCGGCTACCGCCTCGTCGCCGCCGCGGTAGAGGAGGACGTACGCGTCACCGCTGTGCCCGGCCCCAGCGCCGTGCTGACCGCCCTGGCCGTCAGCGGCCTCCCCGTCGACCGGTTCTGCTTCGAGGGCTTCCTGCCCCGCAAGGCCGGCGAACGCGGCCGCCGCCTCGCGAGCCTCGCGAAGGAGGAGCGCACCATGGTCTTCTTCGAGGCGCCCCACCGCACCGAGGCCGCCCTCGCAGCCATGCGCGACGCCTTCGGTGACCAGCGCGCCGCCGCGGTCTGCCGCGAGCTGACCAAGACCCACGAAGAGGTACGCCGCGGCCCTCTCGCCGAGCTGGTCGGCTGGGCCGCCGAAGGCATCAGGGGAGAGGTCACCATCGTCGTCACCGGCGCCGACCCCTCCGCCGAGATCGGCAACGATCCCGAGAGCCTCCGTGAAGCCGTCGCCGACCTGGAGCGCGAGGGCCGCACCAAGAAGGAAGCCATCGCCGAGACGGCCAAGCGCGCGGGCGTGCCCAAACGCGAGGTCTACGATCTCGTGCACAAGAGCATGTAGAAGACTGGTGAGCATGAGCTTCGCCCCGGCACCCGAGCCGCTGCCCGCACCGGTCGTCGACAACCACACCCACCTCGACATCGTGCGGGGCGAGGAGAGCCTCCCGGTCGAGGAGGCGCTGGCCCAGGCGGCCGCGGTCGGTGTCACCAGGGTCGCCCAGATCGGCTGCGATCTTCCCGGTGCTCGCTGGGCGGTGGAGGCCGCCGCGACGTACGACAACATGGTCGCGGGCGTCGCGCTCCACCCCAACGACGCTCCTCACCAGCCCGACCTCGAGGCCGCGCTCGACGAGATCGAGAAGCTTGCCG
Organism: Nocardioides albertanoniae; assembly: GCF_006716315.1. Taxonomy (NCBI): domain Bacteria; kingdom Bacillati; phylum Actinomycetota; class Actinomycetes; order Propionibacteriales; family Nocardioidaceae; genus Nocardioides; species Nocardioides albertanoniae. The sequence goes on along the minus strand of NZ_VFOV01000001.1, from coordinate 4,438,552 downwards.
GCGCGCACGAGAAGGTGCGCATCGTGGGCGAGACGGGGATGGACTTCTTCCGCACCGACGAGGACGGCCGCGAGACCCAGGCCTACTCGTTCCGGCGCCACATCGACATCGCCAAGCGTCTCGACAAGACGCTGATGATCCACGACCGTGACGCCCACGACGCGGTGCTCGAGGTGATCGACAGCGTCGGCGCCACCGACCGCTGGGTGATGCACTGCTTCTCCGGCGACCCCGAGTTCGCCCGCCGGTGCCTCGATCGCGGCGCCTATCTCTCCTTCGCCGGCACCGTCACGTTCAAGAACGCTCAATATCTCCGCGACGCCCTCGCCATCACGCCCCAGGACCGCATCCTGGTCGAGACCGACGCTCCGTTCCTGACGCCTCACCCGCACCGCGGAGCGATCAACTCGTCCTACATGATCCCGCTGACGATGCGGGTGATGGCGCAGACGCGGGGCGAGGATCTCGAGGAGCTCTGCCACGCGGTCAACACCAACACCGAGACCGCCTTCGGCGGCACCTGGTAGCACTCCGAGAACGCCAGAAGGAAGACAAGGAGAAGGGCCCGAGGCGATCGCCTCGGGCCCTTCGACGTGGATCAGGTCAGGAGACGTTGATCTTCATCGTGCCCTTGCGCTCGTCGGAGGAGAGCACCTGGATCTTCACACCGCTGCCGGCGGTCTTGGTCGAGTGCGCCGGGTTGGCCTCGTTCCAGTAGGCCGTCTCCGAGCTGTCGTCGAACGTGCTGACGCCCTTGCGGCTCGGCACGTCGAGGACGTTGTTCTCGGCGTCCGCGACCTCGCTCTCGAGGTGCAGCCGGTCGGTGCGGTCGACATCGAACGTCGAGTCGTAGCCCTGCATCCGGTTGCGGGACAGGGTGCCGTCGGACCACTTCTGGGCGCCCGCGGTGGCGTCGACGACCAGCGCCTGCCCACCACCGGGGTGCTGGGAGGTGTTGTTGTCGGTGAACGCGCCGTTCTGGAACCAGATCAGCAGGCCGTCCTGGTAGGCGTAGTGGTCGACCTTGTCGGGCGCGGTGACCCCGTAACCGAAGTTGTACGGGCCGGTGGCCAGGGTCTTGTCGTAGCCCTTGTACTGCCGGTTCTCGGCGATGTAGGAGCGCGAGAACGTCTCGGTGTAGGAGCCGTCGGTGATGCCCATGTACTCGTTGACGGTCCAGTCGTCGAACGACGAGAAGTCCGTGCTGTACGCCGAGCCGACCGCGAGGTCGTCGATGGCGAAGCCGTAGTAGGCGACGCCGCCGTCGTTGGAGGTGCGGAAGCGGAGCTTCACGTTCTGCCCCGCGTACGCAGCCAGGTCAGCAGTCAGGTCGACGTACTCCTCCGGGTTGTGGTCGGCGCAGTTGCCGTCACAGGTGCTGTCGGAGGTGCCGCTGATGCCGTTGTTGTAGTCGGCCTCGGACAGGTTCGTTGCCAGCGGCGAGCTCCAGGTGGTGCCGCCGTCGGTCGAGGCCTCCACGAAGGTGAAGTCGTACTCCGCTTCGAGGTCGTACTTCACCTTGGCCGAGAGCGTGCCGCCCTCGGGCACCGCGATCTCCGGGCTGACCGCGGTGGCCGTACGGTCATCGCCCCTGCCGGAGTAGAGGAAGGTCTTGCCCGACGTGCCGGAGCCGACGTCGTGGGTCGCCTCGCCGTCGGGAAGGTTGACGACGAGCGCCTGTGGGGTCTTGTCGCCGGTGTCGTGATAGCTCGGGCCGAGCGTCAGCTTCTTGGAGGAGCCGGCCTCGACGGTGTCGTAGTTGAGCCAGCCGAGGAAGAGCTTCTCCGGGGCGCCCATGTGGTTGGGGGTGGTGCCGATGGTGCCGTCACCGTGACCCAGCCAGGAGCCGGAGCTCATCAGGGTCCAGAAGCCGGTGCCGTTCTCGCCGCCGTTGGTGTCGTAGAAGTCCGGCAGGCCGAGGTCGTGGCCGAACTCGTGGGTGAAGACGCCCAGGCCGCCGTTCTCGGGCTCGGTGGTGTAGTCACGGATCCAGATGTCGGTGTTGCCGATCTTGACGCCGCCGGCCTTCGGGAAGTCGGCGGGGCCGTCGGAGCCGGAGGCGTTGGCGGCCCAGCGGTGCGACCAGATGGTCCACGGGTCGGCGCCGGCCTCCTCGCCCTCGCCGGAGTGGATCGCCTGGAAGTGGTCGATGTAGCCGTCGGGCTCGTTGAAGTTGCCGTCGCCGTCGAGGTCGTAGCGGTCCCAGATGTCGTAGCTCTGGAGGTACTCGGTGATCTCGGCGTCGGTCTTGCCGGAGGCCTTCTGCGCGTCGTACCAGGCGTTGGCGCTGTCCTGGATGTAGTTCTTCATCGACGCGGCGCTCTCGTCACCGGTCTCGTCCTGGTAGTAGGACTCGGCGTGCGGGAGGGTCACCCAGTCGCTGACGTCGCCCTTGAGGTCGAAGCGGCCGCTCGACATCTCCTTGTAGGCGTTGTGGAAGGACTCGGCGCCCTTCGTCTCGTTGAAGAACATGTCCTTGTAGTGCTGCTGGGAGAAGTCCTTCTCCCAGTAGGTCGAGTTGTCGTCCTCGCCGGGCGCCTCGATCTCGTTGTGGAGCGGGCCCGAGGTGTTCTCGGGGAAGGCCGGGTTGCCGCCCTCGCCGAACTCGACCAGGAAGCTCAGCAGCTGGGACTGCTCGGTGGGCTCGTGCTCCACCCAGTGGGCGTTCTTGCCCGAACCCATCTTGACGACCTGGCTGCCGTTCTTGGTGACCGTCTTCTTCTCGCCCGAGGCGACGGCGGTGGCGGCGTTGGACTTGAGCTCGCGGCGCTTGGTGTTGAGCGCATCGGGCTTGTCATCGACCTTCTGCTTCACCGCGGCTGCTGCTCGGGTGCCCGTTTCCTCGGCGGCGCTGGCCGACGAGTGAGCCAGGGCCACTGGCGTCACGCCGGCGACCGCGACCGCGGCGATAACGCTGGTAAGGCGTCTGTTCATCGTTCCTCCGGAGTCTGGTGACATCGCGCACATCTGCCTACCCGAGAACCGACCGGCACGACGGGCCATCACGACACAGATGACCTCGGAGTACCTCACCAAGCAATGCAGGCGCCTGTAAAGGATTTGTCGCCTATTGGTCAACCGGCACGATATTTCGTGGCGGGATTACGACATTTACCCGGATCAACCGGCTTGACCTGCGGTTTTGATGTGGTGAATCGCACGCATGTTGTTTGGCTTGTCGGGTATTGACAGCTGTCTAGACCAGTCGAACGATGCCGATATTGCATCCTTGTGATTGCTTCCGGAATGGACAGAAGACTTGCATTTAACCGATTGGTTTTGTTCCTCTGGTCGGCGAGAAAGCCGGGATCGGGATAGATCCGGACGGTGTTGGGGAGGGCCTCAGCGCGCAGATCATTCGATCTCGTAACGCCGTTCGCCCGTGCCCGGAGAGCGCAAACATCGGAGCAACGTGTCCGTCAGCAGCATCAACTCGCGGATCCGCAACATCGCATCCACCCGCCGGCGCAAGGCCATCCTGGTCGGCGGGCTCGCCGCAGCAGTGGTCGCCGGAGGGGGCGCTGCGTACGGCGTGAAGACGTCCCAGACCGACGTCATCGTCTCGGTCGACGGCAAGGCCAAGGACGTCAGCGTCAACGCCGACACCGTCGGTGATGTTCTCGAGGCCGAGGGCATCAAGGTCGGCGACCGCGACGCGGTCGCTCCCTCGACCGACACCAAGGTCGAGGACGGCAGCGCGATCAGCGTGCGCTACGCACGGCAGCTGAGCCTCGAGGTCGACGGCAAGGACCAGGAGCACTGGGTCACCGCGACCACCGTCGGCGGTGCGCTCTCCGAGCTCGGCCGTGACTTCGACCGCGCCAAGCTCTCCACCAGCCGCGGCGCCTACATCGGCCGCGACGGGATGTCGCTCGACGTCGTCACCCCGAAGACCGTCAAGGTCGAGCTGGCCGGCAAGAAGGCCAAGAAGGTCGACGTCGCCGCGATCACCGTCGGCGATGCGCTCAAGGAGCTCGACGTCAAGCTCGAGCGCCGCGACAAGGTCAGCCCTGCGGCCGACAAGACGCTGAAGAGCGGTCAGAAGATCGTCTACACCGACTTCTCCTCCAAGACCCAGAAGGTCGCCCGCGAGACCGTCGAGGCTCCGGTCAAGGAGCAGGAGGACCCGTCGCTGCCCGAGGGCGAGACCAAGGTCGTCGAGGAGGGCTCCGACGGGGCCCGTGCGGTGACCTACCGCGTCGTCTACAAGAACGGCGAGGCCGTCTCCAGGAAGGTGCTCGAGCAGAAGTCGCTCGAGAAGGCCGAGACGCGCGTCGTCAAGGTCGGCACCAAGGTGGAGGAAGAGCCTGCGCCCAACTTCGCCGGCGGCAGCAGCGTCTGGGACCAGCTCGCCCAGTGCGAGTCCGGCGGCAACTGGTCGATCAACACCGGCAACGGCTACTACGGTGGTCTGCAGTTCAACGCCGAGACCTGGCACGCGTACGGCGGCAGCGGTCTCCCGCACGAGAACAGCCGTGAGGCCCAGATCGCGGTCGCCGAGAAGGTCCGCGACGCCAACGGTGGCGGCTACGGCTCCTGGCCCGCCTGCTCGCAGAGCATGGGCCTGCCGCAGTAATCCAGCCGCGAGTCGGCGCATCTGCCCCAGAGATCGGGCTCGAGTCGGCGCGTCTGCCCCAACAACGTGGGACAGACGCGTCGACTCGGCGTTGTGGGGCGGGACAGATGCGCCGACTCGGCGTGGTGGGGCCTACGCTGTGGTCATGACCGACCGCACTCCGCCGCGCCTGTTGGGTCCGGCGGAAGTCAGGTCGCTGGCGGCTGAGCTCGACCTTCGCCCGACCAAGCAGCGTGGGCAGAACTTCGTCATCGACGCCAACACCGTGCGCCGGATCGTTCGCGAGTCCGGCGTCGGCGCCGATGACGTCGTGGTGGAAGTCGGCCCCGGGCTGGGTTCGCTGACCCTCGCCATCCTCGAGACGGGCGCGAAGGTCACCGCCATCGAGATCGACGCCGACCTCGCCGAGCGGCTGCCGCGAACCATCGACGACTACGCCCCCGCCCAGGCCGGCGCGTTCAGCCTGGTGCACGCCGACGCTCTGAGGGTGGAGTCGGTGCCCGGACCGCCGCCCACCGCGCTGGTCGCCAACCTCCCCTACAACGTCTCGGTGCCGGTGCTGCTGCACCTGATGTCGCTGCTGCCGTCGTTGGAGCGCGGCCTGGTGATGGTGCAGTCCGAGGTCGCCGACCGACTGGCCGCCAAGCCGGGCTCGAAGGTCTACGGAGTCCCCTCGGTCAAGGCCGCCTGGTATGCCGACGTACGCCGCGCCGGCGCGATCGGCCGCAACGTCTTCTGGCCGGCACCCAACGTCGACTCCGGGCTCGTCGCCTGGACCCACCGTGAGCCTCCGGCCGGTGCTGTCGGGTCGAGCTCAGGCGGATCCGTGACCCGCGAGGAGGTGTTCGCAGTGGTGGACGCAGCCTTCGCGCAACGCCGCAAGGCGCTGCGCGGCGTACTCAAGCCTCTGGCCGGCTCCGCCGCGGCCGCCGAGTCCGCGCTCGTCGCGGCCGGTGTCGACCCGCTCGCCCGCGGAGAGTCGCTGACCATCCACGATTTCGTACGCATCGCCGACTCGCTGCGGTCCGGTGATGTCGTCGAGGAGCCCCGATGAGTGTCACCGTCCGTGCGGCCGCGAAGTTCAACCTGCACCTCGGGGTGGGGGCTGTGCGCGACGACGGCTTCCATCCGCTCGCGACCGTCTACCACGCGATCGGCCTCTACGACGACGTCAGCGTGAGCGACGCCGATCGGTGGGAGGTCGTGGTCACCGCGGAGGACCGCATCGCGGTGCACGAGGTGCCGACCGGTGACGACAACATCGTGGTGCGGGCCGGGCGGGCGCTCACCGAGCACCACGGCATCGGCAACGCGGCACGGATCGCGATCCACAAGGGCATCCCGGTCGCCGGCGGCCTGGCCGGCGGATCAGCCGATGCGGCCGCCACGCTCGTCGCGCTCGACCGGCTGTGGTCGCTGCAGACCTCCGACGACGACCTGCTGAGCCTCGCGGCCGAGCTGGGCTCCGACGTACCTTTCGCGCTCGTCGGCGCCACCGCCATCGGCCGCGGCCGCGGCGAGATCGTCGCGCCGGTCGCCGACAACGGCGCGTGGTGGTGGGTCGCTGTCGGCAACGAGCAGGGCCTGTCGACCCCGTCGGTCTATCGCGCCTTCGACGAGCTCACCCGCGGCGGATCAGGCGACCCCGAGGTGCCCGAACCCTTGCTCGCCGCCCTGGAGAAGGGCGACGTGGAGCTTCTCGCCGAGGCTCTCGCCAACGATCTTCAGGCGCCGGCACTCGCGCTGCGTCCTGACCTGGCCCAGACCTTCGCCGACGCCGAAGAGGCCGGCGCCCTCGCCGTGCAGCTCTCCGGCTCCGGCCCGACCGTGCTGCTGCTCTGCCGCGACGCCACCCACGCCCGCGAGGTCGCCGGCGCGATGCAAGCCCTGGACCACCCCCGCGTCTGGACCGCCCCCGGCCCCGTCGCCGGCGCCCACGTCATCACCTACTGACTCCGGATCCTGTCGAGAAGTCAGGTCTGCAGGTCGAGTTGGCAACTCCGTGCCAACTCGACCTGCAGGAGCGACGTCTCGGCGGGGTGGGTCAGGCTGCGCTGGAGATGACCTCGTCGGAGATGGCTGCGGCGGCACGTCGCAGGTGGCGGGTGATGCTGGCGGCGTTGAAGCCGGAGGGGTTGCCGGAGATGGAGACGGCGGCGATGGCGCGTCCGTCGACCATGATCGGCACAGCGGCGCTGACGATGCCGAGCTGAGCCTCTTCGCGGTCGAACGCGATGCGCTCGCTGTTGGTGCGTCGGAGCTCGGCGAGGAACTTCGCCGGGTCGCCGTGCGAGTGCCTGGTACGCCGCACCAGCCCTGACTCGAGCACTGCTGCGATGTGCGTGCGGTCGCTGAAGGCGAGGATGGCCTTGCCGAGCGCGGAGCACGCGGCAGGTGCGCGCCCGCCGACGTACGTCTCGGTCTGGATGCCGCCACGTCCGGCGATCTTCTCGAGGATGACGACGTCGGTGCCCTCGAGGATGGCGAGCTGGACGGACTTGCCGGTCGCCACGAAGAGCTCGGCCAGATGCGGCATCGCGGTCTCGCGGATGCCCTGAGGCCGGCAGATCTGCACGGCGTTGCCGAGCTCGAAGAGCCTGCGCCCGAGCACGTAGTGGCGACCGGTGCGCTCGACGTAGCCGCTCTGCTCGAGCTGCCGCAGGAGCCGGAACGCGGTGGACTTGGGTAGGCCGGCGGTGCGCGCGATCTCGCTCACGCCCAGCTTGGGACCAGCGCCGAGAAATGCCTCCAGGATCTGGAGGGCCTTCGTCGCAGACGGGGTCGCCGAGGGGGTCGTTCTCTCGGCGCCTTCATGGTCGTGCTGACTAGCCAGGGAGGGGATAGCAGTGACGCTCATGGGGGGCTCCTTTACTGAGGCGGAGACACCATGAAAGGGGGATCTGGTGGCTCCAACTCTCTGTGACACCAGTCACTGTAACGATCGTTCCGGAGGTTGAGCCGGAAATGTCGGATAAATCTCATTCCTGACCTGCGAAGATAGATGACACGGCATGCAGTTGTATGCGTTTCCGACCGTTAGCGTCGTAGATCCTCTGTGGGTCTACGGTAGTTGGTCAGTGACTGCTCTGTGCATGAAACGACCGGGCCATGATCAGGTGAGCCAGCAGGTCTGATGTCGTCTCTGGTGGCATGTCGGTGCCGTCGAGCGCCTCGGCGAAGAGGAGTCCGTCGCCGATCGAGACCAGGAGAGTGGCCATCTCCTCGGCGTCGGGCGGGTCGACCTCGAGAGCGCCGCGGATCCAGCGGGCCAGGTCGTCGCGGGTCTGGTGGCGGACGGCCACGAACCTGTCGCGGCCGGGCAGCGGCTCGGCCCGCTTGGGGAGCACGAGCATCAACCCGATGCGCAGGAACGGGGGCAGGTCGCGCAGGCTCGCCACGAGCGGGGTCAGCATGACGGGGAGGTCGGTGGCCCGGTCGACATCCGCGCCCAGCGGCAGCCACGAGGACTGTGCGCGGTGCCAGGCCCGGTAGGAGTCGTCGACGGCCGCCGAGAACAGGTCGTCCTTGTTCTCGAAGTGCCAGTAGACCGAGGATGCCCGCATGCCCGCCGTGGCACAGATCCGGCTGATCGAGGCGCCCTCGTAGCCGCTCTCCGCGGCCACCTCGAGCGCTGCCGCGATCAGTCTCTCGCGGCTGCTGCTCCCGATCTCGTACGTCATCGGCGGCCGTGCCGCCACGGCCGGCGAGACCTCGGGCGCATCCCGGAGGTGGTCGGCGATCTCGACGAGACCGTCGGCGAGACGTCGCAGGAGCGGGTCGAGGTCGGCGTTCTCGTCGGTCTGGAGGTGGACGAAGAGGCCGTCGTGTGCGGCGAGGGTCAGTTGCGCGATGGTCTTGACGTGTGCGGACGGAAGGTCGGTCGCCTGTGACCACCACTGCTCGAACTCGGCCCGCACCTGCGCGCGGATCCGGAGGAAGCGCTCCCGTGGGCCGTCGCCGACCGTCGGCCCGGACTCGATGGCGAGGATCAGCCCCATCCGCCACCAGTCGGCCTTGGCGTCGCCGGTGCCCGAGGTGGTGCGGCGGATGTTGGCGAGCAGCGCCTCGCGCAGATCCTCGCCGTCGGTGGCCGGCGCCCAACGTCGCCCGCCCCGGCGCCATCGTGCATGGCCGTGCTCGAGGGCCTCGGCGAGCAGCTCGTCCTTGTTGGAGAAGTGCCAGTAGAGGGACGACGGCGGCAGCTGGGTCGCGCGGCGCACCAGCGCCATCGTGGTGCCGACATAGCCCCTGGCTGCGGCGAGGCCGAGCGCGGCGTCGAGGATGACCTGCCTCGAGCCATGACCGCGACCCCGAGGCACCTTGTCCGACATTGCACCGAGTGTAGGGATTCGGTCCTGGGTGTGGGCCACGGCGTGCCGCTGGGCGGGCGTGATCGGATCTGGTCCGGGGCCCGCGATGATGGCCGCCTCACCACTCTCGGGGACAATGGGAGGCGATATGGCGAACCTCCTCAACCTCGAGCACGTCTCCAAGGCGTACGGCATCCGGCCCCTTCTCGACGACGTCTCCCTCGGCATCAACGCCGGTGAGCGGATCGGCATCGTCGGCCGCAACGGCGACGGGAAGACGACGCTGCTGCAGGTGATGACCGGCCTGGAGGAGCCCGACTCCGGCCGGGTCTCGCGCCAGCGCGGGCTGCTGGTCGGCTTCCTGCACCAGGGTGACCAGCTCGTCGACTCCCACAGCGTGCGCGAGGCCGTGCTCGGTGGGCGCTCGGACCACGAATGGGCCGGCGTACCCGCTCTGCGCGAGATCGTGGAGCAGCTCTTGGCCGGGATCGACCTCGACCGGGCGGTGGTGGGGCTCTCCGGCGGCGAGCGCCGTCGCTGCGCGCTGGCGGAGCTGCTGCTCGGCGACCATGACCTGATCGTGCTCGACGAGCCCACCAACCACCTCGATGTCGAGGCCGTCGCCTGGCTCGCCTCGCACCTGGCCAAGCGCACCTCCGCGCTCGTCGTGGTCACTCACGACCGCTGGTTCCTCGATGCGGTCTGCCAGTTCACCTGGGAGGTGCACGACGGGGCCGTCGACGCCTATGAGGGCGGCTATGCCGCGTTCGTGCTCGCCAAGGCGGAGCGGTCTCGCCAGGCGGCCGCCACCGAGGTGCGCCGTCAGAACCTCGTCCGCAAGGAGCTGGCCTGGCTGCGTCGCGGCGCCCCGGCGCGTACGTCGAAGCCGAAGTTCCGCATCGACGCCGCCAACCAGCTCATCGAGGACGTACCTCCGCCCCGTGACCGCTTCGAGCTGCAGAAGTTCGCCACCCAGCGGCTCGGCAAGGACGTCATCGACGTCGAGGACGTCGACCTCTTCCGCGGCGAGCGGCAGCTCCTGTCGCACGCCACCTGGCGCATCGGCCCCGGCGACCGGATCGGCATCGTCGGCGTCAACGGCGCCGGCAAGACCTCGGTGCTGTCGCTGCTCGACGGCTCCCTCCCGCCGGCGGTCGGGAAGGTACGCCACGGCCGCACCATCGCTCTTCAGCACCTGACCCAGCAGCTCGACGACCTCGACCCCGAGGCGCGGGTGCTGCCGACGGTGGAGTCGATCAAGCGGGTCACCAAGACGACCGACGGTCAGGAGCTCTCGGCGACCTCGATGCTCGAGCGCTTCGGGTTCACCGGTGACAAGCTGGTCACCCGTATCGGAGACCTCTCCGGTGGCGAGCGCCGTCGCTTCCAGCTCCTGCGGCTGCTGCTGACCGAGCCCAACGTGCTGCTCCTCGACGAGCCCACCAACGACCTCGACATCGATACGCTCAACGTGCTCGAGGACTTCCTCGACGCCTGGCCCGGCACCCTGATCGTCGTCTCCCACGACCGTTACTTCCTCGAGCGCGTCACCGACTCCGTCTGGGCCCTGCTCGGCGACGGCCAGATCTCCATGCTTCCCAGAGGCGTCGACGAGTATCTCGAGCGCCGCCTCCCCATCCCCGCGCCGAGCGGGGGAGCCACCGCCGAGACGTCAGGCCTGCAGGCCGAGACGTCATCTGTGCAGGCCGAGACGTCACCGTCGAGCACCGCGAAGGCCAAGCCCGGCTCCGCCGAGGAGCGTGCCGCGAAGAAGGTCGTCGCTCGCATCGACAAGCAGCTCGAACGTATCTCCGAGCAGCAGCAGAAGCTCGAGCTCGCGATGGCCGAGGCGGTCAACGACTACACCAAGCTCGCCGACCTGAGCGCCGAGCTCGACAAGCTCTCCGCCGAGAAGGACGACCTCGAGATGGAGTGGCTCGAGGCCGCCGAGGTGCTGGAGTAGCCCGCGGCTGCGTACGCCATGTGTGCCGAGTCGGCGCATCCTGACAAGATTTCGCGTCGAGTCGGCTCGTCATAACGAGCCGACTCGACGGGGTTTTCGGTCAGAACGAGCCGACTCGGCGTACGGGGTCAGGACGAGAACGGGACGAGCAGGCGTCGCAGCAGGTCGGTGAGGTGGCCCTGCTGATCGTCGGAGAGGCCGTCGAGGAACTCGCGCTCGGCGGCGAGCAGGGCCTCGAAGGCGCTGTCGACGGTGGCCTTGCCGTCGGGGGTGAGGCGTACGAGCACGCCTCGGCGGTCGGCCGGGTCGGGCAGGCGTTCCACCAGCCCGCGCGCGGTGAGCCGGTCGACGCGGTTGGTCATCGTGCCGCTGGTCACGAGGGTCTCGCGCAGCAGCCGTCCGGGGGAGAGCTCGTAGGGGGCGCCCGCCCGGCGCAGTGCGGCGAGCACGTCGAACTCCCACGACTCGATCCCGGATCCGGAGAATGCGTCGCGTCGGGCGAGGTCGAGATGACGAGAGAGCCTGGAGAGCCGCGAGAAGATCTCGACGGGCCCGAGGTCCAGGTCGGGTCGCTCGTGTGCCCAGGCCTCGCTCAGGTCGTCGACTTCGTCGCGCATGACCAAACCCTAGCCCAGGACCGCTCCATCGAGAATCTTGACATCGAGACAAGTCGGGTGGAGGATCGATATATCTTGACATCAAGACAAACCTAAGGACGTACGCCATGCCCGCATGGGATCCCGAGCGCTACCTCACCTACTCCGACGAGCGGGCGCGCCCGCTCGTCGACCTGCTTCGCCGCGTCGACGCCGATCAGCCGAACGATGTCGTCGATCTCGGCTGCGGCCCGGGCAACCTGACTGCCCTTGCGGCGGCCCGCTGGCCGGGCGCGCGCGTCGTCGGCGTCGACTCCAGTGCCCCGATGATCGACAAGGCGCGCGCGAGCGTCGACGGGGTCGACTTCGCAGTCGCCGACCTGCGTGACTGGGCCGAGTCGGCGCAGCCTGCCTCGGTCGACGTGCTCCTCTCCAATGCCACCCTCCAGTGGGTCCCCGGCCACCTGGATCTGCTCCCGATCCTCGCCGGCACGGTCAAGCGAGGTGGCTGGTTCGCCTTCCAGGTGCCGGGCAACTTCGCCGAGCCCAGCCATACGCTGCGCGCGGAGCTCGCCGCCGAGGAGCCGTACGCCGCCCATGTCGAGCATCTCGAGGCGCCCGGGTCGCACGATCCGGCCGACTACTACGACGCACTCGTGGGGGAGGGGTTCGAGGTCGACGCCTGGGAGACGACCTACCTCCATGTGTTGACCGGCGAGGACCCCGTCTTCACCTGGATCTCCGGGACCAGTCTGCGACCGACGGCGGCGGCGCTCGAGAAGGTGGGACTGTTCGAGCCTTTCGCCGATGAGCTCCGAGAACGTCTGTCACGGGCCTATCCCGTACGAAACGATTCGGTAGGAAACAGTTTCGTCCTGCTCCCGTTCCGTCGCATCTTCGTCGCTGCCCGCAGGCTGACGTCATGATGCGCATCCACCATGTGCAGGTCGGGATGCCTGCCGGTCGGGAGGGCGACGCCAGGATCTTCTATGCCGACGGGCTCGGGCTGGTCGAGGTGCCGAAGCCGGCGGAGCTGGCCACACGTGGCGGCGCCTGGTTCCGCTCGCCGGGTGGCGCGGAGATCCATCTCGGCGTCGAGGATCCGCACCGGCCGCAGGCCAAGGCCCACCCTGCTCTCGCAGTCGAGACCGAGGCGGATCTCGAAGCCGTCGGGGCGAGGCTCGCCGGCATGGGCTTCGAGGTCGACTGGAGTCAGCGCCACAACGCCGGTGACTTCCAGCGTTTCCACGTGCACGATCCGTTCGGCAACCGCGTCGAGATTGTGTGGCAGGTCACGGACTAGCACGATCTCCGGCTCCGCGTAGGCGAAAAGCAGAATCAGCCGAAAACCGAGCCGTAACGCCTACTGGTCTGGACCGTTGTCCCCCGGGGGATGCAACGACGATGCCAGGAATGATGCAAGAAATGATGGAAGGCAAGACTTTGACTGACGACGTGACCGTCCCCCAGCCTCGGGACGCGGAGACGACGAGCGTGGTCAATCGAGTCCGCAGGGCTCAGGGCCAGCTCGGTGGCGTGCTCCGCATGATCGAAGACGGCCGCGAGCTCGCCGATGTGGTCGGCCAGCTCAAGGCAGTGACCCGCGCTCTCGACAAGGCTGCCTTCGCGCTGCTCTCCAACGAGCTGCGTCGCGCCCACTCCGACGGAGATCGTCCGGAGCAGATCGAGGAGCTCGAGAAGGTCTTCCTCTCCCTCTCCTGATCTCGGGCCAGGAGAGGGGAGGAGGTTACCCTCGGGTAACCTATCCAGCATGAGCCAGCTCTACGACCTCTGGAAGTCCTTCAACCGCGTGCCGGTTGTGGGCAAGCGAGCATTCTCGGTCGCGTTCGCGAAGAAGGCGCCCTACTTCGGCAGCATTCACCCGCTGGTCAACCAGCTGCGGCCGAACTACGCCGAGGTCATCGTGCCCAACCGCAAGGGCAACCACAACCACATCGGCACCGTGCACGCCATCGCGCTGTGCAACGGCCTCGAGATGGCGATGGGCGCGCTCGCGGAGGTCACCATCCCGCGCGACAAGCGCTGGATCCCCAAGGGCATGACCGTCTCCTACACCGCCAAGGCGTCCACCGACATCACCTGCATCGCGGAGACCGACCAGGAGCAGTGGGACACCGCCGACGGCGACCTCGCCGTGCGCGTCAAGGGCGTCCGCGAGGACGGCACCGTCGCCATCGAGGGCACCATCAACCTCTGGGTGACCCCGAAGAAGAAGTAAGACCTCAGCCCGCGAAGCGGGTACGCAACAACGGCCCGCTGCCCCGAAGGGCAGCGGGCCGTTGTTGCGTCCTCAGCCGGACAGATCCTCAGACGGTGCCGGACATGCCCGTCGCAGGAGCGGTCTGCACCTCGGGGTCATCCGCGGCACCGACCGGGCCCGCGGTGTGGCCTACTCGTCGCGTACGTCCCTCGATCCAGTTGGCCACCAGGCCGAGGATCGTATTCAGGATGATGTAGATGAGAGCGACCACGATCGCCGCCGGGATCAGGTTGTGGAAGTTTCCATCCAACTGCTTGACCTGGCTGAGCAGCTCGCTGTAGCCGAGCACATAACCCAGCGCGGTGTCCTTGAGGAGCACCACGAGCTGGGCGATGATCGCCGGCAGCATCGACCGAACCGCCTGCGGAAGCAGGATCGTACGCATCACCTGACCCGAGGTGAGGCCGACAGCGGAACCCGCCTCGGTCTGCCCCTTCGGAAGTGCGTGTACGCCGGCGCGGATGATCTCCGCGATGACCGAGCCGTTGTAGAGCATCAGACCGAGCACGACAGCCCAGAAGATGCTGGTCGGTACGATGCCGAGTGACGGCTGCATGAAGTAGATGAAGAACATCAGCAGCAACATCGGGATCGAGCGGAAGAACTCGACGACGACGCCGCACGGGATGCTGATGATCTTCCGCTCCGAGAGTCGCCCGACGGCGAAGACGAACCCGAAGGCCAACGCGAGCAGCGAGCCGAGCGCAAAGGCGCTCAGTGTGCCTATCAGCCCCGGGATCAGAAGGTTGTTCCACACGTCGGCGTCCAGGAACGGCGTCCACTTCTCGCCTTCCCACTGCCCGGTCTCCTCGAACTTGGAGTACACAAGCCACGCGACGTATCCAAGTATGGCCAGTGCGACCCCGGAGTAGACCCAGTTGAGTGCCTTGGCGCGTGGCCCGGGAGCGTCATAGAGAACTGAGGCACTCATCGGATCACCGCGAATTTCTTGGAGGCCCAACCGGCGAGGAAGCCGACAGGCAGGGTCATGATCATGAATCCGATCGAGAAGATGATGAAGATCAGCACGATCTGGTCTGCCTCGTTCTCCATCATCGTTCGCATCTGGCCGGAGGCTTCGTTGACGCCCGTTGCCGTGACGACGCCGATCGTGACGGCCACGGTGGTGTTCTTGATCATCGCGATCAAGACGCTGGCCAACGGGTTGAGCACCGACCGCAGCGCTTGCGGGAGGACGATCAGCCGGAGGTTCTGAGTGAAGGTGAGGCCGATTGCCCGAGCCGCTTCAGCCTGTCCGAGCGGCACGGTGTTGATCCCGGAGCGCAGCACCTCGCAGATGAACGTGGAGGTGTAGATCGAAAGCGCCAAGACCGCGAGCTGGAAGTTCTGCTCGTTGAGAGGATCTTCCTGGCTCGCGCCCAACTTGAGCTGGTAGAAGAGCCCGAAGAGAGCAAAGAACATCACCAGCGTCAGTGGCGTGTTGCGGAACGTGTAGACGACCGCGGCGCCGACCCAGCGAAGTACCGGAACCGGGGAGACCCGGAAGACGGCGAGCACGACGCCGAGCAGCAGTGCGAAGATGCCGCTGAAGACGGCGAGTCTCAGGGTCAGCCCGAACGCTTCGAGGATGGCAGACCCATACTCGGAGAAGAGGTCCATGAGGTCCTTCCAGGAATGGCGATGCGTTTCAGCTCATGCCGAGCCGGCGCAGTTCGGTGCCCGCATCGCTGCGGTCCGTAGTGCGCCGACTCGGTTTCGCTGAACGCTCAGTAGCGGTCGACCTTCGGCGGCGCCGGAAGCTCGTAGCCGGACTTGCCGAGGTTGTCGTTGAAGGCCTTCTCCCAGGCGCCGTCCTCGAAGGACTTCTCGATCAGGTCGTTGATCTTGTCGCGGTCCTTGCTGCCCTTGGGCAGGCCGACACCGTAGTTCTCCTCGGTGAAGGGCTGACCGACGATCTTGAACTCGTCGGGGAACTCCTCAGCGTAACCCGCGAGGATGATGTCGTCGGTGGTCAGTGCGTCGATCTGGCCACCCTGGAGCGCGGTGATGCACTTGCTGTAGGAGTCGAACTCCTGCGGCACTGCGCCGTACTTGTCCTTGACCGTCTGCGCGGAGGTCGAACCGGTGACCGAGCAGATCTTCTTGCCCTTCATGTCCTCCGGGCCCTTGATCGAGGAGTCGTCCGCGCGAATCAGGAGGTCTTGGCCGGCGACGTAGTAAGGACCGGCGAAGTCGACCTCGGCCTTGCGCTCGTCGGTGATCGAGTAGGTCGCCAGGATCATGTCGACGCTGCCGTCCTTGAGGAACGTCTCGCGGTTGGCGGAGACCGCTTCCTCCCACTGGATCTGGTCCTCGTCGTAGCCAAGACCCTTGGCGATGTACTTCGCCATGTCGACGTCGAAGCCGGCATAGGTGCCGTCGGCCTTCTTGAAGCCGAGACCGGGCTGGTCGTACTTGATGCCGATCTTGATCTTGTCGCCACCGGCGTCGGAGCCGGAGTCGCTGCCGCCGCAGGCAGCGAGCGAGCCGGCGAGCGCGAGGGCGCCCACGACCGCGGCGATCTTCTTGAACTTCATCGAATCCACCTTCTGGGATATGAGTGTTGGTGCGTTGCAGGGTTCGCGAGCCGAGGCTCACCCGAGACGTACGTCAGTGCTTGAGGATCTTGCCGAGGAAGTCTTTGGCGCGGTCGGACTTCGGGTTGTCGAAGAACTCGTTGGGGGTGTTCGACTCGACGATCTGGCCGTCGGCCATGAAGACGACGCGGTCGGCGGCGATGCGGGCAAAACCCATCTCGTGGGTGACGACGATCATCGTCATGCCCTCCTTTGCGAGGCTGACCATGACGTCAAGCACCTCCTTGACCATCTCCGGGTCGAGGGCGGAGGTGGGCTCGTCGAAGAGCATCACCTGCGGCTTCATCGCCAGCGCCCGCGCGATCGCGACGCGCTGCTGCTGACCGCCGGAGAGCTGCGCGGGGTACTTCGAGGCCTGGGGCCCGACGCCGACGCGGTCGAGCAGCTTCGTCGCCTCGGCCTCGGCGTCGGGCTTCTTCAGCTTGCGCACCTTCATCGGACCCAGCGTGACGTTCTGCAGGATCGTCTTGTGGGCGAAGAGGTTGAAGCTCTGGAAGACCATGCCGACCTCGGCGCGCAGCTTGGCCAGGCCCTTGCCCTCCGCGGGCAGCTCCTTGCCGTCGAGCTTGATCGTGCCGGAGTCGATCGTCTCCAGGCGGTTGATCGTGCGGCACAGCGTCGACTTGCCGGAGCCGGAGGGTCCGATCACCACGACGACCTCGCCCCGCTTGATCTCCAGGTTGATGTCCTGGAGCACGTGCAGATCGCCGTAGTGCTTGTCGACATGGTCGAGCACCACCAAAGCGTCTCCGGAAGGTGCGCTGGTGGGTTCTGTGTCAAGCACGGTCATGCCGCAGACCTAACCACATCCTGCATTGCACATCCATGACTTGGTCCCCGGGTATCGGTTACAAGCGGATAACTGGTCGGGATTTCCTGCCGTCGGGCCTCGCCGCCGTACTCTTGAAGGCGCTATGACCGTGTCCACCGCCTCGAGCTCAGCGTCGGCCCGTACGTACGAAGTCCGCACCTACGGCTGCCAGATGAACGTCCACGATTCCGAGCGCCTCTCCGGGCTGCTCGAAGATGCGGGCTATCAGCGGGCGAGCGAGGGTGCGCAGGCCGACGTGGTCGTCTTCAACACCTGCGCCGTGCGGGAGAACGCCGACAACAAGCTCTACGGCAACCTCTCCCACCTGGCCCCGATCAAGGAGGCCAACCCCGACCTCCAGATCGCCGTCGGCGGCTGCCTCGCGCAGAAGGACCGCGACACGATCACCGCCAAGGCGCCCTACGTCGACGTCGTCTTCGGCACGCACAACATCGGCTCGCTCCCGGTGCTGCTCGAGCGTGCGCGCGTGCAGGACGAGGCGCAGGTCGAGATCCTCGAGTCGCTCGACGTCTTCCCCTCGACGCTGCCCACGAAGCGCGAGTCCGCGTACGCCGCGTGGGTCTCGATCTCCGTGGGCTGCAACAACACCTGCACCTTCTGCATCGTGCCGTCGCTGCGGGGCAAGGAGAAGGACCGCCGCCCCGGCGAGATCCTCGCCGAGATCGAGGCGCTGGTCGCCGAGGGCGTCACCGAGGTGACGCTGCTGGGCCAGAACGTCAACGCCTACGGCGTCGAGTTCGCCGACCGGCAGGCCTTCTCCAAGCTGCTGCGGGCGTGCGGTGACATCGAAGGTCTCGAGCGCGTCCGGTTCACGTCGCCTCACCCGGCAGAGTTCACCGACGACGTCATCGAGGCGATGGCCGAGACGCCCAACGTGATGCCGTCGCTGCACATGCCGCTGCAGTCCGGGTCCGACAGGGTGCTGAAGGCGATGCGTCGCTCCTACCGGTCGACCAAGTTCCTCGGCATCATCGAGCGCGTGCGCGCGGCCATCCCGCACGCCGCGATCACCACCGACATCATCGTCGGGTTCCCGGGGGAGACCGAGGAAGACTTCCAGGGCACCCTCGACGTGGTGCGTGAGTCGCGCTTCGCCTCGGCCTTCACCTTCCAATACTCCAAGCGCCCCGGCACCCCGGCCGCCGCCCTCCCCGACCAGGTCTCGCCCGAGGTGGTCAAGGACCGCTACGGCCGTCTCGTCGACCTCGTCAACGAGATCGCCCACGAGGAGAACCAGAAGAACGTCGGACGCACGCTGGAGCTCATGGTGGCCGAGGGCGAGGGCCGCAAGGACTCCGAGACCCACCGGCTCTCCGGCCGCGCTCCCGACAACCGGCTGGTGCACTTCAGCTCCGCTGGTGCCGACGGCGTACGCCCCGGCGACATGGTCAAGGTCGAGATCACCTACGCGGCGCCGCACCACCTGGTCGCCGACAACCCCGTGCTCGAGGTACGCCGCACGCGTTCGGGCGACGCCTGGGAGGCCCGCCAGGGGCGAGCCGAGGCCGACACCGCCTCGGTCGGTCTGGGCATGCCGTCGATCGGTGTGCCGGCACCGCTGCCGCCCGCGCCGGCGTGCGGCTGAGCCTGGCCACTGAACACGGCAGGTCGTTCGGGCGGAGGCCGCACGAACGGCAAATTCTGCGAGCAACCCCTCTGCTCGGCCGTATTTCTGCCCTAACCTGAGGCAACTTTGTCTCAGGAAGGGATACCCCCATGTCGATTCCCAAGCTGGCAAGCAGAGCAGCAGCGATGGGCGCACTCGGTGTGCTCGTGGCATCAGGTCTGGCCGCTGCGGCGCCCGCGACCGCGATCCAGGCGGCAGCAGGAGGCGGTGCCTGCTTCGACCCCGCCGCGGGCGGAGCCGCTCGTGTCGCCGACGGCACCAAGAAGGTCCACGACACCAACCACCTGACCCGCTCGCAGGCCGCGGCCAAGGAGAAGGCGCTCGACGACGCGCTGGCGGCGAAGGGGAAGAAGGGCGGCGGCGCCGACCTCGGCCCGACGACCATCCCGACCTACGTGCACGTCATCCAGGAGGACGCCACCACCGGCGCGATCCCGCAGGCCAACATCGACGCCCAGATCGACGTGCTCAACGCGGCGTACGCCGGCACGCCGTTCTCCTTCGAGGTCGCCGGCCAGGAGACCACGATCAACCCGGACTGGTATCCGATCATCTCCGGGTCGAGCGGTGAGCGTGAGATGAAGTCGACCCTGCGTCAGGGCGGTGACAACGCGCTCAACATCTACCTCGGCGAGATCGACGACGGCCTGCTCGGCTGGGCCACCTTCCCGGCCAAGAAGATCTCCTCGCAGGACGGCGTGGTCATCCTCGGGGAGTCGCTGCCCGGTGGATCGGCGGCGCCGTACGACGAGGGCGACACGGCCACGCACGAGGTCGGTCACTGGCTGCACCTCTACCACACCTTCCAGGGCGGCTGCAGCGGTCAGGGCGACCAAGTCAGCGACACCCCGGCGGAGGCGGCGCCGGCCTTCGGATGCCCCGAGGGGTCCGACACCTGCACGGCTCCGGGGCTCGACCCGATCCACAACTTCATGGACTACACCGAGGACGCGTGCATGGACGAGTTCACGCCGGGTCAGGTGCAGCGCATGATCGACGGATGGGTCGCGTACCGCGCCTGATCCTTCGCTGAGATACGTCGAGCGCCGAGCCCTCGCGGGCTCGGCGCTCGATCGTTGTGGTGCTGGCTCAGCAGTGCTGCCCCAGGCTCAGGTCAGTACTGCGACTGGCCCTGGTCGCCGCCCTGCGGCTCGTTGCCGTAGCCACCCTGGTTGCCCTGCTCCTGCTGCTGCTCGCCGCCGAAGCCGCCCTCGGACTGGCCGCCCTGCTCGCCGCCGAAGCCCTGCTCCTGCTGCTGGCCGCCCTCGGAGCCGCCGAACTGGCTGCCCTGCTCCTGCTGCTGCTCGCCGCCGAAGCCGCCCT
Source organism: Nocardioides albertanoniae (assembly GCF_006716315.1). Classification (NCBI taxonomy): domain Bacteria; kingdom Bacillati; phylum Actinomycetota; class Actinomycetes; order Propionibacteriales; family Nocardioidaceae; genus Nocardioides; species Nocardioides albertanoniae. The sequence continues at coordinate 4,418,447 of NZ_VFOV01000001.1, read as the reverse complement.
CGGACTGGCCGCCCTGGTCGCCGCCGAAGCCCTGCTCCTGCTGCTGGCCGCCCTCGGAGCCGCCGAACTGGCTGCCCTGCTCCTGCTGCTGCTCGCCGCCGAAGCCGCCCTCGGACTGGCCGCCCTGGTCGCCGCCGAAGCCGCCCTCGGACTGGCCGCCCTGGGACTGCTCGTTGCCGAAGCCACCCTGCTCCTGCTGCTGGCCACCCTCGGAGCCGCCGAACGAGCCGCCCTGGTCCTGCTGCTCGCCACCGAAGCCGCCCTGGCTGGACTGCTCCTGCTGCTGGCCGCCCTGCTGCTCGTTGCCGAAGCCGCCCTGGTTGGACTGCTCCTGCTGCTGGCCACCCTCCTGGCCGAAGTTCTGCTGGTCGTCGCTGTTGCCGTAGTTCTCAGACATGGTGGTCCACACTTCCGAGTCGTATTGCTGTGACCGGATTAGGAGCGTGCACTGCAGGCTCCTCCCCCCGGTTGCCCCCGGCGGGGGCAGGATGAATCCACCTCGACCGTTCCACGTGACAGCACATGTGGCAACAGGTCGTTAACGGTGTTTCGATAAATGCACGGTAAAATGTCGTCGTCGGGTAACGCTCCGGAAACGCAAGACGGGGAGCGACCCGGTGGGTCGCTCCCCGTCTCGGGGTCGTGCCTGGATCAGTTGTTGTTGTTGTCGCCGCCGTCCAGGCCCTCCGCGTGCTCCTTCGCGGCGTCGACACCCTTGTCGATGTGCTCGCCGTACTTGCCGCCGGTCTTCTCGTCGGCGAAGTCGCCGGCCTTGTCGAGGCCCTCTCCGACCTTGTCGGAGCCGACCTTGTCGACGCCCTTGTTGGCGAGATCCTTTGCCTTGTCCAAGAAGCTCATGCTTCCCCCTCTGGATCGGTGGCTCCCGTTTTGAGCCGACTTCCAGCCACACTAACCACATGCAGTACGCGAGCAACAGGGGGACACGCGACCCGGATGACCTGCACGGACTAGTCGAGCAGGGATCTTCTGCCCTGTCCGAGGCTCCGATCGTGGCCGTCGTCGGCGCCACCGCGGCGGGTAAGACGTCGCTCTCCCTCGACCTCGCCGAGGCGCTCGACGGTGAGGTGATCAACACCGACGCGATGCAGGTATATCGGGGGATGGACGTCGGCACCGCGAAGCTGCCGCTCGACGAGCGGCGTGGGATCACCCATCATCTGCTCGACCTCCTCGATGTCACCGAGCCGGCCTCGGTCGCCGAGTTCCAAGGCCTCGCTCGTGGTGTGATCGCCACGCTTCGAGAGGCGGGGAAGGTGCCCGTGCTGGTCGGCGGCAGTGCCCTCTACACCCGGGCGATCCTGGATCGTTTCGACTTCCCCGGCACGTCGTCGGCGGTGCGCGAGCGTCTGGAGGGCGAGCTCGAAACCGCAGGTGAGAAGGCACTTCATGACCGACTTCGTGAGCTCGACCCGGCGTCCGCGGACCGGATCGAGGTCGACAACGGTCGCCGCGTCGTACGTGCCCTGGAGGTCATCGAGCTGACCGGTCAGCCGTTCAGCGCCACCCTGCCCGAGCAGGTCTACCACGACCCGGCGTCGATCCAGATCGGTGTCGACATCTCCCGCGAGCAGCTCGACTCCCGCATCCGTCAGCGCGTCGCGGAGATGTTCGAGGCCGGCTTCGTCGACGAGGTGGCCGGCCTCCTCGAGGGCGACCGGACGTTGTCGAGGACCGCCATGGCTGCGATCGGCTATCGGGAGGTCGCCGCTCATCTGACCGGGTCGATGACGTTGTCGGAGGCGAAGGAGCGCACCGTCATCAGGACCCGCCAGTTCGCGCGTCGCCAGGACGCCTGGTTCCGCAAGGATTCACGCGTCGTTTGGGTCGCGTTCGACGACCCCGGGCGCGTCGAGAAGGCCCTCGAGGCGGTGCGGGCGGTCTCGGCCTGAGCAGCGCTGAGCAGGACTCGAGCAAGATCGGTCGGGTGCGTACGTCTCCTCGTGGGTCAGACTGGAGACGTGAGCGAGCCGGGGGAGACGAGCGGGAGCCGCCGCGACCGCCTGCGTGAGCTGTTGGACGCGGTGCTCGACGGCGCCGACGACGGCACCCCGCGCACGTTGGCGCAGATGGCGGGGGACGCCTTCACCTCGCCCTACCACTTCAACCGGATGCTCTCCCGGGGCGCGGGCGAGCCGCCGGTGGCGATGCGGCGCCGGGTGATGCTGGAGCGGTCCGCGTGGCAGCTGCGGCACGGCGGCACGGTGACCGACGCGGCGTGGGCGGCCGGATATGAGTCGCTGGAAGGGTTCTCGCGCGCCTTCGCCAAGGCCTTCGGACACCCGCCGAGCACCGCCGCGGCCAGCCACTGGCTGCCGGCTCCCAACGGCATCCACTTCCATCCGCCCGAGTCGCTGTGGGTCGACTCCCAGGAGCAGGTGCTCTCGCCGCTGACCGAGCAGCTGGTGATGCACGACCTCGACGACACCCGGGCGCTGCTCGAGCAGGCCTCGGGGCTGTCTGCCGACGTGCTCGCGGAGGTGCGGTTGCCGGGCCGCGTGGTGCTGGAGTGGGACGGACCGGAGGAGTCGCTCATCCAGGTGCTGGAGGCCACCGTGTGGGCCAAGGAGTGCTGGGTCGCCTCCATCGAGGGCCTCTCGATGCCGGCCCGCGACCGCTCGGACGACGTCGCTGCGCTGATCGACCAGCACGAGGCCGTGGGCGCGCGATGGCTCGCCGTCGTACGCGACATCGAGCGGCGCGGAGCCTGGGAGGACCGGCTCGTCGACGCGCTGTGCGAGCCGCCGGAGAGCTTCCAGATCGGGTCGGTGGTCGCCCACGTCCTGACGTACGCCGCTCATCGGCGTCTGCTCGCCAGGGCGATGCTCCGAATGGCCGGTGTCGAGGTCGACCGGGGCGACCCGATCGAGTGGCTGCGGGCTCGCCGGGGTGAGGTGCCGCCTCCTACGATAGGCGCGTGACCCCTACCTGGACCGAGATCAGCACCGTCGACGAGCTCGTCGAGCTGGTCGGCACCCCCCACGAGCGGGCTGTGACCAAGGGGCGTCCGGCGCTCCTCGAGATCGACAGGGAGTGGCTCGCGGCGACCCCGTTCTGCGTGGTCGCGACCTCGGACGACTCCGGCAGCTGCGACGCCTCGCCGAAGGGCGACCCGGCCGGCTCGCTCGTGCACGTCATCGACGACAAGACGATCGCGATCGCTGAACGGCCCGGCAATCGACGTGTCGACGGCTACCGCAACGTGCTCGCCAACCCCCACGTCGGACTCAACTTCCTGATCCCCGGCCGTGGCGACACGCTGCGCATCAACGGCCGCGCGCGACTTGTCTCCGACGCGCCGTTCTTCGACGAGATGGTCGTCAAGGGCAAGCGGCCGATCCTCGCCCTGGTCGTCGACATCGACGACATCTTCTTCCACTGCGCCAAGGCGTTCCTGCGGTCGGGCCTGTGGGACCCGGAGACCTGGAACCCCGACCACCTCCCCAAGCGCGCCGTGATCGCCAAGGAGGTCGAGAAGGACGCGCGCACCCTGGCGGAGATGGAGGACTACTACCGCACCGACACCTACTCGAAGTTCCTCTACTGATGACGTACGCATTCGTGAAGGGGCACGGCACGGAGAACGACTTCGTGCTGCTGCCCGACCTGGACGGCTCGGTGCACGGCGCGCTGACCGACTCGGAGATGGCCGACCGGGTCCGGAGGCTGTGTGATCGCCGAGCCGGCCTCGGTGCCGACGGGATCCTGCGGGTGATCCGCACCGCTGACTACGACGGTCCGGACCGGCCGGTGAGCGATGCGGAGTGGTTCATGGACTATCGCAACGCCGACGGCACGCTCGCCGAGATGTGCGGCAACGGCACCCGCGTCTTCGCCGAGTATCTGCGCTCGGCAGGTCTCGCCGGCGACGAGATCACCTTCGCCACCCGCGCCGGCGACAAGACGCTGCGCGCCTCGGGCGACATCTGGACCGCCGACCTGGGCTCCCCGAAGCTGCTCGGAGCGACGCAGGTCAGCGTCGCCCACCACTTCTGGCCCGCCGCCAACGTCGACATGGGCAACCCGCACGCCGCCGCCGAGGTCGAGTCGATCGACCCCGAGGGCCCGGTCGGCGACCTCTACGACACCCCGGTCTTCGACGAAGACGTCTATCCGCGCGGGGTCAACGTCGAGTTCTTCGCCCGCGTCGCCGAGCGACATGTCGCGATGCGCGTCTTCGAGCGAGGCTCCGGCGAGACCCGCTCCTGCGGCACCGGCGCCTGCGCGGTCATGGTCGCCGCCGCCGAGGCCGACGGTCTCGCCGGCGAGCGTGACGCCGACGTGACCTACCGCGTCGACGTACCCGGCGGCACCCTCCAGGTCACCTGGACCACCGACGACCGCATCCTCCTCGCCGGCACCGCCCTCCTCGTCGCCGAAGGCACCACCACCCTCTGACCCTCCGCCGAGACGTCACCCCTGCAGGTCGAGGCGTCCCCCTGCAGGTCGAGGCGTCACTTCTGCAGGTCGATGCGTCGGGTCTGCAGGGTGAGAAGTCACCAAAGACCTCTCGACCTGCGTACGTGACTTCTCGGCCTGCAGGGGTGACCTCTCGGCCCGCGTACGTGACTTCTCACCCTGCGTACGTGACTTCTCACCCTGCAGGAGTGACCTCTCGGTGAGATGGTTAACGGGTATTCACCAACGGTGGTCGGGGTCACGTCTAGGGTGCTGCCCATGGAGTTGACTGATAGCACAGCGATCGTGACGGGGGCGGCCAGCGGGATCGGGGCGGCTACGGCCCGGGCGTTGGCGGCCAAGGGTGCGACGGTGATCGTCGCGGACATGCAGAAGGACAAGGGCGAGGCGCTGGCCGAGGAGATCAAGGGGCTGTTCGTGCCCGTTGACGTCACCGACAGCGAGCAGATCACCAACGCGGTGGAGCGGGCCGTCGAGGTCGCGCCGCTCAAGGCGGTGGTCAACTCGGCCGGGATCGGGTGGGCTCAGCGCACCATCGGGCGTGACGGCCAGGTGTCGTCGGCGCACGACCTGGATGCATACAAGAAGGTCATCGCGATCAACCTGATCGGCACCTTCGACATGTGCCGCCAGGCGGCGAGCTTCATCAGCCGCAACGAGCCCGACGCCAACGGGCAGCGCGGCGCGATCGTCAACCTGGCCAGCGTGGCGGCCTTCGACGGTCAGATCGGGCAGGTGTCCTACTCCTCGTCGAAGGGTGGCGTCGTCGGGCTCACCCTGCCGCTCGCCCGCGACCTCTCTGCGTCGGGGATCCGGGTGAACACCGTCGCCCCCGGGCTGATCGACACCCCGATCTACGGCGAGGGTCCGGAGTCGGAGGCGTTCAAGGCCAAGCTCGGCGAGAGCGTGCTGTTCCCGCGTCGTCTCGGCGTGCCGGAGGAGCTCGCGAGCATGGTCGTCGAGTGCCTGACCAACGACTACATGAACGGCGAGACGATCCGCGTCGACGGCGGCATCAGGATGCCTCCGAAGTAGTAGACGCCAGGTGCTACCCCGTCGGCTGGCGCACCGATAGTGTGTGCGCCAGCCGCGGACATCTGGGACTGCCCCGCGGGGTATCGGAGCAAGGGGAGTTCGAATGTCCGGCAAGGCCGGCAGCAGCACGTCGAAGGCGCTCGCGATCATCGAGCCCGAGGCGCCTGCGGAGCCCGAGGCAGAGGTCGAGCCGCGGTTCACGAAGCAGACGATCGGGGTCGTCGCCGGTGCCGTCGGCGTCCTGGCGCTGTGCCTGCTGACCACCGCGATGGTGACCAGCGGCAAGGCCACCCAGACCGTCACCAGGTCGTGCACGGGCCCGCAGATGAACGTCGCGGCGGCTCCCCAGGCGGCCAAGGTCCTGCGCAAGATCCTCGACGACGCAGGCTGCAAGCAGATCGAGGTCAAGGCGACCGAGGCCGACCAGGTGCTCTCGCCGATGGCCCTCGGTGACGATCTGCCCGACGTATGGATCCCCGACTCCTCGCGTTGGCTCGACCGGATCAGTCCGGCCGAGGAGCCGGTGACCCTACGGTCGTCGATGGCGTCCTCGCCGGTGGTTCTCGTCTCCGGTGACGGCCTGATCCGCAGGTCCTACGCGGAGGCTTTCGCCGACGACGACCTGCTGGTCGGCGACCCTCAGCGGATGATGAGCGCGCTCGGCACCGTCATCGCGGGCGAGGCGAACCCTGCGAACGCCGCCAAGCTGAAGTCGTACGCCGACCGGATCGCCTCCGACGAGGACGGCAGCGCACCCACCGACTCCGGCCGGCTCGCCGAGCTGCGCACAGTCGCGAGCGGCGTGACCGCGACCAGCGAGCAGCAGTGGTCGAGCTATGCGCCGATGCTGAAGGCCAGCGCGCCGAAGGAAGGCACCGTGGTGCTCGACTACCCGGTCATCCTCACCGCCAACTCGTCGCGTCGCAACACCCTCGCCTCCTCGATCACCAACTTCGCGCGCGTGCTCGACAGCGATGCCGCCGACGAGACGCTGACGAAGGCCGGCTTCCGCACCTCCGGCGCCGGCAAACCCTCGCCCAACGTGGGTGCCTTCACCGAGGTCGACCCGGCCACCGTGAAGAAGACGGCCGCCGAGTGGAGCCAGCGGCTGCGGCCGACGCGGGGCATCGCCGCGATCGACGTCTCCGGGTCGATGGCCTTCCCCTCGGGCGACGGCGTGACCACCCGGCTCCAGCTCACCCAGGCGGCGGCCGCGGAAGCCATCAAGGACCTGCCGGCCACCGCGGCGATCGGGCTGTGGGCCTTCTCCGAGGAGACCGAGGGCAAGCTCGGCGGCGACCACGCCGCGCTCGTGCCGACCCGGTCGCTCGGCACGAAGGGGCAGCGTGACCTGCTCTCCAAGGAGATCGCCGGCCTCACCGCCCGCACCGGCGGCGGCACCGCCCTGCACGACACCACGCTGGCCGCCTACGAGGCTGCCGTCGCCTCCTACGACCCGCTCGCCTCCAACACCGTGCTGCTCTTCACCGACGGCACCAACGAGGATGCCGACTCGATGGACCTGGCCGAGCTCGTACGCCGGTTGAAGGCTGCCTCCGATCCCCACCGACCCGTGCGCGTGATCGGTGTCGGGATCACCGCCGACGCCGACATGGGAGCGTTGCGCACCATCGCCGAGGCGACAGGCGGGGCGGCGTACGTCGCGGAGCGACCGGAGGATGTCGGCTCGGTGCTCCACGAGGCGATCGGCCGACGCTGACGTCTGCGCCGGGCACGTCGTGGGAACCGCTGCGCGCCCGGCGGAATTAAGCATTGTCGCCCGGGTGGCGCGGCGCCGTATCCTTGTTGGTATATGACGAACAACGCACACGACTTCTCACTCGCTGACGCGCTCGAGGCCACCGAGGACTGGGACGCGCTCGAGGCCGAGTCCGACGCCGACGGCTTCGAGTCCGGCTACGCGGACGAGGACCCCGAGGACGGCCTCGGGCTCCGCTTCGGCGATGAGGACGCCGGCCCGACGCTCGGCGCCATGGAGCTCGCCGAGCGGCACGCGCTCAAGCGCGTCGCCAGCCTGCGCACCGAGCTCGAAGACATCACCGAGGTCGAATACCGCCAGCTGCGGCTGGAGCGAGTCGTGCTCGTGGGCGTATGGGCCGGTGGCACCCAGGCCGACGCCGAGAACTCCCTGTCCGAGCTGGCGCTGCTCGCCGAGACGGCGGGCTCCGAGGTGCTGGAGGCGATCTACCAGCGTCGTCAGGCGCCCGACCCGGCGACGTACATCGGACGCGGCAAGGTCGAGGCGCTCAAGGAGATCGTGGCCGCGACCGGCGCCGACACGGTCATCGCCGACGGCGAGCTGGCCCCGAGCCAGCTGCGCAACCTGGAGGACCGCACCGGCGTCAAGGTCGTCGACCGCACCGCGCTGATCCTCGACATCTTCGCCCAGCACGCCAAGTCCCGCGAGGGCCAGGCGCAGGTGGAGCTCGCCCAGCTCAGCTACATGAAGCAGCGGCTGCGTGGTTGGGGTGGCAACCTGTCGCGTCAGGCCGGTGGCCGGGTCGCCGGTGGTGCCGGTATCGGTGGCCGTGGTCCTGGTGAGACCAAGATCGAGACCGACCGCCGCCGGATCAACACCAAGATCGCCAAGCTCAACCGTGAGCTGAAGGCGATGAAGGGCACCCGCGACACCAAGCGTGCTTCGCGGAAGAGCCACCAGATCCCAGCGGTCGCGATCGCCGGCTACACCAACGCCGGCAAGTCGTCGCTGCTCAACCGGCTCACCGGTGCCGGGGTGCTCGTCGAGGACGCCCTCTTCGCCACCCTCGACCCGACGACCCGCAAGACGACCACCGAGGACGGCCGGGTCTACACGATGTCCGACACCGTCGGCTTCGTACGCCACCTGCCCCACCAGCTCGTCGAGGCCTTCCGCTCGACGCTGGAGGAGGTCGCCGACGCCGACCTGGTCGTGCACGTCGTCGACGGTGCTCACCCCGACCCCGAGGGCCAGCTGGCCTCCGTGCGCGAGGTCTTCGCCGAGATCGGTGCCTCCGAGGTGCCCGAGCTGGTGGTGATCAACAAGGCCGACATCGCCGACCCGATGGTGATCGGCCGGCTGCTGCGCACCGAGCCGCACTCGGTGGCGGTCTCGGCCAAGACCGGCGAGGGCATCGACGAGGCCATCAAGGCCGTCGAGGCCGACCTGCCGCGGCCCGGCGTCGAGTTCTCCGCGCTGGTTCCCTACGAGCGCGGTGACCTGGTCAACCGGCTTCACCAGCACGGAGAGATCGACCACCTCGAGCACACCGCCGACGGCACCCTGCTCAAGGGACGCGCCAACGCCGACCTGGCCGGCGAGCTCGCGGCGTTCTCGGCCTGATCGTCAACCCCGTCTCAATCCGGCGTTTCGAGACCGGCGATAACGGGATCTTCCTTCACACTTGGCACGATTGCCCATGGGAGGAGGACGCATGAAGGCACCCGTACGTCGCATCGCGCGCGCCACGATCGTGAGCGCGCTGGCCGGTGCTGTGCTCGCGACCGTCCTCGCGGCCTGCTCCTCCGAGGACGTCGAGAGCCTGCCCGGTCAAGACGCGAGCAAGGGCGGCGTGGTGACCCAGGACATGTGCTCGAGGTTCGCCGCCGAGTCGGTCTCCCGCGCCGCGGTCGTCACCGGCGCCGGCGAGCAGGTCGTCGTGATCGGCGACTCGTGGGCCGCCGGCTACGGGCTCGACGACCCGGCGAAGTCGTGGCCCGCCTATCTCGACGGGCAGGTGCGGGTCTCGGGGTTCGCCGGCACCGGCTACGCCCGCTCCTCGATGGAGCGGTGCGGCCCGATCTCGTTCGGCGAGCGTGCCGCCGACGCCGTGCGGCAGGGCGCCGACCTGGTCGTGCTCGAAGGCGGCATCAACGATGCCCACCGGGAGCTGCCCGAGGCCGAGAAGGGCTTCCGGCAGACGCTCGACGCCTTGAAGGGCCACGACGTCGTCGTGCTCGGCGCCCCGAGCATCTCCACCCGTGCAGCGGCCATCAAGGTCGTCAACAAGATGCTGAAGCGGGTCTCGAAGGAGTACGGGGTGACCTACATCAACGTCTTCGACCTCAAGCTTCCCTACCAGGACGACCACACCCATCTCACCCCGGCGGGGCACGTGCAGTTCGGCCGGATCGTCGCCCAGCGGATCGCGGAGAGCCGGTCGGAGCCTGTCCCCGCCCACGGCTAAGGTTGCCCGGGTGACCGCAACCGACACCGCCTCCGAGACGCCCGTTCGAGAAGCATTGGCAGACGCGGTCGCGACCCTCGGCGGTTCGACCCGAGAGGGCCAGGTGCTGATGGCCGACGCGGTCGCCCAGGCCTTCGCCGACGAGGAGCATCTGCTGGTCGAGGCCGGCACCGGCACCGGCAAGTCGCTGGCCTATCTGGTGCCGTCGCTGCTCCACGACAACCGGGTGGTCGTCGCCACTGCCACGCTGGCGCTGCAGCACCAGCTCGTCGAGCGCGACCTGCCCCGGCTGGTCAAGGCGATCGGCACCCGGCCCGGCGTCGATGCCTCCTACGCCGTGCTCAAGGGTCGCTCCAACTACGCCTGCCTCCACCGGGTGCGCGAAGGCGCCCCCGATGACCAGGGCACCCTGGTCGACGTGCCGCTGGGCCCGATGGCCGAGAAGATGCTCGAGCTGCGCAGCTGGGCGGAGAAGGAGGCCGACAAGGGCGGCAACGGCGAGCGTGACTCCGCGCCGCGCCACACCGACCGCGAGTGGCGTCAGGTCTCCGTCAACCACCGCGACTGTCTCGGCGCCGCGAAGTGTCCCTTCGGTGAGGAGTGCTTCGCCGAGGTCGCCAAGGAGAAGGCCCAGAAGAGCCATCTGATCGTCACCAACCACTCGCTGCTCGCGATCGATGCGATCGAGGGGGTGCCGATGATCCCCGAGTACGACGCGGTGGTGATCGACGAGGCCCACGAGCTGGTCGCGCGGGTCACCCAGGCGGCGACCGACGAGCTGACCGCTGCCGAGGTCGAGCGGGCCGCTCGCCGGGCCCAGAAGCACATCGAGGGCTCGGAGGCCGACGACCTCGCCGACGCGTCCGACGCGCTGCGGGCGGCCGTCAACGAGACCAAGCCCGGTCGGATGATCACCCTGCCCGAGGTCGTCTCCGACGCGCTCGTGCTCGTGCGCGACGCCGCTCGGTCAGCGCTCTCGGCGTTGCCCAAGCCGAAGGACTCCGAGAGCGCCGACCCCGGCTTCCAGCAGGCCAAGGGTGGTCTGCAGGAGGTCTTCACCACCGCCGAGCGGATGGCTGCCGCCCTGGAGTCCGACGTGATCTGGCTCAACGAGGGCACCGACCGCATCCCGCCACGGCTCTGCGTCGCGCCGCTCCAGGTCTGGGCGCAGATGCGCGAGAAGCTGCTGCGGGAGAAGACCGTCGTCTTCGCCTCGGCGACCCTCAAGCTCGGTGGCGACTTCGGGGCCGTGGCCGGCTCGCTCGGGCTCAAGGCAGACGAGCGCACGACGCTGGGCGCCGATGCGCAGCGTACGGAGGATGTGCTGCCGTGGATCGGCCTCGACGTCGGCAGCCCGTTCGACTACGGCAAGCAGGGCATCCTCTACGTCGCCCGCCACCTGCCGCCTCCGGGCCGCGACGGCATGGGCGCCAAGACGCTCGACGAGATCGTCGACCTGGTCGACGCCGCCGACGGACGTACGCTCGGGCTGTTCTCGTCGCGACGGGCGGCCGAGGCGGCCGCCGAGGTGGTGCGGCAGAAGCTGCCGCACCTGACCACGCTGGCCCAGGGCGATGCGCAGCTGCCCGAGCTCGCCGCGCAGTTCGTCGCCGACCCGCACACGGTGCTCTTCGGCACGCTGTCGCTGTGGCAGGGGCTCGATGTGCCCGGTGACACCTGTCAGCTGGTGATCATCGACCGGATCCCGTTCCCACGGCCCGACGACCCGCTGATGTCCGCGCGGCAGCAGGCCGCCGACAAGGCCGGCGGCAACGGGTTCATGCAGGTGGCCGCCACTCACGCGGCGCTCCTGCTCGCGCAGGGCACCGGGCGGCTGATCCGCACGACCACCGACCGCGGCGTGGTGGCAGTGCTCGACGCCCGCCTCGCGACCGCTCGCTACGGTTCGTTCCTCAAGGCCAGCCTGCCGCCGATGTGGGCGACGACCGACCCCGGGCTGGTGCGGCAAGCCCTGAAGCGGCTCTCTGAGTCAGCTTCCAGCTGAGCCGAGTCGGCGCGTTCTGACCAAGAACGACGCCGAGTCGGCGCGTTATAACGCGCCGACTCGACGTTCGTGCAGCTGGTCCTTCGGGGTGATCAGCGGTAGGTCTTGGCCCACCAGCGGTGGGTGGCGCGGTCCGGCGAGGCGGTGCCGTGGCAGGTGAAGGCGGTGCCCTGGCCGCACTTGAAGTTGCTGCTCGCGTTGGCGAAGGTGACCTCGACCTTGCGGATCCGCTTGGACGAGAAGCTCTTGATCGTCTTGGTGGCGATGCCCTTGCGGTTGGGCTTGAGGTGGTAGACGCCGCGGGTGCCGTCGGTGCGGAAGACGCTGACCACGGCGGCGTTGGCGTTGGTGCGGGCCACGTCGACCTTCACCCGCAGCTTCCAGCCCTTGCCGACCTTCTTCGGCACGAGGCGCTGCGAGGCGTACGTCAGGTGCTTGAGGGTGAACTTGCCACCGACGGTCTGGCGCTTGGCGGGCAGCACCTTGCGGCCGTCGTGCACCGGCGGGTAGTAGGCGCGGCCTTCGCTGTAGGTCTTCGACGGGGCCAGGTTGGCGGCGGCGAAGCGGACGTACTCCCGCTTGAGGGTCGTGCCGCGCTCGGCGAGCGCCTGGCGGATCGCGGTGGTGGAGTAGGTCGAGGGGGTGCGGTTCCAGATCCCGAGGATCACAGCGGGCAGGTCGCCGCGCTTCTTCGTGAACTTCTCGGAGAGGTAGCGGAAGAAGATCCAGTTGCCGTAGATGCCGAGGTTGGAGGGGCTGGAGTTGTCCATCGGCTTGCGCTGGTCCTCGAGCTGCCCGTAGGCCAGGTATTGCCGGTTGTCGTTGATGCTGTCGTAGACCTCGTCCTCGGCCCAGGTGGCGGTCGACTCCATCATCCAGCGGTCCTCGCCGGCGTCGTAGGCGAACTGGACGGCGTGGAAGTACTCGTGGGCCGCCGTGACCCGGAGGTTCTCCGTGGGCGTGTTGGAGGAGCCGTACTCGCTGGCGGCGTAGTCGTTGTCGAGCACGCAGTAGGCCGTCGCGGCCTTCTGGGAGACCTTCGTCTCCGGGGCGCAGTAGCCGTAGTAGCCCTCGTCGTAGAGGTTCTGCAGGTAGATGTCGACCTTGCCCGGGGTGACGGCCTTGTCGGCGGCGGGCTTGCGATAGCCGGCCTTCACATAGAGCTTGTGCACCTTGGTGACCACGTCGCGCACCTGCTTGGCGTAGGCCACGGAGGCCTTGTCGCCGCCCTTGCCCGGCGTGTAGTGGACGCAGATGACGTCGCTGCAGGTCTGGGTCAACGCCTTGGGCCGGCGCAGCAGCTCGCGCGCGGCCGCCTTGCTCGAGCGGCCCAGGGAGTCCTTGGCGTTCCACAGGTCGGTGAGCGCGATCGTCGCGTCCGGCCGGCCGGAGACGTGGCGTCCGGGCACGACCTGGCGCGCACCGCGCACGCCCTGGCTGCGCTTGACCTTCTTGGCCGCGTCGAGGGCCTTGCGGGCGTCTTCCTCGGTCATCGGCTTCTCGGCGCTGGTGTCGCCGCCCGTCCTCACCGAGGTCGCTGCTGCGGCCGAGGTCGCGGCAGTGGCGGGCATGGTGGCGGCGAACATCGCCATCACCATGCCTGCGACCACGACGAAGGACAGTTGTTTGCGGTTGCTCCGGCGACCAAGGTTTCGCATCACGTACCAGACGTTCGGGGAAGGCAGACCTCGGCAGTCTAAGCGCACACGACGCGCCCACATCGGTGAAACGCCTACAGCCACGCCATACGGCGTCGGTTCGCGCCGTGGCCGGTCATGACAGCGGCTCTGTCACGCGATGGATGCGGTTGCTTCCGGTCGCCGTGGCGTACGACGTCGACCAGGTCGCCGTCGTGTTGGAGTCGCGGCGCTCGCCGATGGTCCACCAGTCCATCTGGGCCCGGTTGCGGGTCACGTCGAGGATCGAGAAGCCGTGGTCGTCGAAGTTGAGGTGGCGTACGTGGCGGTTGGCGGTCTTGATGATGTTCTCGACCGTCACGCTGACCGTGCGGCGCGGGGCCCCGAGCACGTCTTTGAGGTTGTTGGAGGTGACCGAGGTGGCGACGAACTCGACGCCGGCGGTCTTGCCGAGCGGATAGACGGCCGAGTCGTACGGCAGGTCGCACGCCCACGCGGAGTGGATGTCTCCGGTGACGAAGACGGTGTCGGTGACCGCGTTGTTGCGGATGTGCTCGAAGAGCTCGGTGCGGTCGGCGGTGTAGCCGTCCCACTGGTCGAGGTTGTAGGCGATGCCGTTGTCGGGCAGCAGGCCGGCGACGTCGTTGACCGGTGCGATCAGGCTCTTCGGCAGCGCGCCGAACGTGACCGGCGCGATCATCACCGGGTTGCCGACGATCTTCCACTGCGCGTCGGTGAGCAGGCCGTCCTTGAGCCAGGCCAGCTGCTCGTCGCCGGTGATGGTGCGGTCGGGGTCGTCGACCTTCGCGAGCTCGAGGCGGCTCGCCTGCTCGGAGCGGTAGGAGCGCAGGTCGAGCATGCTCAGCTCGAGCAGGGTGCCGAACCGCAGTCTCCGGTAGATGCGGTCGTGGAGGTGGTCGTCGGTCTCCACCGTCGCGCCCTCGTCATCGGGGCCGGTGTCGACGCGCAGCGGCATCCACTCGTCGTAGGCCTGGTTGGAGCTGGTCTTGCGGTCGATCCAGTCGAACTCGCCCGGCTCGTTGTTCTCCGCGCCCAGCATCCAGGCGTCGTTGGCCGACTCGTGGTCGTCCCAGGTGACGATCCAGGGCAGGCGGGCGTGCGCGTCGGAGAGGTCGACGTCGCGCTTGTACTGCGCGTGCCGGATCCGGTAGTCGGCCAGGGTGTGCATCTCGTGGGCCGGCTCGTGGGGGCGCACGTCGTCGTTGCCCATGCCGTAGCCGTACTCACCCGGGCCGTACTCGTAGAGGTAGTCGCCGAGGTGGATGATCGCGTGCAGGTCGTCGCGCTCGGCCAGGTGGCGGTAGGAGGCGAACCAGCCGGCCTGCAGGTTGGAGCAGGAGACCACCCCGAAACGTACGTTGTCGGGGGTGGCGTCGGCCGCCGGAGCGGTGCGGGTGCGGCCGACCCGGCTGGTCTGGCCGTTGTAGGTGAAGCGGTAGAAGTACCAGCTCTCGGGAGCCAGGCCGGTGACGTCGAGCTTCACGGTGTGGTCGCGGTCGGGGCCGGTCTGCTGCGAGCCCTTGCCGGTGATGCGCTTGAAGTCGGCCGTCGGCGAGATCTCCCAGCGCACCAGAACCTCCTCGCCCTTTCCCGACCCTGCGGTCGCGTCGGCGGTGGGCGTGACCCGGGTCCAGATGACCACGCGATCCGGGAGCGGGTCGCCGGAGGCGACACCGTGCTGGAAATGGTTGAGCGTCGCGCCGGCCGCCTCCGCCGGTGAGGGGAGCGTCATCGTCGCCGCGGCGGCGCCGGTGATGCCGGCCGCCAGGAGGGTGCGGCGATCGAGATGGTTCTGGGCTGGACGGTTCGTGGTCACGCTGTATGAAACGACGCAGCCGCCGGCCCTGTCATGGGCCGGCGGCTGGATTTCACGCAGTGTTCCCGGGTGGTTCCGGGTGGTTCTCGCAACGTTCGGATCAGAGGCTTCGCAGCACAGCGGTCACCTTGCCGAGGATCGTCGCGTGGGTGCCGTCGATGGGCTCGTACGCCGCGTTGTGCGGCAGCAGCCACACCTTGCCGTCCTTGCGCGAGAGCGTCTTGACGGTCGCCTCGCCGTCGATCAGCGCGGCCACGATCTCGCCGTTCTCCGCGGTCGGCTGCTGGCGCACGACCACGAAGTCGCCGTCGCAGATCGCGGCGTCGACCATCGAGTCACCGGAGACCGAGAGCAGGAAGAGCTCGCCGTTGCCGACCAGCTGCTTGGGCAGCGGGAAGACGTCTTCGACGCTCTGCTGGCTCGAGGTCTCCTCGGCCAGGATCGGGCCACCGGCCGCGATCCGGCCGACGAGCGGCACCATGGTCGCGTCGGGGGTGGGGTTGAGGTCGGCGCTGAGGTCGGCCTCGCCGGCATCGCTCTCGTCGCCGGACATCGCCTTGCGGTGGGCCATCACCTCGGGGAGGAAGACCTCGAGAGCGCGGGGACGCTTGGGGTCCTTCCGGATCAGACCACGCTGCTCGAGCGCACGGAGCTGGTGGGCGACGCTGCTGGTGCTGGTCAGCCCGACCGCGGCACCGATCTCGCGCATGCTCGGCGGGTAGCCGCGCTGCTCGATGCTGTCGCGCAGGTGAGCGAGGATGCGCTGCTGACGTGGCGTGAGCCCGGTCGCGTCCGGCGGCCCGTCGGGCAGCTCGCGGACGCGGCTCTTCTTCGAACCACCTGATCCGGTGCCTGTCTTCTGCGTGGTCATGTCAGCACATTAGTCGCATCAGCCCCACGAGTTCAAACATCTGTTCGATCTCGGGAGTGGCGGGTGGCGCGTTGGGAAATTCTTCGAACGCCTACTTGCTTTGTTCGAACACGTGATCTACCTTCGAACACATGCTCGATCGAACACGTGATCGAAACAGACTGATCTGGAGGCCGTGATGAGTGCAACCGTGTATGTGCTGCCCGTAGCCGAGGCGCCGCGCCCCGTGCGGGAAGTGCGTCGCTCGCAGGTGCGGCTCACCCGCCGCGGCCGGATCGTCGTGTTCGCCTTCGCGCTCGTCGTGCTCTTCTCGATCGCGCTCGTCGGCGCTCGGGTCGCGTTCGGGGCCGGCGGTGCCGAGTTTCCAGGCACCTCCTCCTCCGCTCACACGATGGTCGTCGGCGATGGCGACACGCTCTGGGACATCTCCTCGGAAGCGGTAGCCGGCACCGACGCCTCCATCCGGGAGATGGAGCAGACGATCAAGGAGCTCAACAGCCTCGAGTCCTCGATGCTGGTCACGGGGCAGACCCTGATCATCCCGACCGCCCGCTGAGGGCTCCTAGATGTCCGGCTGCCCCCTCACCCCCTGGCGGCCGGCTACCGGGGAAAGACGAGAGTGCCGCAGACGATGGGAAGCGTCTGCGGCACTCTCGCGGTTGTCTGTCGACGACTCGGCGTCTGTGTCAGTGTCGGGGGCGGTAGCTGCCGTCCGAGGTGGTGGGCGGCCACTGATGACTGCGCGAGGCGCGCCGCGGGGGCGGCCACTCGTCCTCCTGCGGCGCCGGCGACACCTGGGACTGTCGCTGGGTGGGCATCGCCTGCGTGGGGATGTCCGCCGCCGGCATCGTCGGGGGCATCGTCGGCCGCGGGCCGGTCTGGCCATAGCGGGCCGGGGCAGCCTGGTAGGCCCCGGACTGCTGGGTCGGATAGCTCCCTGTGCCGTAGCCCGGAGTGTCGTACCCCTGGGTGTCGTACCCCTGGGTCTCGTAGTCGTAGCTCTGGGGCTGTGGCGTCGATGCCGGGGTGGCCGGGTTGGAGTAGTAGGGCTGAGGGGGCGGCGGCTGATAGGTCGGACCGCCGTAGGCCGAGCGGTTGCCCGTGTCGCCGAACGACGAGCGGTTGCCCGTGTCGCCGAACGACGAGCGGTTGCCGGTGTCGCCGTAGGGCGACTGGCTCCCGGTGTCGTAGCCGTAGCTGTCGGCGTAGGGCGACTGGCTTCCGGTGTCGGTGCTGTGCCGGCCGTACGACCCGGTGTCCTCGTAGCCGTAGGAGCTGGTGCCGTAGTAGTCCTGGCTCGAGTAGTCCTGGCCCGGGTATTCCGGGTCCGGGTAGTCCTGCTCCTCGACGTAGGCGTTGGAGTGGCTGCCGGAGTATTCCTCGGCGGGTGGAGCGGTGGGGGAGCCGGTGAGTGCGCGCCAGGCCTTGCCGGCGAAGGTGAAGGTCAGGAAGAGGCAGGCGACCGCGGCGACCGCAGCGATGGCCAGCTTCGCCCAGGCGCCGGACTCGCCGCCGCGTGCGTCGGCCCCGAAACCGACGGCGACCCACACCAGGACACCCCAGATGATGAGGAATCCCAGCGTCGCGATCGCAGGCACGATGAATGGTGGCCGGGGTCCGTTACTGGGGCGCGTGCCTCTCCGCGGCCCGACGCGGTTTCCTCCGGAGATGTTTGTCACGGGGGACATTCTTACTCATCAAGGCCAGCCGGGGGCCGTTGAACCGGAATCTTTAAGTGTTTGATCGCCCGCCGCGCCGGGCTCTCGCGGCGTCTCCTCGGGGCGACACGCCGGGCTCACGGTGAATCGCGATCGGCGCTTGCATCGTCTTGGAGGCGGGCGTACGGTTACCACTACATCTAGTAGTTACACCGCTGTAGTTATCCACATATAGTTCACATGAACAGGTGGATGGTTCACAGCGGTGAGGGTGTTGTTCCACAAGGACTCACGCTCGTATCCACAGATTCCACAGGCATCGGCCGCATCTGGGTCGGGCTGGATCCACAGGCTCCGGGTCCACGTGCCTGGCCCAAAGACCGCGACTCAAGAAAGGGGCTCGACGTGCTCTGTCCGTTCTGCCGCAACAGCGACACCAAGGTGCTCGACTCCCGTGTCGCGGAAGACGGCGGCCAGATCCGGCGCCGTCGGGTCTGCCAGGGATGCGAGAAGCGGTTCACGACCGTCGAGCAGATGCAGCTGATGGTGACCAAGCGCTCCGGCGCCGCGGAGCCGTTCAGCCGCGACAAGTCGGTGCACGGCGTACGCAAGGCGTGCAAGGGTCGGCCGGTCACCGAGGATCAGCTCGCCTGCCTGGGCCAAGAGGTCGAGCAGACGCTGCGGAGCCAGGGTCTGGCCGAGGTGCCCAGCCACGAGGTGGGGCTGGCGATCCTCGCGCCGTTGCGCGAGCTCGACGAGGTGGCTTATCTGCGCTTCGCGAGCGTCTACCGGGCCTTCGGCTCGGCGGACGACTTCGAGCGGGAGATCCAGATGCTGCGTACCGAGCGTGAAGTCCAGGCCCACGAGGCGAAGCATCCGGTCGAGGTTCCGGTGGGCACCGACTAGATCCCACGGCCATCGCTTCGAGGTGGCTCACAGACCGGTCCGGGCGGGCCGTGGGGAAGCGACCCGTCCGGACCATCCAGCAAGGCAGTAACAACAGGAGACTCGACCATCAGCACCGACCAGCAGCACGGCACAACGATCGATGACCACAGGATCGACAACAGGGGGAACCACGAGATGACGGACACAGCAGCAGAGGCACAGGCACCAGCGAAGGCGGGCGCCCGGTTGAAGGTCGAGCGGATCTTCAGCACCGAGGGTGTGCACCCCTACGACGAGATCAACTGGGAGCGACGCGACGTCGTCCAGAAGAACTGGAAGACCGGCGAGACCGTCTTCGAGCAGACCGGGGTCGAGTTCCCCGACTTCTGGTCGCTCAACGCCTCGACGATCGTGACGACGAAGTACTTCCGCGGTGCGATGGGCTCCGAGAAGCGCGAGCAGAGCCTCAAGCAGCTGATCGACCGGGTCGTGAACACCTACGTCGCCTCCGGCAAGGAGAACGGATACTTCGTCAGTGACGACGACGCCGATCTCTTCGGTCGCGAGCTCACCTGGCTGCTCGTCAACCAGCACTTCGCCTTCAACTCGCCGGTCTGGTTCAACGTCGGCACCGAGTCCCCCCAGCAGGTCTCGGCCTGCTTCATCCTCTCGGTCGACGACTCGATGGACTCGATCCTGAACTGGTACAAGGAGGAGGGCCTGATCTTCAAGGGCGGCTCCGGTGCCGGTCTCAACCTCTCCCGCATCCGCTCCTCCAAGGAGCTGCTGAAGTCCTCCGGCGGCACCGCCTCCGGCCCTGTCTCCTTCATGCGTGGCGCCGACGCGTCCGCCGGCACCATCAAGTCCGGTGGCGCCACCCGTCGTGCCGCGAAGATGGTCGTGCTCGACGTCGACCACCCCGACATCGAGGAGTTCGTCGAGACCAAGGCGCGCGAGGAGGACAAGATCCGCGCGCTGCGCGACGCCGGCTTCGACATGGACCTGGGTGGCCGCGACAGCCACAGCGTCCAGTACCAGAACGCCAACAACTCCGTGCGCGTCTCCGACGAGTTCATGCGTGCCGTCGAGGAGGGCAAGAAGTTCGGCCTTCGCTCGCGCACCACCGGTGAGGTCATCGAAGAGGTCGACGCCCGCGAGCTCTTCAAGAAGATCTCGGTCGCCGCGTGGGAGTGTGCCGACCCGGGTCTGCAGTACGACGACACGATCAACGACTGGCACACCAACCCGGAGACGGGCCGCATCACCGGCTCCAACCCGTGCTCGGAGTACATGTCGCTCGACAACTCCTCCTGCAACCTGGCGTCGCTGAACCTGCTCAAGTTCCTCAAGGACGACGACACCTTCGACGCCGAGCGCTTCCAGCAGGCCTGCGAGGTCGTCTTCACTGCGATGGACATCTCCATCTGCTTCGCCGACTTCCCGACCGAGGCGATCGGCGAGACGACCCGCGACTACCGCCAGCTCGGCATCGGCTACGCCAACCTCGGCGCGCTGCTGATGGCGATGGGGCTCGGCTACGACTCCGAGGGTGGCCGCACCATGGCTGCCGCCATCACCTCGCTGATGACCGGCGCCGGCTACAAGCGCTCGGCCGAGCTGGCCGGAGTCGTCGGCCCGTACGCCGGGTTCGCCCGCAACGCCGAGGCGCACCAGCGGGTCATGCGCAAGCACCAGGCCGCCAACGACGCGGTGCGCTCGATCAACCCGGTCGACCGCAACATCATCGACGCCGCCACGAAGGTGTGGAACGACGTCGTCGAGATCGGCAAGGTCAACGGCTTCCGCAACGCGCAGGCCTCGCTGCTCGCGCCGACCGGCACCATCGGCTTCATGATGGACTGCGACACCACCGGCATCGAGCCCGACTTCTCGCTGGTCAAGTTCAAGAAGCTCGTCGGTGGCGGCTCGATGCAGATCGTCAACCAGGTGATCCCGCGGGCGTTGACCAAGATGGGCTACCAGCCCGAGCAGATCGAGGCGATCGTCGACTACATCGCCGAGAACGGTCACGTCATCGACGCCCCGGGTCTGCGCCAGGAGCACTACGAGGTCTTCGACACCGCGATGGGCAAGCGCGCGCTGCAGCCCATGGGTCACGTGCGGATGATGGCGGCGACCCAGCCGTTCCTCTCCGGTGCGATCTCCAAGACCGTCAACCTGCCCGAGTCGGCCACCGTCGAGGAGATCGAGCAGGTCTACCTCGAGTCGTGGAAGCTCGGCCTGAAGGCCACCGCGATCTACCGCGACAACTGCAAGGTCGGCCAGCCGCTGGCCGACGGCAAGTCGGACTCGGCCAAGAAGGACCAGGGTCTCTCCTCGGCCGAGGCGGCCGCGGCCGACGTCGAGCCCGAGGTGGTCGAGAAGATCATCGAGAAGATCGTCTACGCCCCGACCCGCAAGCGGCTGCCGAAGTCCCGCGTCTCGCGCACCACCTCCTTCACGGTCGGTGGCGCCGAGGGCTACATGACCTCCGGTGCGCACGCCGACGGCGAGCTCGGTGAGGTCTTCCTCAAGCTCGGCAAGCAGGGCTCGACCCTCGCCGGTGTCATGGACGCATTCTCGATAGCGGTCTCCGTCGGCCTTCAGTACGGCGTGCCCCTGGAGACCTACGTCTCCAAGTTCACCAACCTGAAGTTCGAGCCGGCCGGCCTGACCGACGACCCGGACGTACGCATGGCGCAGTCGCTCATGGACTACGTCTTCCGCCGGCTGGCGCTGGACTACATGTCCTTCGAGGACCGCTCCGCGCTCGGTATCTACTCGGCCGAGGAGCGTCAGCGCTACCTGGAGACCGGCTCCTACGAGCCGCTCGGCAACGGCTCCACCGCCGCCGAGCTCGTCGAGAAGAAGGCTCCGCAGCACAAGGCCGAGGCCAAGACCGAGACCGAGGTCGTCGACGCCGACATCAAGGAAGACGCTCCGGCCGAGGCGGCGACCACGGACGAGGCCCCCAAGGCCGCCGCCCAGACCACCGCCGAGCTGCTCGAGTCGATCAGCGGCATGGCCATCGACAGCCCGCTCTGCTTCACCTGCGGCACGAAGATGCGCCCCGCCGGCTCCTGCTACGTCTGCGAGGGCTGCGGCTCGACCTCCGGTTGCAGCTGAGTCCTGAGTGACTGAGTCCGGTCCCGCACCCGATGTTGGGTGCGGGACCGGACTGGTTTTCGGGGGAGGGGGTCGACGACCACGCCGTCCTGCAGTTCCAGCTCAGGAGAAGCCCAGGCCCGCCACGTTTCCAGGTGATGCGCGGCGGGCTCGGGATCGGCCACAGAGCTCACGTCGCGCACGATAGGCGCGACCACCGACAGTCAGCGCCCGAGGATGCGGGCGAGCCAGGTGCCGTTGGGGTCCTTGGGGTCGGCGGTGTGCCCGGAGCACCAGCGCCCGGAAGGCACCGAGGCCCTGACCCGGGAGACGTGGCGGCCGCAGCCGGTCCAGGTGGTCTTGCCGCACTTCTTGCAGCGTACGGAGCGACACATCGTTCAGGTCCTGTTCTGTAGGTCTGGTCGGTGCTCAGGCGGGAGGTTCGCCGGCGTCGAGGGCGTCGACGAACTCGCAGAAGGCGTCGAAGGCGCGTGCGCCGTGAACGGTGGCGGGGCCGCCGTGCATGAGGAAGGTGACACCGATGGCCTCGGCGGCCTCCTGGGGGCTGGCACCCGCTCGGGCGGCGGCCTGCCCGTGGGAGGCGATGCAGCCGTCGCAGCCCTCGACCACGCCGATCGCGAGTGCGATCAGCTCCTTGGTCTTACGGTCGAGCGCGCCGTCGGCGAAGGAGGCCCTGGAGAGCTCGCCCCAGCCTTTGTAGACCTCAGGGATGGCGCGGCGCAGCTCCCGATGGAGCGGCCCGAGCTCCCGCAGGACGCTCTTGCCGTGGGGAGATTCGATGTCGGTCGTGATGGTCATGACAGGTCCTTCCTGCGTTGGGAACATAACCCCCTGGGGGGTTACGATTTCGAAGGTAGCATAACCCCCTGGGGGGTTATAGAATCGACGAAGACAACACCTGAGGAGACCCATGACCAGCTTCACTCTGAGCGCCGTCGTCCCCGCGTCGTACGCGGAGACCTTGGTTCGCGTACGACAACTCCTCGGTGATGCCGGATTCGGTGTCCTCACCGAGATCGACCTGGCGGCCACCCTGCACGCCAAGCTCGGTGTCGACATTCCGCAGCAGGTGATCCTCGGGGCATGTATGCCGCAGCTCGCTCATCGTGCGCTCGAGGCAGATCCGCGGATCGCGACGATGCTGCCGTGCAACGTCGTGGTCGCCGCCGAGGGTAAGGGGACGCGGGTCGAGGCATTCGACCCGAACGCGATGATCTCGTTCAGCACGGACACCGTCGTCTCCGAGGTCGCGGCGGATGCACGGCAGCGTCTCACCGGCATGCTGGAAGCACTCACTGGAAAGAAGGACGACGATGCAGCTCGAGCCTGACGAGATCAAGGCCATCATCATCAGACTCAAGCGGGCCAACGGGCACCTCGCTTCGGTGATCCGGATGCTCGAGGAGGGTTCGGAGTGCGAGGACGCCCTCACCCAGCTCGCGGCGGTCAACAAGGCGGTCAGCAGGGGTGGGTACGCCCTGGTCGCCACCGGACTGGAGAAATGCCTTGCCGACGGTGGGCGCGACAGCGTGGACACCAAGAAGATGGAGAAGCTCTTCCTCGCGCTGGCGTGAGGCGGATGAGCCGGTTGCTGTCCACAGGGGCGGCTCAGGACGGGGTTGTCCACAGGCTCGCCAACGCGGGTGGCAGGACATCTGGATCAGGGGTCTGCTGGACCCATGCCGAAACGAGACAAGCACCAGACCCGACCTGTCCAGCACGCGAGGTTCCGCGATTCACGTAGGCGGACGTTCGCCGAGAAACTCGTCGACAGCCCTTACTGGCCGGCGATGTTCGCGGTGATCGACGCCGAGGCTCGTGGGGATGTGAAGGCGGCCCTGGAGATCATTCGTAGGACGGGAAACCAGCTCGACGGTGACCAGTTCTGGCATCCGCAGCGCATCGAGAGGTTGGAGCAGATGGAGCTCCTCGGCGCCTTGATGCCGCGATGGGCTCACTCACGATGGATCGTCTCGCAAGCGATCCAAGGGACCGATCCGCGCAACAAGTGGCGGATGGCGAAGGCGATCAAGGTCGCGATCGACGTGCGCGGCGGGCCCGACCCTGTCCGTGACCGGGAGGACGACCGGATCCAGATCATGGACCGCAACTGGGTCTATCGCCAGGCGTTCCTCTACGAGCTCGGTGGTCTCGAGGCCTTCCTGCGACACAACGCCGCGGGCGACCTGATCGCCGGTGCCGACCGGATCTGGGAGTGGACGCGCGCGCCGATGCGGGGCCTGCGGCTCCTGCGGCGTGAGTCGCGGCAGCTGGTCTGGGAAGATCCGGTGACCGGTGGGCAGGTGAACACGATCAACATCGGCTCCGCGGTGTTCGTCGATGACGGTGAGTGCGTGATCGGGAGGGTCGTGCCGATCGAGGGCGGCGCGATGTTCGAGACGGCGCCGCTGCGGGTTCCCGACGAGATTGCGTACGCCGTCGCCGATGAGCCGGATCGCTGGATCGACGCGCTCCGCGACATCAGCGAACGGCCAGGGGGCTCGGCGGAGCCCGACAAGATCTGGGTGACTCGAGGTCTTCGCGACTACGGATTGCTCACCGATATTCCGTACGCCCTGGTCACGCTGGCCATGGACGCCGGCCTGCACGCATTCCACCACCCCGACGACGGCGACCTCGACGAGCTGTTCACCCACCCCGACGACTACCCGGCCTGCCTGGCGGCATGGCTGGTGCAGTCCGGCACGATCAAGGCGCTCAGCGCAGGCATCCCGGCGGAAGGTCGCGCCGCCCTGGACTCATTCGTCGAGCTCGTGCCCGAGCCGGCCGCCGGGTTGATCCACGACCTGACAGACCACCGCTCTGCGGCGTGACGGTCATGGCGTGAGCCTGGTGCTACCAGCCGACCGTCGGCTACTTGTCCCGCTTGAGCCGGAGCGTCTCGAAGTCGGCGCCGAGGATGTGGAAGGCATCGACGAGGAGGCCGGCGATGAGCTCGGCCTCGGGTTGGGGCACGGTGCGCCAGTAGTGAGGGGCGGGCGGGGGAGGTGCGATGGGGTCGGAGTCGTCGGGGGCGAGCCAGCCGGCCTCGCGAAGCGCCTCGTGCTGCTCGACGGGCGCCTCCCAGATGCCCCCGATGTGCTGGGTGCCGGCGAACTCGGCGTAGAGCACCTCGTCGATGCAGAGCACCTGGCCCCACCGCGACGGAGCCGCCGGCTTGGACACCTTCGACCTGAGCTTGCCCAGGAGGCCTGTCGGTGACGGCGGGTCGGGTTCGGGCTCCCCGATGATCACGAACTCCTGCTGCCCGAGGTCAGCGAGCTCCGAGGCAATCCGTTCCAGCCACTGTGTCGCGTCCACACCTCCATCAAACCAGGGTGGGTGATAGGCCCGGCGGCGTACGGGCGGGGGAGTCGCATTGCTGCTCGTTCACGTTGAGGGGGTTGCCACGGGTTCCCTGCACTGGTTGCATCTGTGCGCCGCTTCCTACTGACGAGGGACCCCACATGAGACTCGGGAAACGCCTTACCCGCGGGCTTGCGCTCGCGTTTCCGCTGGCCGCGATCATCTCGGTCGTTCCGGCCGCCGCTTGGGCTGACCCGCCGGGCGCGTTGCCGGCGTCGGCCCCGGAGGGCGACCGCACCTGGCAGCCTGCGCTCGACTTCGACACCGACGGTTGCTACAGCACTCCGGCCATCGGCCCTGACGGCACGCTCAACGGGGGCCTCGGCATGGGCGGCGACGTGAACGGCCAGTGCCGCGATCTGTCCGACCTGCAGAACACCAACGTCTACTCCCGCTCGAAGTGCAACAGCGGTTGGTGTGCCTACCTCTACGGCTACTACTTCGAGAAGGATCAGGCCTCGCTGGGCCCCGGCTCGGCCGGCCACCGGCACGACTGGGAGCACATCATCGTGTGGGAGCAGGATGGTCACGCCAAGTTCGTCTCGGTCTCCCAGCACAGCGGCTATGAGATCAAGCCCGAGTCGGAGCTGCAGTTCGACGGCGGTACGCACCCGAAGGTGGTCTATCACAAGGATGGTGGCAGCACTCACTGCTTCCGCTTCGCCCAGGGCTCCGGCGGCGACGAGCCGCCGGAGAATCATGAGGGCACCTGGCAGGTCAAGGGCCTGGTCGGTTGGGACAACTATCCGGCCGACATCCGGGACACGCTCGCCGGAGCTGACTTCGGGTCCGCGACCTTCAAGCTCACCGACGGGCGCTTCGGTGACGCGCTGGCCGGCGGGAAGCCGTCCGAGGTCAGCCTCGACCCCTACGCCTGACCAGCGCGTCTGGTTCAGGCACGCTGGCCCCCGCTCAGCTAGCTGCTCTGGTCGAAGTTGAACAGTGCGATCGGGGCGGAGGTCGGCGCCTTCGAGCCGCCGTCGGGTTCGACGGTGATGCCGGCTGCGGTAGCGGCCGAGGCATCGCCTTCGAGCACGATCGTCTGGTCGCTGCGGTCCGGCATCAGACCGGCCGGGACCATGGCTTCGTCGACCTGGAGCCAGAGCTCGTAGACCTTGCCCTTGGGTGCGTCCGGCATGCCGGAGGTGATCAGCACCGCCTTGGCCTCCGACGAGGAGCGCACCAGCCGAGCACGTGCGCCTCCGGGCAGCTCGGCGGCGACGGTCGTCGCGTCGTCGGCATGCAGTATGCGGTCTGCTGTCGTCATCGTCTGGCTCGAGTCGTCCCGGGTCAGCTCGACGACGGCGACCGTGCCGGTCCCGGCGAGGGCGATCACTGCTGCCGCTGCGGCGACGAGTCGCCACCTCGGTCGGCGGCGGCCGGTCGCTGCGTACGTCTCAGGGGGCTCGGTCGTCTCGGTCGCGCCCTGCGCAGTGCCAGTCTCGGGCGGAAGGGGGCGGATCCCTTTGATCCCGGCGAGCAGGTTCTCCCGCATCGCGACCGGGGGAGCGGTGTCGGTCAGCCCGCCGAGGAGGGAGGCGCTGTCGCGAAGGCTGGCCACCTCGGCGCGGCAGTCGGCGCAGACGGCGAGGTGCCGCTCGAAGCGGGCGCGTTCGACGTCGTCGACGGCGTCCACGGCGTAGGCGCCGGAGAGGGCGTGAATATCGTGATCGGTCATTGGTTCACTCCCATCGCGTCGCGCAACCGGATCAGTCCGTCTCGGATTCGGGTCTTGGCCGTGCCGACAGGAAGCTCGAGCATGGCAGCGACCTCGGTGTGTGTATAGCCGCCGAAGTAGGCCAGCTGCAGCGCTTCGCGCTGCACCTCGGTCAGCGCTGCGAGTGCGGCGTGGACCCGGCGGGCCTCCATCGAGGCCTCTGCTGCTTCGGAGGTCGTGTCATGCGGTGTCGGCTGGGTGTTGCCGTGGTAGGTCGTGTCGTTGCGGCCGGCGGACTCCGCCGACCGGACCCGGTCGACGGCACGGCGATGAGCGAGGGTCAGCATCCATGAGATCGCGCTGCCCAGGCCCTCGTCGTAGCGGCTGGCTTGGCGCCACACCTGGAGGAAGGCCTCTTGGGTGACCTCCTCGGCCTGGGCCGGGTCTCGCACCACCCGCAGCACCAGCCCGTGCACGCGGGCAGAGGTGGCGTCGTAGAGCTCGGCGAACGCCGCCTCGTCACCTCGGGCGATGCGGCGCAGGAGCCCGGGCAGTCCGGGGGACCCGGTCCCCCCCGGCGACGAGTCGCCGGAGGGGACAGAGCTGAGAGGTCTCATGGGGTGATCCTCGCTGATGTCTTGACGGAGTTGCAGATCAGGGCATCAGAACGGTGTCGACAACGTAGACCGTGGCGTTCGCGGTCGGGATGTTGCCGCACAGGACCTTGGCGTTCTCCTTGCCGACGGTGAACTTCTCGTCGGAGCCCTTGACCTCGATCATGTCACCGGCCAGGGTCTTGTGCTCACCGGCGATCTCGTCGGGTCCGAGCTGGCCGGCGACCACGTGGTGGGTGAGCACCTTGGTCAGCATCTTCTTGTCGGCCATCACGGCGTTCAGGTCGGCCTTCGGGATCTTCTTGAAGGCGTCGTCGGTCGGGGCGAAGACGGTCAGCGCGTCCGCACCGTTGAGGGTGTCGACGAGCTTGGCCTCACCGACCGCCGAGACCAGCGTCTTGAGCAGCGGGTTGGCGCTCGCGGCGGAGGCGACCGGTGCGGTCGACATGCCGTTGAACGAACCGGCGCCGTCGGCGGGGATCAGCTTGCAGCCTTCGCCGAAGGTCTCTGCGCCGGCGTCGGTGGTCTCCTCGGAAGAGGACCCGGTGGACTCGGTGGACTCGGAGGTCTTGGAGCCGCTGTCGGATCCGGAGCCCGCCCCCGTGTCCTCAGAGCCGCAGGCCGCGAGGCCGACACCCAGCAGGAGCGCCATCGACGCGACTGCGCTGCCGGTGCGGGTGAACTTGTTGAGCTTCATGAGAGTGCCTTTCGAGGGATGTCTCTTCTTGCTGTCATGAGTGCTTCGGCACCGTGGGCCGATCGGATTTGGTCGATTTGTGATCGGTTCGTCATCGGTCTCGTCGTGAGGTCGGACGTCAGGCGACGGTGACGACGACTTCCTGGATGCCGCTGGAACCATCGGGGAACGGGGTGGCGCGGCTGGTGTCCTGGGCGGTCCCGTCGCGGTCGGTGACACGTACGGCCAGCTGATGGCTGCCGGGCTCGGCGTCCCACGGCAGATACCACTGGCGCCAGTAGTCGATGCCGGCGTCCGGACCGAGCTTCGCGGGCTGCCAGCGACCGCCGTCGATACGCACCTCGACCTTGGCGACGCCGGTCTGCTGGGCCCATGCCACGCCACCGATCACCGTGCGGCCGGGCTCGATGGTGC
Organism: Nocardioides albertanoniae; assembly: GCF_006716315.1. Taxonomy (NCBI): domain Bacteria; kingdom Bacillati; phylum Actinomycetota; class Actinomycetes; order Propionibacteriales; family Nocardioidaceae; genus Nocardioides; species Nocardioides albertanoniae. Next base: position 4,390,018 of record NZ_VFOV01000001.1, on the reverse strand, counting down.
TCAACGGCCGCGGCGTGTCGATCCGGCTGGAGAGCTTGATCGGGGCGTCGATCGCCCAGTCGCGGTCGGTCCAGTAGGCGGTCGCCGCGTCGTACCTGGTCAGGGTCAGCTTGGTGACCCACTTGGTGGCACCGACATAGCCGTAGAGCCCGGGCACCACCAGTCGTGCCGGGAATCCGTGGGTGCGGGAGAGCACCTCGCCGTTCATGCCGAGGGCGAGCATCGCGTTGCGTCCGTCGAGGGCGGCCTCGAGCGGGGTGCTGATCGTGAAGCCTTCGACATCGGTCGAGAGGATCTGATCCGCCCGGCTGCCGACGCCGGCCTCGTCGAGGAGCTCCTTGAGAGGTACGCCGGTCCAGCGAGCAGCGCCGACGAGCTTGCCGCCGACCTCGTTGGAGACGCAGGTCAGGGTGATGTCGTGCTCGACGTTCTCGCGCTCGCGCAGGTCGTCGTAGCTGAAGGTGAGCTCCCGGTCGACGTCCCCGTCGATCTTCAGCTCCCAGCTGTTCTGGTCGACGATCGGGATGGCGAGCTTGGTGTCGACCCGGTAGAAGTCGCGGCTGCGGGTCTGGAACCGTGAGATTCCTGCGTACGTCTCCTCGAGCCCCTTCGCCAGCGCGGGCAACGGCTTGCGCACCCGGGGCAGCGAGATGTTGGCGAGCGCGGTGCGGCTACGCACGATCAGCTGTCCGCCGGCCGCTGCCGCGGCGGAGACCAGGGTGAGAGCCCCGAACCCGACCAGGACGCCGCGCCTCGACAGGCGGGCGTCCTCCCTCCTGTCGGGCCCGGGGCGGTCCGGGATGGTTTCGTCATCGATCGTTCGGTTCGGGATCGTTCCTACCGGAACGTTCTCTTTCGAGACCGGATGGTCCAGAACGGAACGAGCGCGCAGCGCGCGGGTGAGGAACACCAGCGTCGCGATCCCGAGCAGCAGCGCCACCGCGGTCGGCACGAGCTGTCCGATCTCGAAGGAGGGCTGGCGCACCACGGCGCCACCGGCGATCAGCACCAGCACCGCGATGAGCACGACGCCCAGCCCCAGCCGCCTTCTGGCCACGACGCCGATCACCGCAGCGAACGCGATCGTCGCCAGCAGCACGCTGCCGATCAGGATCGGCTTGTCAGCGTGGCCGAGCTCGCGCACCGCCCACTCCTTGACCGGAGTGGGCGTCGCGTCGATGACCGCGGTGCCGACCGCGAGCGCAGGAGAAGACGCGGGGGTCAGGAGAGCGGCGGTGAAGTGCGCCAGAGACATCCCGACCACTCCGGCGAGCACACCAGCGGTGGCATGGGCAAAGGTCCGGCGGTCCAGTCGCTTCATGGCGGGGATTCGCACCCGCGCCCGGATCGGATTTCAACGAATGGTCTGCGCGACCGGTTCAGTCGGAGTCGCGCATCTTGGCGAGCCTGGCCCGCAGACCGGCCTCCCGGTGCGCATTGGCGCGCAGGTCGGCATAGGTCTCGCCGTAGACCCAGAGCAGCGCGTCATCGAGCCGTCGCACCGCGCCCGGCGGATAGCGGTAGTCCATCCGCGCCATGAGCGTCTCCTCGTCGACCGAGCGCAGCGCCTCGCCGAGCTCTGCCAACGACGTGATGCCCAGCTCGAGGATGACGCCCGAGATCCACGCGTAGTGGTCGGTGCGCGACCAGCCGGCATCGGCGTACTGCCCGGCCAGGAACGCCGCGAGCTCACGGGGGCTGATCCGCGGGTCGTCGTCGACGGCCTCGGAGCTGGCGCGGGTCACGCTTCGCCGGAGCCGATCCCTGATCGTCGAGAACTCGCGGTCGGCGAGCTCGAGCAGACCGGCGGCGAGCGTGAAGCGACGGTCGAAGTCGGGAACGTGCTCGCTGGGGATGGTGCCCTTGTAGCGGATGTCGTGCTCGAACTCGGCCCACGCGTGCTGGAGCACGGTGCGGATCTGGATCTGCGCCTGGCGGCCCCGCAGCAGCCCGTACGCCGCCTGCCCCTCGCGCGCGGCGTCGAGACTGATCAGCAGGTGCCGGCTGGCGTACCCGAACCGTCCTTCGCTCGCGGTCTCCTGGCCCATGTCGCGGTCGTCGTGGACCACGACCTGGTCGTCGAAGAGCTCGGCAACGGCCTGGACGTCGCTGTGGACGTACGTGATCACCCGCAGCCCGATCTGGTCGGTGATCTCGTGGAGCGGGTCGGTGAAGACCGGGCGTCCGTCGACGGTGCGGGCGGCCTTGGCCGCGAACGACGCGACCGACTTCGCGCGAGAGGTCACGGTGAGGTAGTTGATGCCGGCCTCGTCGAGGATCGAGGTCACCAGCTGCACGTACTGATCGGCAGCTTCTTGCAGCGTCGGCTGCATCGCGGCGTACTTCCGGACTGCGGCCCCGGGGTCGTGGATCTTCGCCTCGGCTCGTCCGCGTGGTGTCGGGCGGAGGTCGTCGGGCAGCGTCGGCGTGACGATGTAGCCGGTGGCGAAGTCGCCGTAGGTCGTGGTCCGGTCGGGTGTGCGGGTGACGAACAGGCCGATGTAGGCGCACAGCACGGCGTCGACCTGATCCTCGACCGCGCGCAGCTCACTCTTGCGCAGCGCGCTCTCGGCGGCGGTCCGCAGCGCCAGCCAGGAAGGGTTGTTGTCGAGCTGCAGCGGCGGGTCGGCGCTCGCGAGACCTTCGAGCAGGCCGAGCAGCATGAGCAGCTCGGCGCGGAGCTGATCGACGTCGCGCCCCGACTTGTTCTTGTACTTCAGCGTGCGGCCCAGGTGGAAGAAGGCGATCGTCGCCGGGTGCGGATAGACCTCGATCGCCCGGCGCCGGCGACCTGACCGGGGGTTCATGTCGAGCCCGAGCCGCGCCGCGATCCGGGCGCCCCGAGGCTGCTCGCTGAACTCCGGACGACTGGTGTTGGCGGGGTGCGCGCCCGCGTCGAAACGGGCGAAGTCCTTGTTGAGCGCGGCCTCGGCCGGGCGGCTCCCGGTGGGGTTGGTGACGATCAGGGGAGCGTCGATCGCGACCAGGCAGTCGCCTGCGACGTACGGCTCCAGGGCGGTGACGATCTCGTCGTCGGTCTTCGCGGCCGAGACGTGGACGAGGCGGCCTTCCTCGTCCAGGACGGCCAGGCCGGTGGGCCTGCGCACGCCCCAGGCGAGGTCGACTCCGATGAAGTGCATGGGGCCAGACTGCCCGCCCGTGACCCGCCTGCCCAACCCCGGAGGTCGTCAGCGCGTCGCCTGCACGATCGTGATCGGTCCGAACCTGTGCTCCACGTGGTCGATCTCGCGGGCGTCGGCGAAGCCGGCGTCGGTCAGCAGCTTCACGATCGCGTTGTCACGGTTGCGCGCGGCGTACGCCTCTCGTCCGCGCTGGCGCCGACTGTGACCACGCCCGTGCCGGTGGCCGTCGTGCCCGTGGTGCCCGTCGTGCCCGTCGTGACCCGGCCCGTGGTCGGGGTCGCCGAAGTCGACGATGGTCACCCGCCCGCCGGGCCGGAGGATCCGGTACGCCTCCCGGCCGAAACCTTCGCGCCCCGCGTCGTCGACATGGTGCAGCGCGAGCGAGGAGACGACGTGGTCGACGCTGCCGTCCGCGGGGAGCAGGCGGTCGGCATACCCCTGCACCAGCGAGAGGCGTACGCCTCGCCGACGCGCCTTGCGCGCGGCCAACCGCAACCCGGCGGCATCGGGGTCGTGCCCGGTGACGACGGCGTCCGGGACGGCGCGGAGCACCGAGAAGGCGAGGTTGCCGGTGCCGCTGCCGACGTCGAGCACCGTCTGGCCCGAGGTGATGCCGGCGAGCTCGACGGTGCGTTCGTGGAGCGCGCCGACGCGGGCGTACCGCGTGAAGAGGTCGTAGAGGGGGAGCAGCCAGTTGCGGCCCATGGCGGGGAGGAAGTCGCGGCCCTGTTCGCCCTCGGCGCGGCCGTCGATGATCTGTATCGTGGTCATGGTTCTACGATGGGACATCTTGCGGATCACTGGTGGTAAGGAAGTTGGCAGCGATGGGACGTTCTTCGGATTCGGTCCAGGATCGCGTCCGTAGCGTGCGCACGGTGCGGGCCGACGGCACCCCGGTCTATCGCTGGGAGCAGCGTCCCGGTGTGCCCGCGGTCAGGGTCGTGCCGCTCGATCCCCGCTGCGACGACGACCACCGCCCGCCCGACATCGGGCATGCGCACGACTTCTGGGTGCTGGCCTACGTCGAGCGCGGCGGCGGTGCGGTCGATCTCGACGGCAGGCAGGTCGTGCTGCGCGACGGCGAGGTGCACGCCATCGCGCCCGGCGAGGTCGTGGCCGCCGACTCGCTCGCCGAGCTCACCCACGCCCGGGCCTGGTCGGTCGCGTTCACCCCCGACGCCATCCCGACCCTCGCCTCCATCTCCCCGCTCACCTGGTCCCACCACCCGTTGCTCGCCCTCTTCGCCGCCGACGGCCGCCGCGGCGTGGTGCCCGAGCCCGACCGTCCCCGCTGGCAGGCCTGGCTCACCGACCTCTCCGACGAGCTGCGCCATCCCGACCGCCTCGGCGCCCGCGACGCCATCACCGCAACCCTCACGCAGCTTCTGGTGGCGTCGGCGCGACTCGCCCCGTCCACCCCGATCGCCCCCGACCCGCTGGTCGGCCGCGTCTTCGACGAGATCGAGCGGACGTACGCCACCAAGGTCTCCGCCGGCGACCTCGCCCGCACGCTGGGCTACACGCCCGGCCACCTCACCACCGTCATCCGCCAACGCACGGGCCGCACGCTGCTCGACTGGCTCACCGAGCGCCGCCTCACCGAAGCCCGCCGCCTCCTGCGCGAGACCGACCTGCCGCTCTCGGTCATCTCCGTCCGCGCCGGCCTCAGCGACCCCGGCTATCTCGTACGCCGCTTCAAAGCTCGCTACGGCACCACGCCGGATCGGTGGCGGCGGGACGCGTGAGCCAGCGGTCGCTCGGCGGCCAGGACTCTCGAGGCGCTGTCCGTCGACCTGGGTCGTCGGGCCTCTCCATGTGCAGGGGCTACGACGAGCTCTACAGCTGGCTGCACCCGGTCAGCGATCACCCGGTCGCACGGACTATCCGTGCCGCCCGTCGCGGATCTCGCCCCGTGGATTCTGGCTAGGGTCGGGGCATGGCAGACATCGACCGGTTCAACGAAGAGGCAGCTTCGTGGGACGAGGATCAGACCAACGTCGAGCGGGCCCGGGTGGTGGCTGCGGCGATCCGCGACGTCGCACCTCTTCACGGCGACATGCATGCCCTCGAGATCGGTGGCGGCACGGGTCTGCTGGCTCGCGCTCTGGCCGATGACCTCGGCACGGTCGTCGTCACCGACGTCTCGCCGGGCATGGTCGAGGCGGCCGCGCGGGCGCTCGACGACCCGAGGTATGACGGGTGGGAGGCGAGGCTCTACGACATCGAGCACGACCCTCTGCCGGAGGACCGTTTCGACCTGGTGATGGCGCAGCTCGCGCTCCATCACATGGGCGACGTACCGGCTGTCGTGCGCCGCTGCGCCGAGCTGCTGCGTCCAGGAGGTTCGGTGGCGCTGGTCGACCTCGACCACGACCCCGAAGGTGCCTTTCATGCCGCCGTGCCCGACTTCCAGGGCCATCACGGCTTCCTCCGCGACGACGTACGAGGGTGGCTGGAGGCGGCCGGGTTCACCCATGTGACGGTGACCGGCGCCGGCGTCGAGACCAAGGAGGTCGAGTCGGTCGCCCGGGAGTTCCCGATGTTCCTCGCGTCCGGCCGCCTGCCCTGACCGCTCGCCGAGAACTCAGAAGTCGCGGGCGGTCTCGGACCCGGGGCCCCCGATGCGCTGGATGTGCACCCGCCTCGCCAGGCGGATCATCGGCCGGACCAGCAGCTCGACGCTGCCGATCAGGAACAGCCACGTCCCGGCGGTCGTCGTGGACTCGTGGAAGAACAGGACGCTGCCCACGATGAAGAACACCGCGATGGCGATGTCGTTGGTGATGCTGAGGAGCTCATAGCGCCGCCTCAGCACGATCTCCTCGTGGCCGATGTGTAGCCGGATGTCCTCACTCATCTGGCCACGGTAGCCGGGAGCTTTGGGCCGGTGATGGGCCGCTGGGCAGCAGGCGATGGGCGAAGTAGGCGTCGAGCATCGTGTTGACGCCAGGAGGTGTGAGATTGCAGAAGACGTCTTACGCGGCTCGCTTAGACGGACGCCTCATCGAGGCGCTCACTCAGCCATCCCGGGATGCTTTGGGAATCACGCGGAAAGTCGCGAACGTCGATGGCGTAGTTGAATGCGCGGACGGGCATGCTCCATCGAGGTTCGTCGTCATAGTTGAACGTCGTGCGAGCGTCGGCGTGGTCGTCGCCTAGGTCGGTGATGGTCCACTGGGCTGACATCCAGGTGCCGGCGCCAGGTACGTACATGACCTTGCGGAGTTCGCTGAGGAGGTCATCGACCGCGAAAGGGACGCCTTCGGACTCGTCGATGGTGCCGTCGGTGCGCTCTACGATGAGCTCGTGCTCGGAGAGCATAGAGAGGATGCGGCAGCTGAAGGTCAGCTTGCGCCATGGGCCGGTGACCTCGGTCGGGAGGAGCGCGGAGATCTCGCTGATCAGCACCGCCTGCCGGTTCATGTGTGGCGGATCTTGTCGAGGCCGTTGGCGGAGAAGGTCCGGAGCATGCCGTCGACGACGGCTTCGGCGTCCCAGGCATCCGGAGCTGTGAGGTAAGAGCCGCCCGCGACGAGGCGGGACTTGATGCCGCCCGTCGAAGTGTCGATCTGCCCGACGCTGTCCGCGATCCATGTTCGGTAGCCGACCGGGATGGACCAGCCGCCACGACTGGCCTTGATGAGGGTCTCTTCGTCCCGCGACGCGGCGACGAGTGGGGTCCACGACTCGATCACGGCGCGGATCACTGTTTCTGCTACCACTTCCGTGACGGTCCGCGGGATAGCCTCCTTGATCTCCACGGTCAGCGAGTTGCTCGGTGCGCGACGTCCGGACGTTGGTGCACCGGCGGTGAGTTGGACGCTGAAACGCAGTCGCTCGCCGGCCGCCGTGAGCATGAGGCTGTAGCCGCTCGCAGGCTCGGCGTCGCCGAGGTCGTCTCGGACAACCTCGCGGGCGACTAGCTCTACGCGACGCTCACGTTCGTCGGGCCACGGCTCGTTTCGGGTCGTCCGCCACTGGGTATGTTCGACCCAGGGAGCGTTAGCGGTGATGAGGCGCTGGACACGATCGGCGATGGTCGAGGGGTTCTCGTCCCGCGGCAACCAGGTCGCGTACAAGTAGGCGCCGTCTGCGCCCCAAAGAAGCGTTGGAGATTCGGGCGGCGTCGCGTCTCTGGAGGTGTAGATCACGGCTACTTCGCCTGACGACGCGCTTCGTCCAACCGCTCTCGCATCCACGCTGGGATGTTCTGTGGATCGCGCGGAAAGTCCTCGAGGTCGAGCCCGTACATGGCGGGGTTGAGCGGCTCTTGCCAGGAGGGTTCGTCGTCGTAGTTGAAGCTGGTGCGCCCAGACCAATCGCCGAGGTTGTTCTCGATCGTCCACTCCAGCGACAACCAGGTGCCGCCACCCGGCGTGTACATCACCTTCCGGAGTTCTTTGAGCAGTTTGGAGACACCCCGCGCGGCGAGGGCCGTCTCAGGTGCGCCGTTCGGACGATGAACGATGAGGTCCTGTTCTGCGTACATCGAAACTGCGCGCCGTCGGAGAACAACGGAAGTCCATTCGCCCTCGACTCGCTCCGGAATCATCGGGCCGATCTGAGACATGAGTTCTCCCTGGCGCTCCAGACCTGACCGTTCAGAGCCGGGGTGGTCTGACATTCTCGAACTCCTTCTCGTCTGCGACGCCGTCGATGCTGTACTCAACGGTGATCGTGGTTGGGACGGGCCCATCGTCGTCGTAATCAACGTACAGACTGAACGACACGTCGTGGCCCCGGTCGACGGCATCTCTGAGGTTCGACTCCAGTTTGTAGAAGTTGTTCGGGATGCTGCCGTACTCCGGTGAACCTGGCCGGTTGAGCTCCTGGAGCATCGCAACGATGTTGACGCGCTCGCGGCCACCGCCGGCGTAGTTGGCGATGAGGTGGCCTCCGTCGTAGCCGGGGCCACCTTTCTTTCCTACATCGGCTTGGATATGTCCAGAGCGTGGTGTGTCCCGCCGGACCATATGCGGGTCATGGGCCTCGATGGTCCGCGACCCCGTATCCGTGATGAACACATGTCGGTCGCTGACGGCATAGGTGACGTTCGGAGCCGGGGAGTTCAGATCTGGGTTGGGACGGGAGGCATCGCCGTACGCAGTCTCGGCGTAGAGAAGTCGCCCTTCTCCGTCGGTGTAGTAGGTTCCACGGCCCGGAACCTCATAGGCGGTGTTCGACTCCAGCGCGAAGTCATTGCCAGGGAACGACGTACGCGGCCCAAGCTTCGGTCCCGGGGCGCGCCGGCTGGTGCCTGGGCGCGGCCACCGCTCTTGTATAGGGCTGACCTTGGACACCGCTAGCTCAGCAGCCCCGCTTGACGACGTTGAGGCAGGCGCGGACGGCTGCATGGGGACGGGTGGGGAAGGTGGGGGCAAGAGAGCCGCCGGTCTGCCCTCAGCGGTGACAGCTTGGGGCGCCGCTTCGTTCTGGAGCCCCGGGGCCACAGGAGCTGAAGACGAGTTGGCCGTGGCAGATGCGTGCAACTCCGGATCGCGGTAGGGAACGACCGACCGACGCCACCCCGTCGCCATCCCCCACGCGAACCCAGCAGCACCCCAGATATGCCCGATCCCGTACGCCGCGGGGCGGGTGAAGCGCCAGGCGATGTAGGTGAGGACGGCGCAGATGGCGAGCTTGAGGGTGTAGTGGACCTGCGTGCTGGTCAGGATGGCGCTGAAGAAGCGGAGCAGGACCAGGGCGACGACGAAGTAGATCGGGCCCATGACCAGCGGGCCGATCACGCGGTGCAGCCAGCCGACGGCGAGGTCGCGGGTGCGGTCGAACATGAACAGGATCCCCGCGGCCGGCGCGAACGGCACGATGAGGCGGATGAGCACGAACGCGAGCAGGATCGCCAACCCCGCGATCAGCAGGTAACCGCAGGTCACGAACACTGCGATCAGGTTGACGAGGCCCGCGGTGGCGCGCTGGCCCCAGTGCTCGCCCTTGAAGTATTCGTAGGCGACCGAGTCTTCACGGTCGATCTGGCCGGCGATCGTCTTGAACGCGTCCTGCTTCTCCTCGACGATCGCCTTGCCCTCGCCTTCGGGGTCGGACCGGTAGGTCTCGTACTCGTCGAAGGTGAAGTGGGTGGCGCGGAACAGGTCGGGTCCGTGCTCGCGAGCTGTCTCCGAGTCGGCGTCGCCCAGGGCGCCGGTGAGCCAGGTGCGGTATTGCGTGGAGCGTACGAGCTCGTCCATCTGGCCGTCGATCGCAGCGACTGCCGGGTCCTCGCCGGGCGCCGGGTGGTCGTCGAACCCGGTCGCGATCAGGGTGACCACGTTGCGTACGCCGTCATCGACCAGGCGAACCGACTCGACGGGATAGGAGATCAGCAGGGTCGTCGTGAGCAGTACGACGCCCGCCCATGCGACGGCGGTCGCCGACCCGGCGACGTGCCCGGTGCGGGCACGCCAGATCGCGGTCGCGGCGACCAGGAGCACGGCGACGGTGATCCACGGGCGCCAGACACCGTCGGTGACCGCACGGGTCGCGTCGACGACGGGGTTGTCGAGGGCCTGGACCGGGGAGTCCGGGTCGACGACGGCGTTGAGCAGCGCGTGGGTCCAGTTCGGGAACGTGCCGGAGACCTGGAGCAGGATGTTTCCGATCGCCGTCCCCGCTCCGGCGACGAACTGGCCGGTGCATCCGTTGTCGTAGGTCCACAGCTGCGGGGTCGTGCCGTAGGTCGACTCCAGGCTCACGCCCTCGTCGTCGAACGGATCAGCATCCTTCGGACTCTCTTCGAGCTGCACGATCCACGACCCGGCGCCGTGCGGCGAGGCCGGGATCGGCGCATCGTCGTTATTGCACGCGAGATCCGCTGCGCCCGCCGGCGACCCGGCCACGATCGATCCGATGACGACGAAGGTCAGGCCGAGTAGCGCCACGAAAAGACGCGATCGTCCGCGCGGCCGGCGTATGCGCTGCGGTGCTCGACCGTCCACGCGCTGACCCCCGATGCTCCCGATGTCCCACAGCAGTCTCGCTCAGGGTTTCGGCGGTCGCCACCGCCTACCGAGCGGCGGCTATGCCGTTGTCGATGGAGCGAAGTAGTCGCCGAGCATCTCGGTGACCCATGCCGGCTGGTGAGTCTTCCCGCGCGTGCCGAACTCTGCGAACCAGGGCTTCACGTCGAGGATCGGAGTGCCGTCGACGGCGTCAAGGTCTTCGACGTGGAGGTCGAGGCCATCGACCTTGATGAGCTTGCAGCGGGAGATGCCGAGCCAGTTGCGGCGCCGCATGTTGCGGTGGCCGAGGTTGCCGACCTCGGGCCAGGCCGGGTTCTCGCGGGCGCGACGTAGGCCGAGGTTGAGGTCGGTCTGGTCGGTGAGGTGGAAGAAGAAGACGACCTCGAGGTGGGAGAACTCCTCCAGACCCTGGGTCGCCTCGAGCGGGAACAGGTCGGGGTCGAGGCGGATGATCGCCTGGGTGCCGCCCCAGTAGTCGTCAGTGGGCTCGGTCCGGCCGCCGACGACCTGGGCGATCGGGGTCATGGGGATGGGTTCCATGGATGCTCCTTGGCGCTGGGGTGGGATCAGGCTGTTGCGAGGTAGGCAGCGGCGCGCTGGTCGAGGTCTGCGAACTCGCTGGTCGCACGGACCGGCTGGAGAACCTGGCGCACGGTGGCTGCCATGTCGCGGACACGGCCGGACCGTACGCCGCTGGTTGCGTCCAGTGCGGTCGACCAGGTCGCTCCGGCACGGTCGAGGTGGCCCCGGGCGGCCTGGATCTCGCCGAGGTAACCGAGGGTCACCGCGTGGGTGCGGACGAACTCCTTGCCACGCAGCTCGACGCTCCGGGTCAAGGCGGCCTCGGCACCGTTGAGGTCGCCGCTGGCGTAGAGCGTGCGACCTGTCTCGTGTGCGAGGGACGCCTCGGAGAAGAAGAACACCCGGCTCGGCTCCTCATCGCCGCTGCTCGCGGCCGCCAGGTCGTTCTCCGCACGTAGAAGCGCTGCAGCGGAGGCGCCGCCCAGGCCCGCGGTGGCGAGTGCGCGAGCATGGACGACACCGATCAGCGCACGCTCACGCAGGCACGCTGTGCGGTATCGGTCGCCGTCCACGGATGCCTCCGCGAGCGCCAAGGCGTCATTGGGTTTCTCGAGCTCGATCGCCTGATGTGCGAGTGCTCGAAGTGCGTGGCCCGCGAGTGCCGGGTCGCCGGCCTCTTCGGCGAGCTTGACCGATGTGGTCAGCAGGCGACGCGCTTGGCCGTGGCGGGCGTCGTCGAAGGCCATCCACCCGGCGACGTAGGCGACCTCGGAGGCAGCGGCGAACATCGCCGCTCTGACCGACTCGTTCGGGAAGACGCCGGTGACCATGCGTTGCACATCGTTCAAGAGGTACGTCGTGACCTGAGCGAGCGCGCTCCCGCCGCCGAGCTTCTGGTCGGCCCGAGCGAACCCGCCCGCGGTGGAGTAGACCCGGGCGACATCGGTGGTGCCGTAGCGTCGTCCTGCCGTCGGCGGGGCGCCCCACGACACCACGGTTGCAGCGGCCGCGCCGAGTGCCTCACGTCGAGTCAGGTCCACGGCGCCATTGTCCCGGGCAGGCCGAGCAGCCGGAGCCGTTGGGGCCTGCAGCTGCCGAAGCAGATCCTGTTGAGCCAGTGGCAGGTGCTCGTGATCGACGTCGTCGAGAAGGTCGAGGACCGTGCAACCGTTCCCGAAGGCCCGAGCCAAACGCGCGAGGTCCTCCAGTGCGGGGCGAGAACCTCCGTGGGGCCAGTTCTCCCATCGCGAGAGTCGGGAGTCATCGATCGGGGCATCCGGGTTGACCGTCCGGTACTGCTGGACCGCCTTCCACTGCGTCCACCCGAGCGCTGCACGCCAGGCTCGCCGTGGGCGGTCTCCGAAGGCCTGTTGCATCTGCGCGGCGATCTGGGCCACCGAGCGATCCTCGGCGGCCAAGCGCATGCGCAGCTGCTCACGCGCCGCCCGCTCACTGCGTGCCACTTCGGATACCTCGCCCGATCGTCTTTTGCGGCCCTTGTCTGACGCGATCGTATCCGCGCTTTCGGCAGGCAGCCACCGATGCGTGATCGCGGCGCAGAAACTTGCATCCAGATACAAGATCTCGACTCCTCAGCACCCGAATCCGCAGGTCAAAGAGTGGTTAGCGCACTGTCTCGAAAGTTGCGATCCGGCAGGGGCGCCTGACTGCGGTGCTCCAGCACGCTGATCAGGTCAAAGCCGTGGCCACCACGCCACGCCGAAACGGAGATCGAGATGCCAGCAACCATGACCCGCACCGGCAGACCCGGAGTCCCAGGGCGTCCCCGTCACACCGGGCAGATCGCGACGGGATCGGCGCGTGAGGACATCCTCGACCACGCCGCCTGTCTGTTCACCAGCCGCGGCTACGCAGGCACCTCCACCCGAGACATCGCCGAGGCCGTCGGGATCCGGCAGTCCTCGCTCTACTACCACTTCGCAGACAAAGGCGAGATCCTCAGTGAACTGCTCGATCAGACGATCCGCCCAATGACCGACAAGGTCAAGGAGATCGAAGGTCTCGCAGCCGATCACGGCTGGGCGACCGTCCTGTACGTCCTCGTGCTCCTCGACGCCCACACCCTCGCCGTCGCGCCACACAACGCGGGCATGCTCCCCAGGCTCCCCGACGTGGCCAGGCAGCCATTGTTCGAGCGCTCCAAGGCCGTACGACGCGAACTCATCGACGCCTACGACCGCATCGCCTCACACCTGACTGACCACAAGCGCCACCATGACCTCCGCCTGGGGAACGTGCTGCTCCAGCTCGTCGAAGTCGTCGTCAGCATCCGCCGCACCGGCGACACGCTCACCGACACCAAACGCCACGCCATCGCAGCCTCCGCACTGCGCATCTGCGACGTACACGAAGATCAGATCTGGACCGTCGCCATTACCGCGGAGCGCTTGGTCGGCCAGTTCACCTAGTCTCCCGGCCAGGCCGCTCCGACGGTGGCGGTCAGGCCGGGCCAATCACCTTTCGCGCCGCAGGTCCGACACCACTGTCGGGCTTGACGACGAGCACAACAACATCGCCGGCCTCCGACATGTCAGGCGCGGCTGAAACGATTCAGAAATCTCCGTAGATCGCGGAGCGCGTCATGATCGACACCTGGGAGTCCTTCGGTGTAGCGAGTCGAGATGACCTTCGTGCTCGGTGTGATGCCCTGGAGGACCTCCGTTGCGGCTGCGCGGACCAAGTCAATTCGTTGGAATCGAGTCGTGAGGAAGCGGTCTGTGTGAATGAAGAAGTTCCAATCGACGGAGGTGACGTCACCCATGTACGCGAGATCCGGAGGAGGGAGCAGAGCCCAGGCCTCTTTCGCGACGTCCGCCATCGAAGAATGCACGTCTACATCGTGATACAGCAGCCACGACATTCCCTGAAGCGTGCGTTGGACGACTTGGCGCTCGAGGTCTGTGAGCTTGGCGATCTGGCTCGGAACCCAAACAAGGTTTGGCACGAAGGAATTGAGCAGTGGTCGACGGCTCGCCAGTGGGCCACCATCTGCGGTGACTCTCCAGACGTGCGCCGCGACGAACTCAGTTCCCATCCGGCGCCCGTTGAGGTGGGGTTGCGCAGGCGCGCGGATGTCTAGCGAACGGGGGAGCCCCTTGATCATCGAGTTGTCATCTCGCAGGTATCCCCGCGAATCAGGGCTCGACCACTCGTCGGGCTTGCCTCGTCCTCCGCGGGCCGACGTGTCCCGGACCACGAACGGGGCGAGGACCGGCAAGGTGGAGTACAGATTGACCGGAAACCAGATCGCAGTCGCTGCGATCAGGGAACGTGCAACGGCACCGAATCGACGGTCAGGATCGTTCGCGAACAGGTCGCGCAGGAACCGGTAGATGAGGTCATCGCCATGGATCACCTTATGGTTGGCCGCCACAACCCCACCTTTGCACGCCGACTCGCCTCGTGCCACGGACGTGCAGCAAGTATGTGGGTAGATAGAGAGCGTGCCCTGGCTAGGGTCTTGGAGGCGGAGGCCCGTGCCTGGTCCTATTCCGGAAAGCCGTGGGTTCCAATCGCGAAGGAAAGAACCATCGTTGCGGTCAATTGTGACGGTTGAGCACCGCGTCGATACGGTTGGCAGCACTGTCCGGCGACTCATGCTCCCAGATACGGATGACTGTCCAACCGATCTGACCCAGCAGTAGGTCGGTGTCCTCGTCACGGGCCTTGTTGGCTGCAAGCTTCGTCAGCCACCATTCGCTGTTGGACCGCGGTTTCGTCCCATGCTCCGGGCAGCCATGCCAGAAACAGCCGTCGACGAAAACTGCGAGGCGTGCCTTCGTAAAAGCGACATCGATTGTGCGGCGTCGTTGTCCAGGAATCGGGTATGTGACCCGGTAGCGCCGGCCGCGACGGTACAACTCGCGTCGTAGCGCAAGTTCGGCGTCCGTGTCACGCCGCTTCGCCTTGCTCATCCGACGCGACACAGAGGCCGATGATGACCCCGGATGCGCAGGGACGTGTTGGGCTTCAGGGTCGCGCGGTAAGGACGCCATCTGGTCCACGCCTAAATATTCAGGTGATCGGCCTCTTCGACCGATTTCCAGGCCGGGCTCGCGAGTATGCCATCCCACAGGAAGCCGAGACGCGGGTCGCTCGGTGGCTTACTTCTGAAGTAGTGGTTCATGAACTGCGTCAGGCCGTACGTCACCGCGCCCACGTGAACCGCATTGCCGAACTGCTTGTAGCACTCGGCCGGCTTCTGGCCGGCTTCCAGCATTGCCTTGTAGACGTTGTCGGGGAACCCCTGCAGTCGTCCAGCCTCGTATGGGGTGAGCCGACGGCGCTCTTCTCCGAGGATCGGGGTCTGGTTGATTGCCACCAGCGCTGGTGTGTAGTTCGCCTTCTTGATCCGAACCCCAGATGGTCGCAACTGGATGAGGCACTCATCGAGTGAGATGGCGTCGCCGGCCTGCCACTCAAGCTTTTTCCAGCTGTTGTGCGGCATGCCGAGGATTCGCTGCAGGACCCCAGAAGCGTTGATCTCCTCGGAATAGTCAGCCAGGAACCGCAATGACTTGTCGAGGAACTCGCGCTTCCAGGTGAGGTCGCGGCTGTCAGCGTCCGTGCGTTCTCGTGCCTCCCATGCTTCCTCGGCTGCGCGGAACCAGATCGGGAATCCCGGGAACGGCGCGGTGCCGGAGCCAGTCCGCAGGTGACGTCTCGCCACGACCTCATTGAGGAGAGACTCCCAGGCGACCCACCATTCGGACCCTTCGACCGAATGCTGCTCGCTGGCGCCGCGGAGATCGCGCAACTCACTGGCACGACCTAGGTCGGACAGGCTGGCGAGCCACCGATCGGTGATTGCGGCTGGCGCGTCGTCATCCAGGAGCGACTCGGTGATGCTCCACCCGGTCTTAGGGTTCCACGCCGGCGGATACTCGAAATTCCGGAACGGCGATCGTTCCGAGGTCAGTTCAGCACGGATGGCCAGGATGTAGACGCGATCACGGATCTGAGGCCCGCCACCCATCTCTGGTGGGATGCGGTGCGGCGAGATGATCGTCGGTTCGGGGCTGACGATGTAACCAAGACCTTCAAGCGCGGTGACGATGGTTGTGAAGGTGGTATGGCGGTGTCTTGCGCCAACCAGGTTTCGGACGTTCTCCAGGAAGACGATCTTTGGCTTTCGCTCCGCCACGATGCGAAGGATGTTGTAGAAGAGAGTGCCGCGGGTCTCGTCGAGGATCCCTCGCTGATGCCCTGACTTGCTGAAGGCTTGGCACGGGAAACCCGCGGCGAGGACATCGAAGTCCCGCGGAATCTTGTCCGCGATGGTGCTGGCGCCGTTCGCCGCCATGCGGGCGAGTTCGTCGATGGTGGTGAGGTCATCGATTGGCTCGACGTCCTCGTTGATGTCCTCGGTGAACGCGAACCCGTCGTGGTCATCGAGGTTCCACGCCTTCTGGTAGACCTTCGCGGCAGCCGGGTCTTTTTCGGCGGCGTAGACGCACTGGCCGCCGAACTTGCTGAGCGCGGCGTGGAACCCGCCGATCCCGGCGAACAGATCCACGAATGTAAACCTACCATCATACACCACGCTCATGGCTGGACCTTACCGCATGGTAGAGCTGGCGTTCGAACTCCGGTGACGAGGTGGCGCAGCGTGTCGTCTCGGGACGGACTTGGGGCCTGGCCTCGGATCACTGTATGTCTGCCTCCGGCGTGATGCCGATCAACGAGGAGGCAGTCTTGTTGAGACCGACTATCGGATTCAGGTCGCCAGAGACTTTCGCGGGCAACAACACCCGGAACTCGACCGACGCCAGATCCGTATGGGGCCGTTCGGCGATGTCTTCGGTTCGGATGACCTTGATGTTTCGGTCGGTCATGTCGTAACCACGCACGAACCGCAGTCTGAAAGGGCGATCGAAGGCGGGATTCTCCGCCATCGTGAGGTGGTCATAGCCGGAGTCGCCGCCACCGCCGTAGTCATGCACGTGGACCAGGAACTCAGCCAGCATCTGTTGAGAGGGATCTGCCCCCATGGCAGAGACGACTCGTTGGACGATGCGATTGACGAGATCTGGGAGCGCGTCGGCGCCGTCTGTCGCTTCCCCCAGCCATTCGATGCTGATGCTCACCAGGGTTAGGGCGCTCTCTGCCCCTTGGGGTTCGACCTGGTGAACACCCTGAGCGTGGTGGGAAGAGGCCGTCTTCGTGGTGGTCTTGACCTCGATGCCATGTGTCCCGAGCGTGAAGTCACGGGATGACCTTCCGAATCCGGCCCATGCGTTGAAGACGGCTTCGATGCCTGGGCCATCTTGCGTGGCAACAAGCATGGCTTCCATGAGGAGTAGCTCGCCGATCAGCCCGGTCAATGCCTGATCGCTGAGATGCAGTCGCATCAGAGCGAGGTCGATGACCGGCTCGGTGATGGCGAAGGATCGTTGGGCATCGTCCGTGACGCCGTTGCGGAGCAGTTCGGTGCAGATGAAGGCAGCAACCTGGTTGAAGTGGCCCGCCGCTGGAAGCACCAGTCTGCTTGCCTCGAACTCAGGACTGCCTCCAGACGTGCGATACCAAATCTGATGAGCGAGGTTCTCCCGCACTGACGGCAGCCGTGCCTCGATCTCGGGACCGGGGATGAACAGCTCGACTCGGTTGTTATAGGTCCGAGCGACCCCGAGCGCTTCAGCGCTGTCGACCCATTCGACAGAACGGTCGTCCGGCTGCGCAGGTGCTTGGATCTCGATGATGCGTGCTAGGAGGGACTCGTAGTCCGTCAACGTCGTCTCCGTTCCGACCTCAGAATCATGTGTTCAACAGTGCGGGTATCTGATCTGGGCCGCCTCGGGGGATCGCCAAGCCGACGGCGAGAGTCGGTCCAGCCGTCCCTTCGAGAACATGGAACAGGACCAAGCCATCCGATCCAGGAGGACGCCAACGGTCGGTATCGCCCACCGCCTTGTACGGCGGCGTCCGGCCACTGACGTGATAGTCGAACAGTTCGTCGCCAAGGTAGCCGCCTGGAGACGGCGATTCGTTCCTGCTGCCCCATGACCCTCTCATGAAGCGGTCATCATCGATCGAGCGATTCATGGGCCGGATGCTGAACGGCAGCTCCCCAAGCGGTCCAGTTGTCACGGGATGTGCCCCGCCGTAGCGGATGCCCACGTGGAAGCGTGGCTGGTGGGCATTCTTGACCTGCAGGTCGGCCATGCTCCAGAGGAGGTCTGGATCATCGGTCGCGACGAATCCGGGTGCCCTCCTGCTGAGCAGAGCTGACCACAGACGGAGGTAGGCGGCGATGCCGTATGGGCACGGAGCCAGTGGTGCGTCGTGTGCCGTCCCGTCTGGAGGCTTTGGTGCACGGTAGAGCGGCAACAGTGGGTCGGAGGAGTCGAACTCGAGGCTCGCCTGCAGCTTTTCCCAATGTTCGGCGGTCGCGTGGCTTCTGCCGGGTCGATATGTCTCGTACCTGAGGTCGTCTAGCAGGTCTGCCACTTGTTCTAGGTCGAACTGCTCGGCGAGAACGCGGCCACGCAGGCGGCCTTGGACGATCACATCGTCAGATGCCCCCTCGAAGGTCTTCGTGAGAAGTCCCAGGTTGGGGTCGTCAGTGCAGCCGTCGTTCGTGAGCGCGATCATGGGAAGCGGTCCTGGAGACAGGGGGACCTGGGAGAGTTTGGCGATCTTCCCGGTGGCAAGGAAGTCACGACCATGCAGAACCGTGGGTAGTGGTGCTCGGTCGCTGCTGGCATTGTTCATCGCTGCGATCACCATTCGTCGCATAGCTTCGTCAGTGCTGTGGTACTGGCGGAACAGTGACAGTTGCTCGCTAGGCAGGAACACCTTGCAGAGCTCTAGATCGCGGCCTCTGTAGCCGAACCAACGCTGCATCTGCATCTGTGTGTCCGCGAACGGGCTGTTTGAGCGGCGCAGGAACAGGGTGGTGGTGAGGCCCTCCAACGTCAGCCCCCGCGACATGACGTTGCCGGAGATGAAGATGGTGGCGAGGTCTCGAGGAGCTTGCCACGCACCTTCTGACTGGGTGGGGTCGAACTCAGGCCGATCGTCTGCCCGTTCGTCGCTGTTGATGATCGCGAGACGGACTGCGGGGATCACCTGCTCGATCAAGAGTTCTCGGACGGTGTCCCATGCCGGGACCTGCGGAGTCGCGACAAGGTCGAACTCGCTCTTGATGGCGCCTGCGGCCTCTGTGTAGGCCACGTGCCACTCCTGCCACTCGCTCTCGTTCTGCAGGACGTCTTCCCCAAGACTTGCAGGTAGGAAAGTGTCGTCCTCCTCGAGCATCTTGCGAGCCGTGGCCCCGTCGGTTGCTCCGGCCCAGGCGAGCAGGTCGGTCGCTGTCGCAAAGTGATCGCTGACCAGACCTGATGGGTGGATGAGCATCGTGTGCGGCCCGTGTACCGCGGCCCTTAAGTCATCAAGTGACTCGAAAGTTGCCGCGCGGGCGTCGAGGGTCCCGAGGCCTGCTGCTCGGGCATTGCGGATCGCGCCGGCGACCAGGTACGCGCGAACGGCGCTCCTCAAAGCCTCGTCTGGGTCGTCGGGCGTTGTGCGGCAAAGGTCGGCACTCTCGCCACGCTCGTAGAAGACGGCACCACCTGTGTAATACCGATGAAGGCCGCTCGGCTCCCTGAATGTGGTTTGGCGAGGGGAGATCTCGCCTTCGTCAAAAGGTGTGCGGAGGCAGGCGACGAAATGTCGCGGTGCCAACGGGTTGTGGTTCTCCTGCAAGAGATTCGCCTGCGGGGTGGCTGTGTAGGCGACATATGTTGCGTATAGGTGCTTGCTGGCAGTCTCAGACTCGGTGAGATGTTGCCAGATTCCGGCGATCGATCGCGGTGTCTGCTTCACCTGGCCCATGACGGGGTCGATCCCCTGCTCGGCAACAGCGTCCAGGATCGAGCCATCATCAGCCTCGTCGTCCAACACGACCAGGTGGAAGGGCTTGTCTCGTACTTCCAGGAGCGGAAAGAGGGTCTCGCGGAGCTGCCGGGAGACTGCCCGCAGGTGGTCTGGATGTTTCATCGCGAAGGCGACTATCGGGCGGTTGTTGTCTATGGCCCGCTCGACGTCTGAGGGTACGAGCGAATACAGATCGGACGGCGGCAGGCCCCCGCTGCTTGACAGCATGAACCCCGGATCGGGGAACAACAACCTGCGCTTCTTGAGCCGAAATGCTGACCCTTCGAAGTCAACCTGTCGAACAAATCGCTCGACGGTCTGGCGCCAAAGGGCCAGTCGTGTGCCCGCGAGAATCAGCACCATGTCGACGCCCGCGTCGAGTGCTTGGGCGGTCACGCCGAACATGGATGCAGTCTTTCCTGACTGGACAGCGCCGATCACAAGCCCCGCGCGCACACGACTGGTCGGCCACCCGGGCCCACCCGGTGCTCCCGCACCTAGCACGCCCTTATCAACTACATACCGGCAGTCCTTCTCGACCACCGACAGTGCTGTGTCGGTGACACCTGCGCGAAGTCTGGTGGTGTAGTTCTCCCACCAGCCGACGGGCATCGCGACCTCTGTTGGAGGCGGATTAGGGGAAACAACTTCTGGAGCCACGGCGACTAGGAGACCCGCCCAGCAGGCAATCCCTCAGCGAGCAGGAAGAGAGCACCGGCGCCAGATCCGCCGAATCGGCGCTCCAACTCCTTGTCGGCTGTTGCGGGGTCCACACCTAGGGCGGTCGCAACGTCTGTTGCCAGGCGCGCGATGTATTTCCACTGAGTGGCGGTCTGAGTTTTGCTAGGGCGCCACCAGTCGAGGCTGGCGCTCCTCTCTTCGAGGAACTCACCGGCGTCTTCGATATGGCTCTCCACCGCATCGCCATGAACGGCGACGGCGAGGGCGACGCCGACCACTGTGCCTACGAGCTGCAGATCCTGCCAGGCCTTCTTCTTGGGTGGTGTGCCTGGTTCCTGGCCGACTGGGAATGCCCCGTGCCATGCGAGTTCCCCAAGGTGGATGTCGACAGCCCGGGCCACGAGTCCGGTCACGTCCCGGATGGCGGATTCTCGCTGAAGGAGATCGCTCTTCGAGCGTTTGACTCGATCGAAGAGCGCGTTGATGTGCCCAGCAGTCGAGAGCATTCGGACCTTGCCGGAACTGTCCCTCGTATCAAAAGCGAGCAGCGCGATCATCCAGGACAGCAATTTCGTCCGACGGTATCGACTCGTGCCGATGCCGTACTTCTTCAGGTTCTCTCCCAGTCGATCGACCTCGCTCCGGATATCGCTTAGGAAAGGAGCGATCGTTGCGAACGGGTCCTTGTCGTCGGCGTCTCCAGCCGCTACGAGAATCCCACGGGTCAGACCGAGCTCGTGGTAGATCGCATTGCGGATCTCCTCCGCATTCAGGTGCTTGCCCTGTTTGTTGTACAGGCGGAACACATCATGGATCTGGCGCTGAGTCGCCTGCTGGTACTCGATGACCGGAATCTTGTACTCGACAGCGTCTTCGAATAGTTCGTCGACCCGGAGATCGCCGCCGGCGATCGGGATGACCGATTCGCGAATCTGTGTGTAGTACTTTCCCAAGAGGGGTTGGAGGTTCTCGGGAAGGCCGGTTGTGCTTACCGGAAGTTTGAATGGGAAATAGTAGTCACCCTCGCGGGTCACTGTCAGTTCCTCACCAAACCGGGCTTTCCACGTCTTGCGGAACTTTGGATAGTCCTCATGGAACAATTTGTCGAACTTGTCCTCTGGGAACTGCTCGTCGGCCTCTCGGACCTTGTCGAGAGCGACCGGGTGCTGTCCGATGAACCTCAAGATAGACGTCAAGCGCTGCTTGCCATCGACGACCTCGTGGGGCAACCCTGGAGTCTCCGGCTTGAGAAGGATCACCGAGGGAAGCGGAACGCCGCGGAGGATCGACTGGATGAGCAGTTGCCGGTCGGCTAGTGGCCACACATCCGAGCGCTGGTAGGACGGAGTCAGATTCAGTCCGCCCTTCTCTGCCTTCTTGCTGAACAAGTAGATGGGCCAGACGTTGGTGGTTGCGACCAGCGGCTCAGCCGTCTGCTGCTCGTCGAGCTCGTCTACCTCGTCCCAAGCTTCTCCCCATGCGCGCGACGGACCTGCGGTCTCGCCATCTGCGGCTTGGACTTCGGCGACGAACGCGTCTGCGTGCATCACGGCGTGTTCCGCACGGATCCGAAGATGATCGAGCGCTTCCAAAGTCAGCAGTCCTGCTGAGATCCCATCTGCGCCGACATCTAGTTCAGAGAGGAGCGAGTCCCAGAACGACTCGGGGCTCGTCATGACAAGCGGAGATCGGAAACGCAGCCAGCCTTGCAACGACGCGATGCGCATCATCCATACGTCCGACTGCAGGTCAACGGGCGGGTCTGCCTTAAACGGCTCCCAGTCCATCGGGACGTCAGGGGGTGCAACCTCGTGCTGAGACAGGTTTGCGAGCGACTCTGCGATCGCGACCTGGACCTCCTGGCGTGCTTCGTCCAGGTCGCTTTGCGTAGAATTGTCGCCGGTCAAGACTTCCGCACCTCCGTGGCTGTGTTCGTTGGGACTGCGTGCGCCGGGCACAGGAAAGAACCGTTCAGCGGCTTCAAGTATTCGGTTGAGGCCGGTCAATGTGATCGTGTTCCCGGCTGACCAACAGGCAGAGTCCCAGGTAAAGCCGAGCCTAGCTCCGAGAGCTTCGCCCAACTCGACCTTTGACAAGTTCGGAGCAAGGTCGAGGCCAAGACCGTCGGCAAGATTCGCCAGGGCAGCGCGCCGTTCCTTGCCTCCTGGGCCGAGCGTCTCGGGCGGTGCCCCGGTCACGCCGCTAATCCGGGTTACCGCCTCCAGCTTGTTGTGTGCTGGACGAAAGTCGGGGGGTGTCGTCACAGTTTCGATGCTAGTACGTACCGCCGACACGGTGCGTGGCTTCACCAAGGTTCCAAGAACGACGGATCCAACGGGCGGCAAGAGGTCCTCGACCCGGTCCGCATTCAACGATGGCATCGTTGTCCCCGACGAACTAGCGGTGCCGGCGGCGCGGATCGACCTTTACGGGAGTGCGTGGTCAGGGCAGCGAAGACGATGCCCTGACCAGCTGTCAGAAGTCGCAGGACTTCATCTCGACGCCGAGGTCGCCGCCGTCCTTGAACTCGCCGACCACGGTGACGTCCTGTCCCGGAGAGAGCTTGTCGAGGTACTTGTCGGCGACGCTCGAGCAGGTGATGCTGAGGAACTCGAAGTCCGCTCCGCCGTTGAACGACACGTCGTACTTCTCGTCGTTGAAGATCTGGGCGTCGATGGTCGTCACCACACCACCGGTGATCTTCAGGGTCTTGCCCTTGTACTTCTTGTCGGCGGTGAACTCGCTGTCCTGAAACTCCTTGACCAGGTCGGAGGCATCGACCACGGTCGGCTTGGCCTTGGCCTTGGGCTTCGGCTTGGAGGCCTTCTCCTCGTCCTTCGCCGGCGCTGCCGCTTCTTCGGCCTCGGTGCCGGCGCCTTGCGCGGCCGATTCGCCCGGGTCGGTCGCAGTGGAAGCGTCGTCCTCGTTGGGGATCAATGCTCCGACGATCACGAGGATGACGAAGAGTCCGGCGACGCCGGCGAGATAGGGCGCGCGGGACTTCGGGCCCTGGCGGTTGACGTGGCCCGACGCATCCATGGTCAAGGTCATGGTCTGACGGGCGCCCAGGATCCCGACGATGGCCCAGCCCCACAGCCAGACGCCGCAGGTGAGGAGCGAGATGATGCCGTGCATCACGTGGCGCACCTTGCCGCCCTTGGTGAGGACTGCGTTGTACGAGTCGCGGTTGGCCACGGTCCAGCCCTCGGCGGCGGCCTTGTGGATCTCCTGGTCAAGGGCCGTCACACCGGAGGCGGCCGGTGGGGGCGGGTACGAGTAGTTCATCTGTTGCTTTCTTTCTTCGTTCCTGTCTGTGCCGTTGGCAGACAGGGCTGGCCGACCGAGATGGTGCAGGGCAGGCGGCGGCGATCGCGGTCTGCCTGACCAGTCCGGGGCAGGTCGGAGACGTCGGGGAACCGAGGAGCAGATGCGGCCTTGGTGGCCGTCTCGGCGAGGTCTGGTGTGAGGTTCTCCCGGCGCGGTGTCAGCGGGTTACGGGTCTTCTCGTCAGGTACCCAATATTGGGGCCGGCGGTGACTCGACAGGCTCCGCTCATCTGACCCGAAGCAACCACCCTCGGCGAACAGAACACGGTTGGCGCTAGCTCTGGGGTGGCTTCCCGCTGCGCAGGACGATGATCCAGAAGGTGGAGACGATGACTACGCCGACGATGAACCCCACCATCGAGCCGACGAACCCGAACCGACCACCGAGGAGCGATGGTCCGAAGACCACGAGGGCGCTGAGGGCGATCAGCATGAGCGGGCCCCTGGGCCGGTCGGCGGCGTACCGGACGAAAGCACGCAGGTCGCGCTCGGGTCCCTTGGGCGGAGAAGGGATCGGCATGGAAAGCATGATCGCATGGTCGGCCGCGTAATTCGGGGTGTCGCACTCCATCAGCGATCTCCGGCCAACACCTTTTCGCGTTGGTGACATGACGCAGGTGTGACCGTCCGAACGGCTGACTGGCCTGGCCGGATGGGGCGAGAGTTTCACTCAGTGGCTCGAGTTCCCACGCCCCGACACCCGTGAGAAGGTGCTGGTGGCGGTGGAGGAGCTGGGGTTAGTACCTAACCTGAGTGCCCGGAGCCTCGGAACGGACGGACCGGCGTGATCGCGCTGGCGCTGCCGGATCTGGCGACGGCGTTCTCGGCGGGCGTGGGGCACTGAGCGGTGGAGGTGCGACGGTTCAGAGGTTTGACGTGCCCGGGCCGACGTCCGATTTTGTCGAGATGATCTGGTTTAGATCAGTGGTTTCTGGGTATGACGGTCCTTGAGCACCTGTTCTCGAACTGGAAGTAGACGATGGCACCGGACACGACAGTCAGCGAAGGGCTGATCCGATGAGTTCGCCGCAAGCAATCCCGTTCCGTGGCCGCGAGAAGTGGAGCGAGGTCGTGGGCAACCTCTTCCTCGCGACGCTCGGGGCACTGCTCGCCTGGGTTGCGTTCTCGCAAGTCCCTGCTGACGTCGTTCCGATACGCGTGGCCGCCTGGTTCACGGTGCTCGCTGTCGGCATCACGATCGCCTTGGGGCTCGCGCTGGTGGGGACGCGTCAGCTGCCGACGGTTGAGCCATGTGTTTACGACGGCAAGAACGGGGTCGAGGTTCACGCATGGCGCGGCGACTGGTGGCATGCAGTGGCGCTCGACCTGGGACTGGGCATCGGGGGTGTCGTGATCTGTGTGCTCGGATTCCGGGCGGGGAGCGACTGGGCGCTCGGCGCTGTGATCGTCGGAGCGATTGGCGCATGGTTCCTTGCTCGGGCCCTGCTCGCCATCGGGGGGAGGCGTCGCAACGAGGCCCTCGTGCTCCTGGACGACTACATCGTTCACAACACTCCGGCTGGTTGGGCCGGCTGCCCGCGGAGCGCCGTTCAGATTGTGCGCGGTCGAGGGAACGCGGTGGTCCTGATGCTGGAGTCACCAGCCGTGGTGACCGAATGCCCGGCCCCGTGGCGAGGGAGCCGGAGGATCGCCGCGGACTCGATGGTTGTCCGCTGCTCGATGATGGGACACACCGCGGAGGGTCTTGCAGACTGGCTTCAGCAGGAGCTTGGTTTGTCCGCCGCCGACATGACCCGCAAGCCCCGTCGCGAGCGCTGAGGCGGTCGTTGACATCAGTTTCTCTATCGGGAGGGTATGACCATGAATGACAGCGAGACCGCTGCAGAAGCTTCGGGGGCGCGGCGCGACTTTCCGCCGTTCGTCTACGTGCCGACGACGAGCGAGGACGACCCAGCGACACGCAGAGTCCTCATGCACACGGTGGAAGACGGGCGTACTGCTCTCTACACCTATTCGGCGATCGATCGACTTCATCGCTATTACCTACCGAAGTCCTCGTGGGTGGTCTGCGACGTGCCAGCGCTCCAGCGCGTGCACGACGAGACGCCGTACGACCTGTTGTTCCTCGACATCGACCCAGGTCTCAGCGACGACGAGGGCTCCGCATGAGTGTGGATGTCGAGCTGTCAGTGCTCAGCGATATCACCGTCGAGCTCGACGCGGGCGCCGAGGGGCTGGAGGGCTTGGCCGGTGGAGTGCCCAGCGGTATCGACGCCGGCCCGATGACCGCGGTGATCACCAGCATGTTGAGCCAGATCGTCGACAGCACGGGGAACGTGTCGACCGCTATGTCGGGTGCTGCCGACGCCGTCGGGGTGTGCCGTCGTTACTACCAGCGCGCCGACGCGGATGCTGAGGCGGGGCTCGACGACATCAAGAAGGCGATGGGCAAGTGAGCGTCGACACCGAGATCCAGGGCAAGCCCGCGCACGTCGAGAGCGCCGCGCAGTGGCTGAAGAACAAGCTGGCCGCCAAGCTCGACGACGCGGTGGACAAGCTGAACGACTCGCGTAAGGACGCAGACGGTTCGTGGCACGCCGACGCCGGAGACGAGTTCGTCGACCTGATGTCCAAGGCGCGCGACAAGACCGAGGACCTGCACAAGGCCGCCAAGGACATGGCTGGTGACCTCGAAGACTTCGCTGAGAAGCTGCGGCGGTGCCAGGACCAGATGGAGGACGTGCGGACGGAGGCACGGGCCGCGTCGCTCGTTGTGTCCGGATTTCTTGTCGAGGACCCAGGTCAGCCGCCCGTCCAGCCGCCGGGCACCTTCTCCGGGACACCGGAGCAGGTGGCGCAGTACGAGAAGGACGTGGCGGCGTACAACGCCCACATGGACAAGGTCATCGCCTACAGCGACGCGAAGGCTGAGGCTGCCCGCATCGACCGGCAGTACGCGACCGCCTGCGAGGCGCTGCAGCACAAGTATTCGCCCAACCAACATGCCGCGTGGATTCTCAACGTCACCGAGATTCTCGGCGATGCCGCAGCTGGTGCGATCGGCGTGAACGTCGCCATGAAGCAGTCGAAGCTTCACGCCCGGGCCCAATCGCTCGTCGACGAGACCAAGCAAGCCATCAGAGACCTTCAGGCGCACCCAGAGCGCTACATGAAGCGCAAGTGGCTCTTCTTCAAGACGCTCGATGAGACCAAGCTCAGAGCCGATCAACTCGTACTCGAGGGAAAGCTGAACCAAGCCGAGAAGCTTCTTGACGACGCCTCAAAACTCGATGGGGGGAAGATTCCGAAGGTCCTTGGGCGTGCCGGCAAGGTTCTCGGACCCCTCGGACTCGGGCTCGGCATATACAACGACTACCAAGAAGGTGAGACAGGTACGCAGATCGTTGTTTCGCAGGGAGCCTCAGCAGCGGTTGGAGTCGTGGCGGGCGCAGGGGCGAGCATCGCGGCCGGGGCCGCGACTGGGGCGCTGATCGGGTCGGTGGTCCCAGGTGCAGGAACGGCAGTCGGTGCTGTCATAGGCACGGCAGTCGGAGCTGGGGCCGCGATCTTCTCCGATGGTGCCATCGACTCCTTGTTCGAGAACGGGCCCGACGTGGGCAAAGCCTTGGACGAGGGCGGGAAGGCTCTCGGCGACACCGCTGACGCCATCGGGTCAGGAGTTTCCGGGGCAGTGAAGGCCGTGGGCGGGTGGTTCGATTGAGCACCTTTTCGGTTCCAGGACCGTTCGGCGCCACCCTGGCTGTCCTGTCAGGGCTGCTGTCACTCGGGATCGGCGTAGTGGTTCTACGGCTGTATCACGACGAGCCGTTCGCCATCGTCTGGTCGTCGCTCCCGGTCGTGCTCGGCGTGATCGTGTTGGTCTCGTGCTTCACTCTGCTCCTCATCAAGCGGCCGGCGGTTCCGCCACTCCCAGCCACGGACACGGTCGTCGACGACGAGCGTGCCCGGTTCCTTCCCCGTAGGGACCGTCGTGGCTTTGGCCTCAACCTCCTCGTGTTTCTGATCTTGGGCGGTTGGTTCCTGGTGATGGGTATCGTCGGAGCCATCGAGGAGAACTGGCTCTGGCCGGTGCTGGCGGCGTTCCCTGCGGCGTACTTTCTGGGGTTTCCCGCGCTCCGCGCGGTAGGTCTGTTCCGACCTGGTGGGGTGTGGCTGACGCCGACGCGAATCCTGAACGAGCAGTACGGGTTGCGCACGGAGATCGCGGTGGGGGATGTCGAGACGGCGTACTCGAGCCTCGACGAGGTGCGAGTCGTGCCGGTTGATCCGTCAGCGGTCGACCACAAGAGGCGGATACCGCGGTTGTGGTGTGCGCGCTTGGTTCCCGGGGAGATGCACATCCTCGATGGCATCGACGGAGGCATCGAGGGGTTGGCTGCCGAGATCCGGGAGCGTGCCGTGGCCATCAGTGAAGCCGAGCGGCCCAAGCGCCGGTGGTGGGGTCGGGGTTGATGGCGCGTGTCCTGTCGCGTTGGTGACATG
Source organism: Nocardioides albertanoniae (assembly GCF_006716315.1). Lineage (NCBI taxonomy): Bacteria > Bacillati > Actinomycetota > Actinomycetes > Propionibacteriales > Nocardioidaceae > Nocardioides > Nocardioides albertanoniae. Next base: position 4,362,007 of record NZ_VFOV01000001.1, on the reverse strand, counting down.
ACGCAGGTGTGACAGTCCGAACCGCTGACTGGCCTGGCCGAATGGGGCGAGAGTTTTCACCCAGGGGCTCGAATTCCCAGGCTGGAGGCGGCAGGACATGCGTTGGAGACTGATCGCAGGAATCACGGTGGTGGCGGTGGGGGCTGCCGCGACGACCGGTGCGGCGGCAGCGGAGGAGGGGGCGCGGGGATCGGCGTCGCAAGCGCAGACGCAGCGCTCGACGGCGGTGACGTTGCTGACCGGTGACACCGTACGTCTCACCACGATCGGCGGGCGTCGGTCGGTGACGTTCGAGCCGGCGAAGGGGCGTGAGGAGATCACGGTCCACCAGATGGAGATCGACGGGGAGCTGCACATGCTGCCGCTCGACGTGGTTCCGTACGTCGCCGATGATGCGATCGACCGCGAGCTGTTCAGCGTGGATGCCCTCATCGACCAGGGATACGACGACGCTGGTGTCGACGAGCTGCCGGTGATCGCGACCTATGCCGACGGGCCGAGTGCGCGGGGCGCCGCGAGTCTCGACGGGGCAGACCCGACCGAGCGGCTGGAGAGCATCGACGCCCAGGCGCTGAGCGTCGACAAGGCCGAGGCCGGGGCGTTCTGGACGTCGCTCACCGGAGGGTCCGGCGGCTCCGCGAGGTCGGCGGACGCCCCGGCGTTGCGCGGCGGGGTCGAGAAGCTGTGGCTCGACGGGAAGGTCGAGGCCGACCTCGACCGGAGCACCCGGCAGATCGGCGCTCCGACCGCATGGGAGGCCGGGATCGACGGCACCGGCGCCACCGTCGCCGTGCTCGACACCGGCGTCGACGCCGACCATCCCGACCTGGCCGGACGGGTCGTCGCCGAGGAGAACTTCTCGACCGAAGAGACAGCCCATGACGGGCATGGGCACGGCACGCACGTCGCGTCCACGGTCGCTGGCACGGGCGCGGCCTCCGACGGCTCGCGTTCCGGCGTCGCGCCGGGGGCCGACCTGATCTCCGGCAAGGTGCTCTCCGATGCCGGCACCGGCTACGACTCCGACATCATCGAGGCGATGGAGTGGGCAGCCGAGCGGGGTGCCGATGTCGTCAACATGAGCCTCGGTGGCGACCCGACCGATGGCACCGACCCGATGAGCCGGGCCGTCGACGAGCTCTCCGAGTCCGCCGACATGCTGTTCGTGATCTCGGCAGGCAACGAGGGGCCGGGTAGCTCGACCGTCGGATCCCCGGGCGCCGCCGACTCGGCGCTCACCGTCGGCGCGGTGGACCGCGACGACAGCCTCGCCGACTTCTCCAGCCGCGGCCCGCGGGTCGGCGACCTGGCCGTCAAGCCCGACATCACCGCACCCGGCGTCGGCATCGTCGCTGCCCGGGCGGCAGGAACCAGCCTCGGCGACCCGGTCGACGCCACCTACACCGCAGCCAGCGGCACCTCGATGGCGGCGCCGCACGTCGCCGGCGCCGCGGCTCTGCTGGCGTCGCAGCACCCCGACTGGTCGCGGGCGCAGCTCAAGGACGCGTTGATCAGCACCGCTGCCGCGCAGGACGGGCAGACGGCGTACGAGCAGGGCGGTGGTCGCGTCGACGTGGCCCGCGCGACCACGCAGGCGGTGAGCGGCACCGGGTCGGTCGACCTCGGCAGCCACGTCGACGGCGACGACGGCACCATCACGCGCGACGTCACCTGGACCAACACGGGGGAGAGCGACGTCGAGCTGTCGCTCGACCTGGAGCTCACCGACCAGAGCGGCGACGCCAGCGGGGACGCCGTCACGATCGGCGAGGATGGCGGAGCTGAGAGCGTGACGGTTCCGGCGGGGCGTACGGCCTCGGTGCCGGTCGTCGTCGACCTGGCCGCGCTGCCCACGGGCCAGCACACCGGGTGGCTGACCGCCACCGCCGGTGACGTCGTCGTGCACACCACGGTGGGTGTCGCGAAGGAGCCGCCGACCCACACGGTGACGATCGACAGCGTCTCGAGAGACGGAGAGGACACGTCTTCGTCACCCATCGTGCTGCTCGGCGAGGACTCGCGCTTCGACGTGCTCACCTTCGACAAGGCGGGGGAGACGCGCGAGATCGAGGTCGCCGAGGGGACGTACTTCCTGCACGCCATGATCAGCGCCGGCGAGGAGGCGAACGTCATCGTCGACCCCGAGCTGGAGGTCACCGACGACATGGATCTGGTCATCGACGCCCGGAAGGCCAACCGGATGCGGATCGAGACACCGCGGCCGGCCGAGCCTCGGGGCAACCTCGGTTTCATCACCCATCGCGAGGTGGCCGGACGCAGCCTGACGAACTCGACGATGAAGTTCGACAGTACGTCGCAGGTCTACGTCACGCCGACCGATCCGGTGCAGAAGGGTGACTTCGAGTTCTCCTCCCGGTGGCAGCTGTCGGCGCCGATGCTGCGGGCCGAGGAGCCCGGACGAGGTGGCCTCACTCTGTGGCCGCGCTATGAGCGCTACTCGCCGGAGGGGCGGCTGAGGGGCGCGCTGCCCGTCGTGGACGTCGGGCGAGGTGGGCCCGAGGACTACGCGGGGCGCGACGTGAGCGATCAGATCGTCGTCGTGCACCTGGCCCGGAAGGGAGGTCAGGCGGCGGTCGCTGCGGCCGCGGCCGAGGCCGGCGCGGCGATGGTGCTGATCGCCCCCGACGACGGCGTCTCGTGGTGGGTGAAGTTCACCGGGCGCGGCACCCGCCTGCCGCTGCCGATGGCGGTGCTCTCCCAGGAGGAGAAGAAGCAGGTCGCCGCGCGGTTGGCGCACGGCCCGCTGTCGCTGCGGATGGAGGGTGATCAGACGCCCGACTACCGCTACGACATCGTGCAGGTCTCGCCGCATCGGGTGCCGGAGCGCATCGTGCACCAGGTGTCGTCGAAGAACACGGCGACGATCACGGCGAGGTATCACGAGATGGGCGGCGGCGAGTGGTCCAAGGAGCAGCGGTTCGCCTGGCGGCCGTGGCAGAAGAGCACGATCGTCGAGGCGCAGCACGAGCTGCGTACGCCGCAGGCGCGGGTCGAGTATGTCTCGACCGGCGACACCGTGTGGCGCCAGCACGTGCTGCACTATCTCTCCTGGGACGAGATCAACCCGATCTCCGGCGGTGCGATCCACGAGCTGCGTACGTATCGGCCGGGGGAGAAGGTCGGCTACGACTGGTATGGCGGCGTGCAGCGGCCGGCGGTCACCACCGGCGGAGCGACCCGCACCGGAGACGAGCTGAGGATCGAGCTCGCCGAGTTCGTGCAGGGAGCCGGGGCGACGTACGCACGGGCCTCGGGCAGAGAGGCCACCGGTCGGGTGCTCGAGGACGGTGAGGTCATCGGCGAAGGCGGCGGCGTCTGGGGGACGTACGCCGCGAACCGAGCGAAGGCGACCTACCAGGTCGAGCTGAGCACTCGGCGCAGCACGGCCGACTGGACGCTCGGCACCGCCACGGACACGGTGTGGAGGTTCGGCTCGGAGCGTCCTGCCGCAGGGAAGGCGGCGCCGCTGCCGATGATGCGCGTCGACTACGACGTGCCGGTCGGGCTCGCGAACCAGGTGGTCTCACCGCGTGCCTTCCAGGACGTACGCTTCACCGTCGAGCATCCTGGCCTGGGCCGGCAGGCGCCCCGGGTCACGTCGCTGAAGGCATGGGCATCGTTCGACCAGGGGGCGACCTGGTCGCCGCTCGGGGTGGACCCTCACGGGAAGTCGTTCGACGCCCGGGTGCGGCCGCCGCGCGGAGCCGACGACGTGTCGTTGAAGGTGCGGGTGGGCGACAGCGGCGGCGGGACGATGACGCAGACGGTCGTGGGTGCCTACGGCCTCGGCTGAGGGTGTGGCTGGTCTTCTCGGTCGTGGTCCTGGTCGCTCAGCCAGCCGCGCCGGGAGACCTGCCAGGCGAACTGCATGCGGGTCTGCGCTCGGGTCAGCGCCATCAGATCGCTGACCCGGCGCTGGATCGTACGGCCGCTGACCTTGAGCCGACTGGCGATCGCCTTGTCGGAGACGCCGGCGACCAGCAAGGACAGCAGCTGTCTGTCGGCTGCCGAGATCGGTGAGGTGGGCGAGGTGACCTGCAACGTGGGGTCGGTCGAGGCGTCGCCGACCCGGAGCGGCGAGGCTGCCGCCCAGTAGCTCTCGAAGAGGGCGATGAGGGCGGTGAGCAGGTTGCTGTCGCGCACCAGGGCGGCTGTCGGCTCGGTGATGTCGTCGCGCACCGGCACGAGCGGGATCAGCGCGATCGTGCGGTCGGAGATCGCCATCCTGACCGGCAGCTGTGCGACGGCTCGCGCCTGCTCACCTGCCTGTACGCCTAGGACGAGGCTGTCGATCATGCCCGGTTCCTCCAGCAGCGCGTGCTCGTAGAGGACCTGGTAGCGGACACCGCGGGCGAGCATGTCGAACTCTTCGTCGTTGTCGCTCGACGGCATCGCGACATGCCCCGCCCGGCAGAACCAGAGCATCTCGGTGCGGGTCGAGAGCTGGATGTTGCGCAGCGCCTGGCGCAGGGCCGACTGGCCGGTCACCACCTCGACGAGCAGCTCGGCGTTGTGACGGCGGGCGTTGGAGCGGTGCTCCTCGGCGAGCTCCGAGATCGCCGAGCTCGCCGTGTTGACCGCTGCCTGGGTCTCCAGGAGCAGCGGGCCGAAGGCGACGTCGGGAGCTGTCGCGGTGTAGCGGGGCGGTGCGCCGTGGGTGGTGACCAGGCCGCGCTCGAGGAGGCGCTCGAGCGCGGCCTCGAGCGCTTCGGGGGAGGTCGCCGAGCGATGCATCAGGTCGGACAGGTGCTTCTGATCGGTGGCGCCGAGGGAGACCAGGAGGCGGTAGATGTGCTCTTCGTCCGGGCTCACCCCGGTGACTCCCAAGGTGGGGGTCGTTCCGGGCTCGGACGGACTGTTGAACTCGATCTCCGGCGAGGCTGACATCCTCCGCCTCCTCCTGCATGCTTCGGCTCTCGTCTGCACGCTAGTGCGATAGGCCAGGGGGTGTGGGGGAACGAGCAGAATGGCTCGGTGGTGGCCGGAGTCGGTGGTGGCCGGAGGCTGAGTCGGAGGCTGAGGAGGGATCAGGGTGGACAGCGTCGTCGAGCTGGCGGAGCGGGTGCGGCTGAGGGCTGAGGCCGGCGCGGCGGGTCGGTATGTGCTGGGGATCGTCGGGCCGCCGGGTGCGGGGAAGTCGACGCTGGCAGGGCGGCTGCGTGACGCGCTCGGCGTGGCCGGCCGGGCCGCGGTGGTAGCGCCGATGGACGGCTTCCACCTGAGCAACGCCGAGCTGGACGCGATGGGGGCGAGAGACCGCAAAGGAGAGCCGGACACGTTCGATGCCGAGGGGTATGTGGCCGCGCTGCGGCGAGTCCGGGAAGGGCATCGAGTCGCGTGGCCGACGTTCAGCCGGGTCACCGACGAACCGGTGCCTGGCGGGGTGCGGATCGGTGAGGAGTCGATCGTGATCACGGAGGGCAACTATCTGCTGCTGGACGAGGGGCCCTGGCGGGACGTACGCGGGTTGTTGGACGAGGCGTGGTTCGTCGACGTGCCCGACTCCGTCCTCGTGCCTCGGTTGCTGGAGCGGTTTCTCGTTGGCGGTAGGTCGCGGGAGGAGGCGGAGGCGAAGACCGCCGCGAGCGACCTGCACAACGCCGCGCTGATCCGGGCGACGCGGGACCGGGCGGACCTAGAGGTCGCGCTCGCTTGACCCGCTATCGGAGGCGCCTGGTGTAGCCCCGTCGTGGGGCGAACGAGTTTTCGTTCGCGAGGTTTTCGGTGAGCGAATTTTCATTCGCCGCGTTGTCGGCGAACGAACGTTCATGTGCCGGGTCACCGGTGGACGAACGTTCGCTCGCCGGGTGGGTGGTGAATGGACGTTCGTGTGCCGGGTCGTCGATGAACGAATTTTCGTTCGCCCGATCGCCAAGGAATGAACGTTCGTTCGCCCGGCCACCAGTGATTGAAATTCCGTTCGCGGGGTTGGCGACGTACGAACCGTTGTTCGCCCGGTCCTCGGTGAACGAATTTTCTTTCGCCTCGGCTGTGGCCAGCTCAGTCGGGAGTGTCTCCACGGGGCCCGATCTCACGGGGTCGGGCCTGGATCCAGCGCAGTCGACGAGGAAGGCCATCAGCTCGGTGGCGTCGTCGGTGGCGACGAGGGTGTCGACGGCATGGTCGAGCTCGAGGCCGCGGGCTGAGGGGATGACGATGGTGTCGAAGCCGTTGGACATCAGGATGCCGGTCATCATCAGCAGGGCGGTGCGCTTGTTTCCCGCGACGTAGAACCGGGTGCGGGCAGCGGAGCAGAAGTAGATCAGCGCCTGGAGCAGCGGGTCTCCGGTCTCGGCGAGGTGCTCCTGGAGGGTCGTGAAACGAGCTCGGAGCACGTCGCTGCGATCGCGCCGCAGCGCGCCCTCGCCGCGAAACCTCCCGGCCCCGGGCGCCTCATGGCGAGCAAGGATGCGGTTGAGCCGGTCGGACGTCGATTTGTCGACTCCGAAGGTGCCGTAGCCGACGAGGTCGCGCAGCGCGCCGTACGCATCACCGAGTGCCCGCACCTGCAGCTCCTCTTCGGTCAGATGTCCGCCGACCGTCACGCCGGCGAGGACGGAGCGGACCTCGGGGAGAGTGAAGCCGTTGCCCTCGAGCCGGGCAGCGTGCCAGACCAGCTCCGGCAGGTTCGCCCGGAATCGTCGCCAGGCGCTCTCGGTGTCGCCGGGCCGCAGGCGGGTCGTGTCGACCTCGGTCCACCACACGCCGGTGTCACGCATCTGCGCGTCGTGCGTCCGTGCCTCACGGTCCGCGACCGGACGATAGGCATCCTCCTCGGACGGCTTGCGGGCAGCGTACGTCTCGGGGTCGGGCGCCCAGCGGGGCCGCTTGGTCACCATGTGCGGATCTCCTCACGGGCACGATCCGCAGCGGCTCCGCCGACCGAGATGGCGTCGATGGCGATCTGGACCGGGGCCGCGTAGACGACACGGTCGCGCTCGAACGCTCCGAGGAAGAGATCGGCCTCGGCAGCGGCGACGACAACGGCGACACGATCTGCGGTAGCCGCCGGCCGGAGAGTCCCGCCGGCGAGGAGAGCTCCGACCGCGCTCGGGTCCTCGCACCACAAGACCGTGACCCGACCGACCGCCTCGTCGAAAGCCGGCAGGTCGAGGCCGGCGGCGCCGGAGAGCGCCCAGCGCTGACCTGAGGCGTCGCCGGCGGAGGCGAGCCGTCCGGCCGTCGCGTCCCCGCTCAGTCGGATGGCGCCCGGACGATGGAGCACGCCGGAGGCGCGTGCGGCCTCCTCGACGATCTGCAGCGGGTCGCCGTCGGCCCAGGCATCGAGCCGTCCCGCCCAGCTCTCCACCTCGGGCGCGACATCGCTCGGATACATGTCATCGAGCAGGGCTCGCGCCGCCGCCGCGGCCGCCGGATCTGCCAGCGGCGATGCGCTCATCGTGAGCCCGGCGCCGCACGCCGTGGTGATGTTCTCGAGCGTCGCGACCGACGGGCTGACCACCCCGTGCACGATCCGGTGCACCGTCGAGGCCGACACACCAGCCCGCGCCGCCACCTGGCGCGCGTTGAGCCCCGAGCGTTCGATGCAGTCGGCGACCAACCGACTGACCTGCTGTTCCATATATGCAACCCTAGAGAGTGCTGTTCCATATATGGAAATGCCGGGCCGCGTACGTCGTCTTCTAGGATCCACGCCATGAGTGAGCGCCAGCGAACGACGACGGAGACGGTCAGACCGATCACGCTGCTCGTCGAAGGGGAGTCCGACAAGGCTCTGGTGGAGGCGCTCGCGCCGCGTTACGGAGTGGACCTCGAAGATCTCGGCATCGAGGTCGTCTCGATGGGCGGCGCCGGCAACGCCGGGCGCTACATCCGCGAGACGACGGCGGCGGGGCACCGGGTCGGCGGCCTCTACGACGAGGCCGAGGAGCACTTCGTCACCAACGCGCTCGGCCGCCAGATCGGCGAGGACCTCTCCGGGCAGGGGTTCTTCGCCTGCCGACGCGACCTCGAGGACGAGATGATCCGGGCGATCGGGGCGGCGCGGATCGTCGAGATCCTCGAGTCCAACGGCGAGGGCGGCAAGTTCCGTACGCTGCAGAACCAGCCCGAGCACCGCGGCGAGGAGGTCGCCGACCAGCTGCATCGCTTCTTCGGCACCGCGTCGGGGCGCAAGATCCGCTACGGCACGATCCTCGGTGAGGCCGTCGAGCTCGAGCGCATCCCGGACCCGCTGGTCGGCCTGCTGACCTGGTGCTGGGGCTGAGCCGCCGAACCGTCGTCTAGGGCTCCACGTCGTCGTGAACGACGACGCGGGAGAGCTCGACGGTGCCGTCGGGGCACTTCCAGAAGTGCAGCCGCCGCGCACTGGGCGTGTGGATCTGCATGGAGACGCGGTAGCAGACCGCGCCGTCGGGGCGTGACTGCGGCGCGGCGTTGCCTCCCGACGACGTACGCAGCTGGTGGAGCTCACGGCCGGCCGCATGCTCGGCGAGCCCGGTGAGCACCTCCATGACGACGTCGGCGATCTTGTCGACGGCGATGCCCTCGAGCGCGTCGACGCTGTCGAGGAACCGCTCACCGATCGCGAAGTCGGGCAGCGGGCGGATGGCCTGCTCGCCGACCGGGATCCGTCGTGCCCAGGCGGCTTCGACGAGATGACGGAAGCCGCGCTCGCGGTCGGCGAAGACGGGCAGGGTGACCTCGGCCGGGGCGGTGCGCTGCTTGGCCCGGCGCAGCTGGGAACGCATCCGGGCCAGCTCGGCGTCGCGGGTCTCGACCTGCCGGGCCGCGCGGGCCAGATCCTTGGCGAACTGGACGCGTTCGTTGCGCAGCCCGGAGACCTGGTCACGCAGGTCGGCCAGCTCGGCCTCGAGATGCGCCTTCTCGGCCTTGATCGCGGTCACCTGCAGCGACATCGACTGCACCGCCGCCTTCTTCGCGGGAGCGGGCGATGCCGCAGCCGCCGGCTCCGGAGCCGGCGCGGGTGAGGCCACCGCCGTCGGCGGAATCGCCCGGACAGACCCACCCTTCCTGCGCGGCATCATCGCCGGGCTGGGAGCCGTCGGTCTCCGCGCGGGCGGCGGAGCCAGCTCGGCCGGAGCGACCGGCTCCGGAGCCTCCACAGGCTCCCCAGATCGCCCAGATTCCCCAGAGTCTCCAGTCTCACCATGCTCGACAGTCGGCGCCGGAGCATCTGGATCGAGCCACGGCGGCCCACCGACGTAGAGAGCGAGCGCCTCTCGCGCATGGTCGTGCTCGCCGACGCCGCGCAGCGAGAGCCGCCACCGCGGCCCCGCGGCCACGACACGGGCGAGCACGACCTCGCCGGGCGTGAGGAGGGCCCGAAGGTCGTCGTTGGGGTCATCGGTGACCTCCGATCGGAAGAGCTCGACGGTGACGTCGGGATGAAGGCGCAGGTCGGCGGAGCCGGCGAGCACGGAACGCACCTCGGCAGGGACCACATCGCCGGCGACGTACGCCTTCAGCGCGTCCTCCGCGGTGGGCCGCGTCTCGCGGATGTCGAGCCAGCGCGACTTCTTCTCGAGCACGCCGTCGACGAGCATGCCCGGTGTCAGCACGCGCTCGATCGCCACGCCCGCCTGCGCGAGCTGGGGCGGGATCGAGGCCATGTCGCCCGAGCCGAGATCGACCAGCGCCCGCTCGCTCATGATCGAGACGATCGTGCCGGAGCGGCGCTCGCGGGTGGCGGCGGTGCGGGCGCTGTCGAAGAGCCCGGCCGCAGCGGCCATGTCGAGCGCGTCGTCGACCAGCTGGGCGGTGAGCTTGCGGCCCTCCGCCTTGCTCCAGGCGAAGCGCAGCGGCGCCTGCTTCAGGTCGGTGTTCCACCCCAGGCCGATCGGGTAGACGCGCCCGGCGCCGCCGTAGACCTGCGTGCCGGGCGTCATCTTGTTGGAGAACGCCCAGGTGTGGCCGCCGGTGGTGACCAGGTAGAGGTCGGCCAGGTCGCCGATCTCGGCCGCGATCCTCGCCACGTCGGCATAGGGCTCGGCATGGCCGGACGCGACCGTCACCACCACCGTGGGCTTCGTGCGCCCCTCACCGTTGAGCAGGGCCGCCAGTGCTTCGGCCTCCGAGGTGTTCGTGACGCGCTTGATCGCAGACATACCCCTCCTTTCTCAAGAACTTACAGCGAACGGAAAGCGGACCTACGCCGACGACCTGGGCAGTGACGTCAGACTGAAGTCACGTCAATGTCGTAGTTCCGCCAGGTGGCAGCAGTAGGTCCGTGGTGGCGATATGACATCTCCGAGCCATTGCCTCCAGGGGTATCGGTGTGCCTGTGGTATATGGCCTCCCCGGAAGTGTCGGTGGGCCGGTGTACGATCGCGGCGCCTGCGAGAGCTACGTTCGAACCACCCGATTTCTCCCCTTATGCCTCATTCCTCCATGCCGGCCGTCGCCGAGATCCTGCGCCTGCGGGCTCCGTTGAGCCTGCCGGTCCTGCGCGCCGCGCTGAAGGGCAAGCGAGTACTGCTGACCGAGGACGAGCTGCTCTCGATCCTCGGCTCGGGCGGGTTCGTCGAGGGGCCTCCGGGGCAGTGGAGCCTGGCTCCTTCGGGGTCTGCGGCGCCGGCATCTCCTGTGTCCGCGGGGGCTGCGGGGGCTTCGGGGGCTGCGGTGCGGTTCAACCAGGCGAGCCTGGCGTCTCGTGCGGGAGTCGCGGGTGACGTACTCGTCAGGGTGCTGGAGTCCTTGGTGACCGACCACCCCGAGGTCAACTGGGGTGCCCTGCGCGACCGGCTCGAGTCCGGCGCCGACGTCGCGGTCTCCGACCGCACGCTTGGACTGCTGGAAGAGGGCGTACGCCGCTTCGAGGTCGCCCGCCTGCGCGTCGAGAAGCAGGAGGCCGAGGCGCGTGCCAAGGAGTCCGAGCGTCGCCGCGAGCTGCAGCAGATGGCCGAGAGCGAGGTCGCGATGCTGCGGGCCGAGCTCGACGACGAGCGCCGCCGGGCGCACGACGCGGCGATCGAACGCGACCGGCTGCGCCAGGAGGCCGAGAAGCTGGTCGCGCTCAAGGAGCAGGAGGCCACCGGATGGGTCGCCACCGCGGGCGGCGGCTGGATGCTCGACCTCGGGGCGCCGGAGACGTTCGGCGAGGAGAAGCTCCGCCAGGCGCTCGGCCAGCTCGAGTCGGCCCTGGTCGTGCTCAACGTGAACATCGGGGCAAGCGAGCTCGAGGCGGTCGTGGTGCACCCGGGCGGCGTCGCCGTCATCGAGCAGCACGACATCCCGTCGACCGCCGGCGTCGTCTCGGTGCCCGCCTCGGGCGACGCGTCGGTCGACGAGCGCCCCCTGGAGGTCGCCGACCCGCGCGGTGAGGTGCTCGCCGCCGTACGTCTCCTCCAGAAGACCGCGTCCCTCGACCTCGCCTATCTGCCCGTGCTCGCCTTCCAGGGCCCCGCCGACGCCGAAGGTGAGGACGTGCTCGTCTGTCTCACCGCCGAGGTCGACCTCGCCGTCGACGACATGCTCCACTCCCAGTCCGCCCGAGTCTCCGCCGACGACGCCCTCGCCCTCCTCGGCAAGCTCGGCGTCCCCGACCTCCCCCAACCTCCCACCGGCTTCTGACCCCTCGCCGAGAAGTCACTCCTGCAGGGTGAGAAGTCAGTCGTGCAGGTCGAGTGGGCATCGCGGTGCCCACTCGACCTGCAGAGGTGACGCTTCGACCTGCACGAGTGACCTCTCGACCCGGGAGGGGAGGGGAGTCAGAGAAGGCCGGCGGCGCGGGCGGGTTCGGTGTAGGCGGTGGCCAGGCTGGGCACGGTCTCGTGGGCGTTGAGGCCGGACGGGTTGGGCACGACCCAGAGCTCGGAGCCGGCGAGCGGCTCGCGTTGGAGACCCTGCTTGGCTTTCGGGCGGTTGAACGCAGCTCGGTACGCGGTGATGCCGGCGATCGCCACGACGGCCGGTTTCCTGTGCATGACCAGGGAGAACAGCTCGGCGCCGCCGTCCTTGAGCTCGGTCGAGGTGAGCTCGGAGGCCTTGGCGGTGGCGCGCCGGACGATGTTGGTGAAGCCGATCCCGTGCGAGCGGAAGTAGTCGCGGTCGGCGTCGGTCATCCCGGCGGCCGCGTCGACGGGGCGGCTGATGATGCCGGCCCGGTAGATGGCGGGGTAGAACCGGTTGCCCGGGTGCGCGAAGTGGGTCTGGGTCGCCGCGGTCCACAGGCCCGGGTTGATACCGACGAAGAGGAGCCGCAGGGGCTGGTCGTCGGGAGGGAGAAGGTCGGGCACCGAGACGCCGTAATAGGTCTGGAGCTCGGTCTGGGTGAAGCGGGCCACGGCCCGATCCTTCCATCTCCGCGGGTCCGAACTTCTGCGGGCCCGCCTGTCGGGGTGCAACGACCGGGTGCCGTGGGGAGTATGTGAACTATGCACCCCACGCGTCTTCTCCCACTCCCGATCGCCTTCGTCGCGGCGGCGCTCCTGGTCACGGCGTGCGGCACCTCCGATGAGGCGAGCGACGCCGGCCAGAGCGCATCACCGCATGCGTCGGCCTCGCCCACCCCGTCCGAGACCGCGCCTGAGCCCTCCGCGACGCCGCCGTCCTCGTCCGGCACCGCGAAGCCGAAACCCCAGCCGGAGCCGTCACGTCCTCCGGGCGCGCAGAAGTCGGTGCGTGGCCTGGTCTCCGCCGGAGGCGCGGCCAAGGGGCCGTTGGACAAGGCCGCGACCCCGCTCGCGGACGCTGCTGCGATCAAGAAGTACGCCGCGACCCTCGCCACCTCGCTCCGGGCCCCCTTCACCACCGAGGCGACACGGCTGCTCGAGCACGTCCCGGCCGGCGAGAGGCTCTATGCGCAGACGGTCTTCGACGGCTGCGAGTCTCCAGAGCCCGCGACCATCACCGCTCGCGGGTCGGGCAACGACGTGGTGCTCGACGTCCAGCAGCCGAAGGGCACCACGACCCAGTGCCTGGTCGCCGAGCGATCGGTCGCGTTGCTCAGTGTCGATCAGGGCGTCGGCTAACGTTCCCCGCGTGGCGGAGCCGTGGAACACCTTTGTCGAGGGAGACAACCTCGACGTACTCCAGGTCTTCGCAGCCGCCGAGCAGACGTTCGACCTGATCTATATCGACCCTCCCTACAACACCGGCAGCCTCTTCGCCTACCACGATGACCGGCGTGGGGACGACGGCCGGCGCGACGGTCGCCACGAGGCCTGGGTCGCGATGATGCGGCCGCGGTTGGAGGCGGCGCGGGCGGTCATGTCCGAGCGTGCGGCGATCTATGTCTCCATCGACGACAACGAGGCCGCCTACCTCAAGATCTTGATGGACGAGGTCTTCGGCGAGCGCAACCGGCTCGCGCAGATCGTGGTCAACCTCAACCCGAAGGGGCGCCAGCTCGGCAACGGCTTCGCGACGTCCCACGAGTACCTGCTCGTCTACGCCGCGGATGCGCGCACGTGCGCGCTCGAGTCGAGCATCCCCGAGGCCGTCAACGACCAGGACTTCCCGCTGGTCACCGACGACGGGCGCCACTACCGGCGACTGCCGCTGCGCAACACCAACAAGAAGTTCAACCCGGCGACCGCCAAGTCGCTGCACTTCCCGCTCTGGGGAGACCCGGAGACCGGCGAGGTACGCATCGAGCCCTTCGACCACGGGCAGGAGATCTGGCCGGTCTTCGGTGACGGTCGTCCGGCCGTCTGGCGGTGGAGCGCCCCGCTGATCGAGGCTCGTCCCGAGGATCTGATGTGCCGTCGCGTACGCGGCAAGCTGGGGGAGCGGGTCGACGTCTATCAGCGCGACTGGCTCTCCCGAGACGCATCGGGCGACGCTCGCCGCAAGAAGCTCACCACCATCTGGCTGACCGAGGAGATCGGCTCGACCGACTCTGCCGTCGCAGAGATGAAATCCCTGGTCGGGCCGCTGTTCGAGTCGCCGAAGCCGACCGGTCTCGTCCGGCGGATCCTGGCCACGATGCCGTCCGACGTGCGGGTGCTCGACTTCTTCGCCGGGTCCGGCACCACCGGCCACGCGGTCGCTCTGGCCAACGTGGAGGACGGCGGGCGGCGTACGTGCTGGTCGGTTCAGATCGCTGAGCCGACGCGGCCGGGGTCGAACGCGGCGAGGGCTGAGCTGGCCTACGTCTCCGACATCACCCGTGCGCGGCTGGCTGCGGTCGTCGCCGCTCACGGTAACGGCGACGCCGCCGAGCTCGCCGAGTGCGACCTGGGTGAACTTCTTGCAACATCTGGTAATCCTGTTACACGAGGCGTGTAAAACGCGGCAGGGTGTGGCCCGCCCGTACACACCTCTCACCTCGGGGAGACCCCCATGAAAATGCGTGGCCTGTTCATCCTTGCCTGCGGCGCACTCGTGCCGCTCACGATTCCGGCGGCAGCGCACGCCGAGTCCTACTCCCAGTCGCTCTCGACCGCCATCGGCGACCTCTCGGTGGCGGCCGAGGATCGCACGGGCTACGACCGCGACCTCTTCGAGCACTGGATCGACGCCGACGGCGACGGGTGCAACACCCGCAACGAGGTGCTCATCGAGGAGGCCGACGACGCCCCGACCGTCGGCTCCGGCTGCTCGCTGTCGGGCGGTCGTTGGTACTCCTACTACGACGGAGCCTCCTGGACCGCCACCGGCGACATCGACATCGACCACATGGTGCCGCTCGCCGAGGCGTGGGACTCCGGCGCCAAGTCGTGGTCGTCGACCGAGCGCCGCGACTACGCCAACGACCTCGGCTTCTACGGCTCCCTCGTCGGCGTCACCGACAACGTGAACCAGACGAAGTCCGACGCCGACCCGGCCGAGTGGATGCCCGATCGCGAGAAGTGCCGCTACCTCAAGGAGTACGTCTCGGTGAAGATCCGCTGGGGCCTCTCCGTCGACAACACCGAGAAGTCGGCCCTCACCGACCTCACCTCCACCAACGGCTGCGGCGACCAAGCCGTCTCGGTGACCCTCGCCCGCTGATCGTTTTTCTTCTCAGCCGAGAAGTCACTCCTGCAGGTCGAAGAGTCACCTCTGCAGGTCGAGAAGTCACTTGTGCAGGTCGAGTGGGCTGCACGATGCCCACTCGACCTGCGGGAGTGACTCTTCGACTGAGGGGTCGAGAAGTCACTCCTGCACGCCGAGACGGCAGTCAATGCCATCTCGACCTGCAGAAGTGACCTCTCGACCTGCAGGGGTGACCTTTCGGCCTGCGTACGAGACCTCTCGACCTGCAGGAGTGACGTCTCGACCTGCGAGGTTGACGTCTCGGCGCGAGTTTGGTCGATAGGATCGGGGCATGCGCATTCCTGCTCCGCGGCTGACACGCGAGCAGCTGGATTCCGACGTACGTCGTCGGTTGGCGCGGCTGAAGTCGAAGAGGTGGCATGTGCTGCAGGCCGCGTTGGCGGCGGGAGCGGCATGGTTCATCGCGGCGGGGCTGTTCGGTCACGTGCAACCGGTCTTCGCGCCGATCGCGGCGGTGGTGAGCCTGGGCACGTCCTACGGGCAACGGCTGCGGCGGGTGACCGAGGTGACCATCGGGGTGGCGCTCGGGGTCTTCCTCGGCGACATCGTCGTGCAGATCATCGGCGAGGGCGGCTGGCAGATGGTCCTGGTGGTGGCGGTGGCCATGTCGGTGGGCATCTTCATCTCCTCCGGGCAGGTCTTCCGCAACCAGGCGGCCGTGCAGTCGATCTTCGTGATGGGGCTGCTGCCGACGCCGGGCGCGGCGTTCACGCGCTGGACCGACGCACTGATCGGTGGCGCGGTCGCCCTGCTCGCCGCCTCGATCGTGCCTGCCGCACCACTGCGCCGCCCCGGCGAGCAGTCCGCCGTGGTCGCCCGCAAGATCGCCTCGCTGCTGCGCGCGGCCGGACAGGTGATGCTCGACGCCGACGCTGTCCACGGGCTCAAGGTGCTCGCCGACGCGCGCGCGACCGACCCGCTGATCCGCGAGCTCCAGGACGCCTCCAACGAGGGGATGTCGGTGCTCGCCATCTCCCCGTTCCGGTTCCGACATCGGCCCCACGTGCATCGCATGGCCGAGCTCGTCGAGCCGCTCGACCGCGCGCTTCGCAGCACCCGGGTGCTGGTCCGACAGGCGGCGGTCGCGGCCTACCGCGGCGACGTGGTGCCGGAGTCCTACTACCAGCTCGCCTTCGGCCTCGCCGATGCCGTCGACGTCGTCGAGACCGAGCTCGCCGACGGAGGCTCCTCGGACGGCCTGGCCGAGCAGGCACGGTCGGTGCTGTTGACGGTCGCCGAGCACACGGCCCGGGTGGAGCGTACGGACCTGCTCAACGCCGAGGTCATCCTCGTGCAGCTGCGCTCGATCATCGTCGACCTGCTCGGCGTCACCGGGATGGGCCAGTTCGAGGCCACCGACGCGCTGCCGCCGCTGCCGCGGTGAATGCTGAGCGACCCTAGAGCGACCCGCGCAGATCACGTACGACCGAGTCCACGACCGCGACGAGGTCGCCGCCGGTGGACGAGGCGATGGCGCGTTGTCGCTGGTAGGAGGCACCTTTGTCGATGATGTCGCGCACCCCGGCGAGCTCCTTCTCGCAGCCGAGCCGCGCGGCCACCGGCTCCAGGCGCAGCAGCAGGTCGGCCAGGTCGTCGGTGACCAGCCGCTCCTCGGAGGCGTCGTTGAGGATCACGATCGCGTCCAGGCCGTAGCGCGCGGCACGCCACTTGTTCTCCTGCACGTGCCAGGCCGGCATCGTGGCCACCGGCTCGCCGGCGGCGATCCGAGCGTCGAGGTCGACGCAGAGGCAGTGGGCCAGCGCGGCGATCGCGGCCAGCTCCTGGAGCGTCGAGACGCCGTCGCAGATCCGGTTCTCGATCGTGCCGATCTTGGGCGAGGGGCGGATGTCCCAGCGGATCTCGCTGATGTCGTCGATCACACCAGTGGTCGTCTGGTCGGAGACGTACGCCTCGAACTCCTCCCACGTCGTGAACTGGAACGGCAGCCCGGCGGTCGGCAGCTGCTGGAACATCAGCGCCCGGTTGGACGCATAGCCCGTGTCGAGCCCGGCCCAGATCGGCGAGGAGGCCGAGAGCGCCTGAAAGTGCGGGTAGTAGGTGAGCAGCCCGTTGAGCACCGGCAGGATGCGGTCGCGCTCGGGGAGGCCGACATGCACGTGCACGCCCCAGATCAGCATCTGCCGGCCCCACCACTGGGTGCGGTCGATGAGCTCGGCGTAGCGGTGTCCCGCGGTCAGCTCCTGGGTCGTCCAGGACGCGAACGGATGGGTGCCGGCGCCGAAGAGATCGACGCCGAGGTCGTCGCCTGCGGCAGCGACACCGGTGGTCGTCTCACGCACCTGGTCGATGGCCTCCTCCACCGTCTCGCACACCCCGGTCACCACCTCGACGGTGTTGCGAAGCAGCTCCCGATGGATCCGTTCGGGGTGCGGAACCCGTGCCTTCGCCCGCGCGAAGAGGTGGTCGGCGACGTTGACGAGATCACGTGTGCGTCGATCGACGAGCGCGAGCTCCCACTCGAGGCCGAGGGTCGGCCGAGGGGAGGGATGGAAGTCGATCCGCATAGGAGAAAGCGTTCCTTGGCCGGGCGTGTTTGTCGAGCATCGTGAATGCCTGTCGATGACCGACCTGATGGCATTCTTTGCCCGTGGATGCGCGTGAGGTGAACCTGACTCTCGATTTCTGCCTCCGCATCGGCGATCTCCTGATGTCGACCGGTGCCGGAGCCGCTGACGTGACCGCCACGATGCGGTCCCTCGCCCAGCATCTGGGCTTACGTGGTGCCGACATCGACGTCACCTACACCAGCCTGTCGATGACCTATCAGGCCGACCCGGAAGCGATCCCGGTCCACACCACCCGCCAGGTGAAGAACCGGACGACCGACTACGACCACCTGACCGCCGTCGACCACCTGGTGCGCAAGGTCGTCGCCGACGAGATCGACCTCCAGGGCGCCCGGATCGAGCTGGGCCGCATCATCTCCGGCGGCCACCGTCGCCCCCGGTGGGCGGTCACGCTCGGCATCGCGTTGATGGCGGGCACCATCACGATCTACCTCGGTGGTGACCTCCGTGTCGCCGTCCTCGCGTTCATCTCCGGCGGCTCGATCGACCAGCTGCAGCTGTTCATGTCGCGCCGCTGGGAGCTGCCGGCGTTCTACCTGCAGGTCGCCGGCGCCGGGGTGGCCACCCTGATCGCGGTCGTCGCCGCGATGCTGCCGTTGGACCTCGACGTCTCCAACTCGATCACCGCCAACATCACCGTGATGCTGGCAGGCATCGCGTTCATGGGTGCCCTTCAAGACGCCTTGACGGGGTTCCACGTCACTGCCAGCGCCCGGATCATGGAGGCGCTGGTCTCCACGGCCGGCATCATCGCCGGCGTCACCGGGGGTCTGGTGTTCGCGTCGGCCATCGGCGTACAGCTCGAGGCGTCGGTCTCGACCGGCGGCACCACGCTGCAGTCGATCACGGTCTCGGTCGTGGGCGGTGCGCTCGCCACGGCGGCCTTCGCCTACTCGGCCTACGCCCCCACCCGCACCCTGATCCCGGTCGCCATCATCGCCGGCATCGCGGTGGCCATCTCGGTGCTGGTGCCCGGCGACGTCGGCCGCACCTGGCGGGTCGCGGTGGCCTCGGTGTTCGTCGGTCTGGTGGCCTACGCGGTCGCCTCCCGGCTGAAGGTGCCGCCGCTGGTCATCGTGGTCTCCGGGGCGGTGCCCTTCCTGCCCGGCTACTCCATCTACCGCGGTCTCTCCATGCTCGCGCAGGAGACGCCATCGACCACCTCGGTCGGCCTGGTCGCGCTCTTCACGGCCGCATCGGTCTCGCTGGCCCTGGCCTCCGGCGTGATCCTGGGTGAATACATCGCCCAGCCGCTGCACCGGCAGGCCTGGCGCATCGAGACACGGCTCGCCGGTCCGCGACTGGTGGGTCCGTTGCGACGAGACGGCGGTTCGACCGGGGCATCGGGCAAGAGCACCCAGACCTAGCGGTGACCAACCGCCCGGTCATCGCCCGGGTCGGTGCAGGCTCAGTGCCTCGAACCAGCGCTCAGGGGTCGCGTCGTACGGTGCCTGGCCCTCCTTGACCGCGAGGTAGACGCGTTCGGCGGACTCCTCGGTCATCGAGATGATCTCCGGCGGGTACGAGTATTCGAGCTGGTGCTGCTCGAACTCGTCCTCGTCGTCGACGTAGACGGCGCCGTCGAACTTCTTGACCACGTCGAGGTCGAGGTCGATGCACGTGACGGTCGTGTCCTGCCACTGCGGCGGGGTGCACATGTCGACATATATCTGCGAGCTCACCCGGTCGTTGGGCCGGTTGAACGCGGGGAAGTGGGCGGCGTCGTGGTGGGGCACCAGAGTGACGGACTCCCAGTCGGCGACCCAACCGCGCCCGGGGCGGGCGAACTCGGTGCCGATCGGGTGGCCGAGCCACTCGCCGTGCTCGTCCTCGCCGAGGTAGAGGCCCGTGAAGGACCAATGAGGCCGGCCACCCCACTTCGTGAACTCGACACGAACAGGGTGACCGGCCTCGAAGCGCATGGCGCTCAGCCTAACGAGAAGGGCAGGATCAGCCGTTCTTCTTCGGTAGGACGTACTTCGCACCCATCGCGATGAGGTCCTGGTAACGCGAGCCGGTGAACTTGCCGAAGTTGTGGATCACGTGGGCGTCGAGGCCGACCAGCACCCGGGCCTGCTTGCGCTCGATGCCCTTGATGATGATCTCGGCGGCCCGCTCCGGCTCCATCTTGGCGAGCTTCTCGTCGAAGAACTTCGCGGTCGCGGCCTGGTCGTCCTTGGCCGAGACCCGGGCGCTGCGGGCGACCGCCGTCTTGATGCCGCCGGGGTGGACCGAGGTGATGCCGACCTTGTGGCCGTCGATCAGCATCTCCTCGCGCAGCGCCTCGGTGAAGCCGCGCACGGCGTACTTCGCGGCGTTGTAGAACGCCTGGTCGGGCATCGAGACGAGGCCGAACAGCGAGGAGATGTTGACGATGTGTGCGTCGCCCGACTCGATCAGGGCCGGGAGGAAGAGCTTCGTGCCGTGCACGACGCCCCACCAGTCGATGCCGATGATCCAGTCGATGTCCTTCCAGTCCAGGTCGTTGACGCGACCCGACAGCGCGACGCCGGCGTTGTTGATGACCACGTTGACCTGGCCGAAGTGGGCGATGACGTCGGAGGCGTACGTCGTGAAGGCCTCGCGGTCGGCCACGTCGAGCTTGTCCTGCTTGAGCTCGCGGGCCCCGGCCTGCTTGGCGAGGTCGACGGTCTCGGCCAGCCCGGTCTCGTCGACGTCGGAGAGGGCGAGGCGGGAGCCGCGGCCGGCGAAGTTGAGCGCGAGGGCGCGGCCGATGCCGGAGCCGGCTCCGGTGATCACGACCACCTTGTCGTCGAAGGACTTCATGCGGAAACACTCTCCTGGGTCTTGTCGGCCTGCTGGCCGTTGGCGGCGGTGACGACGTACTTGTCGACGTCGAACGTGCTGGTCAGGTGGCGGAACAGGAACGTGAAGCTCGGCCACAGCGTGGTGTTGCGGCCGTGCTCGTCGAGATACCACGACGCGCAGCCGCCCTGGGACCACACCGACGGCCCCATCTTGCGCTGCAGGTCGTCGTTCCACGCGGAGGTGGCGTCCTCGGTGGGTTCGACGGTGGCGTACGCGTTCGTACGCATCGTCCGGATCGCGTCGCGGATGTAGGCCACCTGGGACTCGATGATGAAGACCATCGAGGAGTGGCCCAGGCCGGTGTTGGGCCCGACCACGAAGAACAGGTTGGGGAACTCGGGGATCGTGGTGCCCTTGTAGGCGCTCATCCCGGTCTCGGCGAACCGCTCGCTCATCGTGCGGCCCTTGCTGCCGACGACGCTGTGGGCGATCGGCAGGTCGGTGGTGTAGAAGCCGGTGGCGACCACGAGCACGTCGATCTCGCGCTCGGTGCCGTCCTTGGCCACGATCGAGCTGCCGGTCACCTTGGCGATGCCGTCGGTGATCAGGTCGACGTTGTCGGCGTCGAGGGCGGGGTAGTAGCGGTTGGAGATCAGGATGCGCTTGCAGCCGATCTCGTAGTCGGGCGTCACCTTGCGGCGCAGCTCGGGGTCCTTGATCCCACGGCGGATGTTGAGCTTGGCCATCGCCTTGGCCGGAGCGGCGAGCTTCGGCTTCCATGCGAACGCGGGGACGTACGCCTCGCGGCCCCAGTAGATCGCGGTGCGGGCCAGCTTCTGGACGCCGGGGATGTGTCGGAAGGCGAGCTTCTCGGCCTTGGTGTAGCGGTGCTCGTTGCGCGGGATCACCCACGGCGCGGTGCGCTGGTAGACGTCGAGGTGGGCGACGCGCTCCTGCAGCTCCGGGACGATCTGGATCGAGCTCGCGCCGGTGCCGATCACCGCGACCCGCTTGCCGGTGAGGTCGGCGTCGTGGTTCCACTTCGCGGAGTGGAAGATCTCGCCCTGGAAGTCCTCGATGCCCTCGATCTCGGGCAGTCGCGGCTCGCTGAGGGCGCCGGGGCCGGCGATGACGGTGGTCGCCGCGTACGTCTTCTTCCCGGCCTTGCCCTCCGTCTCGACGAGCCAGCGCTGCTGGGTCTCGTCCCAGGTCGCGGAGGTCATCGCGGTGTCGAAGACGAAGCGGTCGAGGGTGCCGGAGCCTTCGGCGACACCTCTGATGTACGCCTCGATCTCCGGCTGGGGCGAGAAGCTCATCGACCAGTCGGGGTTGAGGGCGAAGGAGTAGCTGTAGAGCTGGCTGGGGACGTCGCAGGCAGCGCCGGGGTAGGTGTTGTCGCGCCAGGTGCCGCCGACGCCGGAGCCCTTCTCGATGACGACGAAGTCGCGCTCGCCGTCTTCCTCGAGCTTGATCGCCGCGCACAGGCCGCCGAAGCCGGCACCGACGATCAGGTGGTCGACATGGGTGTGGTCAGCAGTGGTCATACTTCGAGTATGGCTTGCCTATTGAACGAGTGTCAATAGAATGGATGGCATGAGCCAACGGACGAGACTCACGCCCGAGCAGCGCCGCGAGCAGCTGCTCGACCTCGGCGTACGCCTCTTCGCCACCCATTCGCTCGACGAGCTCTCGATCGACGTCGTGGCCCGCGAGGCCGGCATCTCGCGCGGGCTGCTCTATCACTACTTCGGCGACAAGGTCGCCTTCCGTGAAGCGGTCGTACGCCGCGCCGCGGCCGACCTTGTCGCCCAGACCGCGCCGCCGGCTACGGGGGATGCGGCCGAGCGCCTGCTGGCGTCGATGACCGCTTATGTGGACTTCGTCGACGCCAACTACGAGGGCTACGTCTCGATGGTCCGCGGCGCCGCGAGCGACCCGGTCCTGCGGAAGATCTACGACGAGGCGTTCGGTGCACTCGGGGGCCGGATCTTCGACGCGGGAGCCGACTTCGTCACCGACTCCCCGGCGGCGCGACTGCTCGTCCGAGGGTGGCAGGCGATGTCGGAGGAGCTCGTGCTGTCGTGGAAGACCGACCCCGCGGGGCTGTCTCGTGAGGAGCTGCTGAGCATCCTGGCGGGCTCTTTGCTGACGCTGCTGGAGATGCTCGAGCAGGGGTAACACGCTGTTCGTAGGACTATCCGGTCGTTCAGAACGACCGGATAGTCCGTGTAACAGCGTGTTACACCCCGCCGGAGGGGTCAGGCCGACACGGCGGCCTCGAGCTGGTCGAGAGCCCAGTGGAGGTCGTCCTCGTCGATGACCAGGGGCGGGGCGAGGCGGATGGTGGAGCCGTGGGTGTCCTTGGCGAGCACGCCGCGGGCGAGCAGGCGCTCGCAGATCTCGCGCCCGGTGCCGACAGCCGGGTCGATGTCGACGCCTGCCCACAGGCCGCGGGTGCGGAAGTCGACGATGCCGTTGCCGACCATCGCCTTCAGCCGGGCGTGCAGCACCTGGCCGAGCGCTTCGGCGCGGGCCTGGAACTCGCCGGTCTCGAGCAGGTCGATGACCGCGGTGCCGACGGCGCAGGCGAGCGGGTTGCCGCCGAAGGTCGAACCGTGCTGGCCAGGCCCGATCACGTCGAGCACGTCGCGGTCGGCGACGACCGCCGAGACCGGGACGATGCCGCCGCCGAGCGCCTTGCCGAGGATGTACATGTCCGGCTTCACGCCGGCGTGGTCGCAGGCGAAGGTGTAGCCGGTGCGGCCGAGGCCGGCCTGGATCTCGTCGGCGGCGAAGAGCACGTTCTCGCGGGTGCACAGCTCGCGCAGACCCGGCAGGAACTCGTCGCCGGGGATGACGACGCCGGACTCACCCTGGATGGGCTCGACCAGCACGGCCACCGTGTTGGGGGTGATGGCGGCCTCGATGGCGGCGAGGTCGGCGTACGGGACCATCACGAAGCCGGGGGCGAACGGGCCGAAGCCGTCGCGGGCGTCGGCGTCGTCGGAGAAGCCGACGACCGTGGTGGTGCGGCCGTGGAAGTTGCCGGCCATCACGATGATCTCGGCCTGCTCGGCGGGCACGCCCTTGACGTCGTAGCCCCACTTGCGGGCCACCTTGATCGCGGTCTCGACCGCCTCGGCGCCGGTGTTCATCGGCAGCACCATGTCCTTGCCGCACATCGCGGCCAGCCGCTCGGTGAACTCGGCGAACTGGTCGTGCACGAACGCGCGCGAGGTCAGGGTGACCTTGTCGAGCTGCTCACGGGCCGCGGCCAGCAGGCCGGGGTGGCCGTGGCCGAAGTTGAGCGCGCTGTATCCGGCCAGCATGTCGAGGCAACGGCGGCCGTCGACGTCGGTGACCCAGGCGCCCTCGGCGTGGGAGATCACGACCTCGAGGGGGTGGTAGTTGTGCGCGGAGTGCGCCTCGGCGGCCGCGAACGCGGTGGGGGTCAGGCTGGTCGCGGCGGTGTCCGGGGCTTCGTTCAGCAGGGTCATCGCACTCCTCCATCTCGTGGTGCTGGTTCGGGGTGGTGGATCAAGATCATCTGATTGTCAGACAATCATGCAAAGCGTACGCCGTGTTGGGCTGCCGACGCCACAGGTCGAGGACCATCGGTGCGGTCTCACGCCGTGATGTCTCTGTGATTTGTCTCTGTCGCGGGCGGACTCGTAACCTTGGGAAGTCGTGGCTCCTGCCGCGTCCTGCTGTGTACGACCCTGGGTGGTCGGCCACACGGTCAGGGGCGCAGATCCGGATGGTCACGGTGGCCTCATCAAGATGGTCCACCGTGGGGCAAGCCGGGCAGTGTTCGTCAGAGGCCACGAGAGCAACATCCCGCTGCATGCATCCGCTGGGCGGGCACAACGAACTACTAAGAAGGCACACGTGCGTACTTACGCTCCCAAGCCGGGCGACATCGAGCGCGCCTGGCTCGTGATCGACGCGACCGACGTCCGTCTCGGCCGCCTCGCGGTCCAGACCGCTGAGCTCCTCCGCGGCAAGCACAAGGCGATCTTCGCGCCCAACGCGGACACCGGCGACTTCGTCATCGTCATCAACGCCGAGAAGGTCTCCCTCTCCGGCAACAAGAAGACCACCAAGCTGGCCTACCGCCACTCCGGTTACCCGGGCGGTCTGACGGCCACCCCGATCGGTGAGATCCTCGAGAAGGACGCTCGCAAGGCGATCGAGACCGCGGTCTGGGGCATGCTGCCGAAGAACAAGCTCGGTCGGCAGATGCTCAAGAAGCTGAAGGTCTACTCCGGCCCTGAGCACCCGCACACCGCGCAGCAGGCCGTCCCGTTCGAGATCA
This sequence comes from Nocardioides albertanoniae, assembly GCF_006716315.1. Classification (NCBI taxonomy): domain Bacteria; kingdom Bacillati; phylum Actinomycetota; class Actinomycetes; order Propionibacteriales; family Nocardioidaceae; genus Nocardioides; species Nocardioides albertanoniae. The sequence continues at coordinate 4,337,353 of NZ_VFOV01000001.1, read as the reverse complement.
AGCAGATCGCCCAGTGAGCCAGGACCAGAACATGACTGAGAACACCGCAGAGGTCGAAGAGACCTTCCAGACCGACGAGCAGGGCCTCGCCTACACCTCCGAGAGCGCCGCTTCCGCCGACACTCCCGAGCGCCCGGCGACCATCGCCCCGGCTGCCGCCACCGGCCGCCGCAAGGAGTCCGTCGCCCGCGTCCGGATCGTCCCGGGCACCGGCGAGTGGACCATCAACGGTCGCACGATCGAGGACTACTTCCCCAACAAGCTGCACCAGCAGATCGCGAACGAGCCGTTCGCCGCGCTGCAGCTCGAGGGCCGCTTCGACGTGATCGCCCGCATCGACGGCGGCGGCATCGCCGGCCAGGCCGGCGCGCTGCGTCTCGGCGTGGCCCGCTCGCTCAACGCCGTTGACGAGGAGTCCAACCGCCCGACCCTGAAGAAGGCCGGTCTGCTCACCCGCGACGCCCGCGTCGTCGAGCGTAAGAAGGCTGGTCTCAAGAAGGCCCGCAAGGCCTCGCAGTTCAGCAAGCGCTGATTGGCTGACAGAGCCTCTTATTGTGTTGGGGTGCCTCGCAACGAGGCACCCCAACCTCTTTTTCGGGCGGGGGCCGACGTACGAAAGAAGGTCACAGGGACGTGGCACGCCTTTTCGGCACTGACGGTGTTCGCGGTCTCGCGAACGGCGAGGTCCTCACCGCCTCGCTCGCCCAGAACCTGGCGGCATCTGCCGCACTGGTCCTGACAGAGGAGCTACGTGGCTCTGGCACCGGCCGCAAGCCGCTGGCCGTCGTCGGCAACGACTCCCGCATCTCGGGGCAGTTCCTGCAGGCCACGGTCGCTGGTGGCCTGGCCTCGGCCGGCTGCGACGTGATCGACGTCGGTGTGCTGCCGACCCCGGGCGTCGCCCACCTCACCGCGGCCCTCGGAGCCGACCTCGGCGTGGTCATCTCGGCCTCGCACAACCCGATGCCCGACAACGGCATCAAGTTCCTCCAGCGTGGGGGGCACAAGCTCGACGACGTGCTCGAGGACCGGATCGAGGCTCACCTCGAGGAGTCCTGGGACCGTCCGACAGGCGCGTCCGTCGGCCGCATCTCGGCCCATGAGAACCCCGTCGAGACGTACGCAGCCCACCTGATCTCCACGCTCGACCGGCAGCTCGACGGGCTGACCGTCGTGGTCGACTGCGCCAACGGTGCGGCCGCCGCCGCAGGCCCGCTGGCGCTGGAGCGGGCCGGGGCGAGAGTCATCGCGATCAACGACTCCAACGACGGCCTCTCGATCAACGACGGCGTCGGCTCGACCCACCCGGAGATGCTGCAGAAGGCCGTGCTCGAGCACGGCGCCGACGTCGGTTTCGCCTGGGACGGCGACGCCGACCGCTGCCTCGCCGTCGACGGCGACGGCAACCTGGTCGACGGTGACCAGCTCATCGCGATCCTCGCCCTCGGCCTCCACGACGCCGGCCGGCTCCCGTCCAAGACCGTGGTCGTCACCGTGATGAGCAACCTCGGCTTCGTCAAGGCGATGGCCGGCGCCGGCCTCGAGGTCAAGCAGACCGCCGTAGGCGACCGCTACGTGCTCGAGGAGATGCGCCGCGGCGGCTACGCCATCGGCGGCGAGCAGTCGGGCCACATCATCATGAGCGACCACGCCACCACCGGCGACGGCATCCTCACCGCCCTCCACGTCCTGCAGCGGATGACCCTCACCGGACGCACCCTGACCGACCTGGCCTCCGTCGTCACCCGGCTTCCGCAGGTGCTGCTCAACGTCAAGGGCGTCGACAAGACCCGCTGCAAGACCGACGACGGGCTCCTCGAGGCCGTCGCCGCTGAGGAGGCCGCTCTCGCCGGCTCCGGCCGCGTGCTGCTGCGCCCCTCCGGCACCGAGAACCTCGTACGCGTCATGGTCGAGGCCCCCACGCACGAAGGCGCCGAGGCCTGCGCCGAGCGGCTCGCCGACGTGGTCCGGGCGCGGCTCGCGCTCTGATCGTTCGTCACTCTGGCCCCATGAATACCCGTTCGACCGGGTATTCATGGACTTGACGGGCACTGAAACACCCTTCAAGTCCAGGGATACCCGGTCGACCGGGTATCCCTGGGACGCCCGCCCGACCTCAGATCTTCCGCAACCTCACATACCGCACCGAGTGGTCGCGGTCCTTGCGGAGCACGAGGGTGGCGCGGGAGCGGGTCGGGAGGACGTTCTCGCGGAGGTTGGGGCCGTTGATCTCGTTCCAGATCTCGGTGGCTCGGGTGATGGCCTCGTCGTGGCTCAGGGCCGCGTACTTCGTGAAGTAGGACGACGGGTCGCGGAAGGCCGTCTCGCGCAGGCGCAGGAAGCGGTCGACGTACCACTGCTTGATGTCTCGCGAGCCGGCGTCGACGTAGACGGAGAAGTCGAAGAAGTCGGAGAGGGCCAGCGAGATGGTGCCGTCGGCGCGCACCCGGGAGGGCTGGAGGACGTTGAGACCCTCCAGGATGACGATGTCGGGCTTCTTGACGACCACGCTCTGGTCGGTGACGTCGTAGGTCAGGTGGGAGTAGGTCGGGGCGTGCACCTCGTCCTCGCCGGACTTGAGGTCGACCAGGAAGCGGAGCAGCGCCTTGCGGTCGTAGGACTCCGGGAACCCTTTGCGGTCCATCAGCCCGCGTCGCTCGAGTTCGGCGTTGGGGTAGAGGAATCCGTCGGTGGTGACGAGCGCGACGTTGGGGTGCTCGGGCCAGTGGGCGAGCATCTGCTGGAGCACACGGGCGGTGGTCGACTTGCCGACGGCCACGGATCCGGCGACGCCGATGACGAAGGGCGTACGCGCGGGCATGGTCTTGCCGAGGAACAGCTCCTGCTGGTCGTGGAGCCTGTCGGAGGCGCTGACGTAGAGGCTGAGCAGCCTGCTCAGCGGCAGGTAGACCTCCTCGACCTCGTTGAGGTCGATCTGGTCGCCGAGGCCACGCAACGACTCGATCTCGGTCTCGGTCAGCGGGCTCTCGGTCTCCGTGGCGAGCTCCGCCCACGCGCTTCGATCGAGCTCGACGTAGGGCGAGGAGCCGCGGTCGTCGCCGTGTGGCCCGGGGTGTGACATGGCAACGATTGTTACGCACATCCACCGCCGCTTCCTGATGGGGCCCACGAGAGCCGTAGGATCAACCGCCATGTGCGGCATCGTTGGGTACGTAGGAGACCGGTCGGCGCAGGGCGTCGTGATCGATGGCCTGCGGCGGTTGGAATACCGCGGCTACGACTCGGCGGGGATCGCGCTGATCGCCGCCGACGGAGCCCTCGCCGTGGACAAGAAGGCCGGCAAGCTCGCCAACCTCGAGAAGGCGATCGCCGACTCCCCGCTGCCGGCCGCCACGACCGGCATCGGCCACACCCGCTGGGCGACCCACGGCGGTCCGACCGACGGCAACGCCCACCCGCACCTCGGCCGCACCGGGCGCGTCGCGGTCGTGCACAACGGGATCATCGAGAACTTCGCCGAGCTGCGCGCCTCCCTGGAGCAGGCCGGGCACGAGTTCGGGTCGCAGACCGACACCGAGGTCGCCGCCCACCTGCTCGAGCGCGAGGTCGCAGACGGAGCCGACCTGACCGTCGCGATGCAGCGCGTCTGCTCGCAGCTCGAGGGTGCGTTCACCTTCGTGGCCGTCGACGCGCACGACCCCGACCGGGTCGTCGCCGCTCGCCGCAACAGTCCGCTCGTGGTCGGTCTGGGCGAGGGCGAGTCGTTCCTCGGCTCCGACGTCGCCGCGTTCATCGAGCACACCCGCGAGGCGCTGGAGCTCGACCAGGACCAGGTCGTCACGATCACCCGCGCCGGTGCGAAGGTGAGCAACTTCGACGGGTCTGCCGCCGAGGGTCGCCCCTTCCACATCGACTGGGACCTCTCCGCCGCCGAGAAGGACGGTCACGACTGGTTCATGCGCAAGGAGATCCTCGAGCAGCCGCGTGCGGTCGCCGACTCTCTGCTGGGGCGGCGTACGCCTTCGGGGTCGTTGCACCTCGACGAGATGCGGCTCGACGACGACGAGCTGCGCGAGGTCACCAAGATCATCATCATCGCCGCGGGCACGTCGTTCTACGCCGGCATGGTCGCGAAGTACGCCATCGAGCACTGGTGCCGGATCTCGGTCGAGGTCGAGCTCGCCTCCGAGTTCCGCTACCGCGACCCGATCCTCGACAACTCCACGCTCGTGGTCGCGATCTCGCAGTCGGGCGAGACCGCCGACACGCTGCAGGCGATCCGGCACGCGCGCTCGCAGCGCTCCAAGGTGCTCGCGATCTGCAACACCAACGGCTCCACGATCCCGCGCGAGTCCGACGCGGTCATCTACACCCACGCCGGCCCGGAGATCGGGGTCGCCTCCACCAAGGGCTATCTCACCCAGCTGGTCGCCTGTTATCTCCTCGCGCTCTACCTCGCGCAGGTCAAGGGCACGATGTACGGCGACGAGGTCGACGGCGTGATGACCCAGCTCGAGGCGATGCCGGAGGCCGTGGCCCAGACCCTGGAGACGGCGCCGCAGGTCTACGAGCTGGCACGCGAGTACGCCGACCGCCGGGCGTTCCTGTTCCTCGGCCGCCACGCCGGCTACCCGGTGGCCCTGGAGGGCGCGCTCAAGCTCAAGGAGCTCGCCTACCTGCACGCCGAGGGATTCGCCGCCGGCGAGCTCAAGCACGGCCCGATCGCGCTGGTCGAGGAGGGCCTGCCGATCTGGTGCATCGTGCCCCCGCGCGGGCGCGACTTCCTCCACGACAAGATGCGCTCGGGGATCATGGAGGTGCGGGCGCGTGGCGCGCGCACCATCGCGCTGGTCGAGGAGGGCGACGACTCCGTCGACTCGGTCTCCGACTCGATCATCCGGCTGCCGCGGGTGCCGGTGCTGCTGCAGCCCCTCGTCGCCGTCGTGCCGCTGCAGCTCTTCGCGTGCCAGCTCGCCACCGAGCTCGGCCTCGACGTCGACCAGCCGCGCAACCTCGCGAAGTCGGTCACGGTCGAGTGACGGCGATGCGCTGATGGAGGTCCACTGATGGCTGTGCTCGGCGTCGGGATCGACGTCTGCGACATCGCGCGCTTCGAGGAGTCGCTGCAGCGTACGCCGCGACTGCGCGATCGCCTGTTCACGGCCGCCGAGGCGACCAGGCCGGTGGCCTCGCTGGCCGCCCGGTTCGCCGCGAAGGAAGCCCTCGCGAAGGCGTTCGGCGCGCCGCAGGGGATGGAGTGGCACGACGCCGAGGTGATCTCAGAAGCTTCCGGGCAGCCGCGCTTCGAGCTGCGCGGCACGGTGCTGGAGCAGGCCACGAAGCTCGGTGTCGCCACGGTCCACCTCTCGCTCTCCCACGATGCCGGGATCGCCTCGGCGATGGTCGTGCTGGAGGACTGACCTCGACTCGGCGGCCTCCCCATGCCAGCCGGCGTCTGCGCCACTGGCCGCCTCGCGCTGAGACCCGTTTCCCGCGATCTGACTGACCAGTCAGTCAGATCGCGGGAGACGGTCTTGCGTCAGGGCAGCCGTCGTGGCGCGTAGGGTGGGCTCATGCGGCGTGCGCACTCGGTCGAGCAGCTCAGAGCGGCGGAGAAGGCCTCGATGGCGAGCCTGCCGGAGGGCGCGTTGATGCAGCGCGCGGCGACTGGTCTGGCCTATGCAGTCATCGACCTCCTTCGGGAACGTCACGGCAGTGCCTATGGCCGCCGGATCGTCCTGCTCGTCGGGAGTGGCGACAACGGCGCAGACGCGTTGTACGCCGGCGCGGTGCTCGCCCGTCGTGGCGCGCAGGTCGAGGCGTGGTTGCTGTCGGACCGAGTGCATGCCGGTGGGCGGGCCGCGCTCACGGCGGCGGGAGGTCACTGTGTGGGTCAGGAATCGACGCCGGTCGAGCCGGACGAGCGCCGGCGAGCCCGTCTCGAGACCACCACGGTCGACGTCGTGATCGACGGGATCGTCGGGATCGGCGGCACACCCGGACTCAGGCCGGAGGCCGAGTCGGCCTTGGCCGCGCTCGCCGGGATCCCGGTGGTCTCCGTGGACACCCCGAGCGGAGTGGGCGTGGACACCGGGGAGATCGACGGCTCCCACGTGAGCGCCGACCTGACGGTCACCTTCGGCACCCACAAGCCGTGTCATCTGCTCGACCCGGCGGCCTCGGCCTGCGGGAAGGTGCGGCTGGTCGACATCGGCCTCGACCTGCCCACCCCTGCCATCGAGAGCCTCGAGGCTGCCGACGTGGCCGCCCTGGTGCCGCGACCGGCGCCCGACGGGCACAAGTACACCCGCGGAGTCGTCGGCCTCCGCGTCGGCAGCGCCACCTATCCCGGCGCCGCGCTGCTGGCCGTCTCCGGCGCCAACACCGGGCTGGCCGGGATGGTCCGCTACGTCGGCACCGCCGCCGAATGGGTCAAGCGACGCAACCCGGAGGTCGTCGGCGACGGCCAGGCGCAGGCCTGGGTGGTCGGCTCCGGCAGTGCCGACGGCGCCAACAGTGCGCTCGCGTTCGCGCGGGCCAGCGGCGTACCTCTGGTCATCGATGCCGACAGCCTCCGACCGCTGACCGGGCCCTTGGGCGTACCAGCCATCCTGACGCCGCACGCGGGCGAGCTGGCGGCGCTGATCGGGGAGGACCGCCGCGACATCGAGGCGCGGCCGCTGCACTACGCCAGGCTCGCGGCCAAGCGGTTCCAGGCGGTGGTGCTGCTCAAGGGGCGGCGCACCACGATCGCATCGCCGGATCCCGACACGCCCGTGCGGGTGAACACGACCGGCACCTCGTGGCTGGCGACCGCAGGGTCGGGCGATGTGCTGGGCGGGCTGATCGGGTCGCTGCTCGCCGCCGGGCTCGCCCCGATCGACGCCGCCTCGGCCGGTGCCTGGCTGCACGGCGCGGCGGCGAGCCTGGCCGCGAGCGGCGGCCTCGACACGCGCGAGCGCCGGGAGGGCCCGGTCACTGCCAGCGGTGTCGCCGCCGCGATCCCCGCGGTCATCCGATCGCTCCCCGCTGTCTCCCCCGTGCACCGCTGAGCACTGCCCAGCAACTACCCTGGACACCATGTCACCGAGCCGATCGCCTCGGACTCCGCTGCGGCGAGCCGAGATCGTCATCGACCTCGCTGCGATCCGGCACAACGTCAAGCGGCTGAGGGACCACCTACGTACGCCGATCATGACGGTCGTGAAGGCTGACGGCTACGGTCACGGCCTCGTCGAAGCCGGACGTGCCGCGCGCGAAGGCGGAGCCGACTGGCTCGGCGTCGCGTCGGCCGACGAGGCCCTGGCGCTGCGCGAGGCCGGGGATGTCGGCCGGTTGCTGGCGTGGCTGATCATGCCCAGCGAGCCGGTCGAGGACCTGGTCGCCGCCGACATCGACATCACCGCCTACACCGTCGCCGACCTGGTGAAGTTCGCCACCGCCGGTGACGAGCTGGGCATGACACCGCGGGTGCAGCTCAAGATCGACACCGGGCTCTCCCGGGGCGGCGCGGCTCTCGCGGACTGGTCGGCCCTGGTCGCGCGCGCCCGTTCGCTCGAGGCCGAGGGAGCCATCCGGGTCACCGGGATCTGGTCACACTTCAGCGCCAGCGAGAACCCCGCCGACCCGATCAGCGACCTTCAGGAGAAGGTTTTCGGCGACGCCGTCGCGATCGCCGAGGAAGCCGGCCTGAGGCCCGAGGTGCGTCACCTCGCCAACTCGGCCGGTGCGCTCCTGCGCCCCGGTTCCCGTCTCGACCTCGTGCGGGTCGGGGTCGCGACGTACGGCATCGATCCGGCGCCGGGCGTCGAGGGCTCACCATGGCCCGAGCTCGGCCTCGTGCCGGCGATGACCGCCCGCGCCGAACTGGCTCTGGTGAAGCGGATCGGCGCCGGCGAGGGCGTCTCCTACAACCACACCTGGGTCGCCGAGGAGCCGACGTCGGTCGGCCTGGTCCCGGTGGGGTACGCCGAGGGGATCCAGCGCAGCGCCGGCAACCGCGCGACGGTGTGGGTCGGCGGTGCCCGTCGGCCGGTGCGAGGCACCGTGTGCATGGACCAGATCGTGGTCGATCTCGGCGACGCCGACGTCGAACCCGGCGCGGAGGTGGTCCTGTGGGGCACCGGCGCCGACGGTGAGCCCACCGCCCAGGACTGGGCAGAGGCGAGCGAGACCATCGCCTATGAGGTCGTCACCCGAATCGGAGGACGGATGAAGCGGCGTCACGTCGACAGCGACCTCGCTGACGACACGAGTGTGCAAGGAGATGACCGATGAGCATCGCAGGACGAGTCGGCCAGATCACGGCCGGGACCTTGGGAGCCGCGGCGGTCGCCGGTGCGGCCCGTGGCGCAGTGGTGGTCAAGAGGCGCCGCCGCGCGATCGCGGAGCGGCCCGAGGACCGCACTCCGCTCGGCGCCCTCCGATCCGCCCCGGTCACCGTGGTGACCTCCGACGGGGTGCCGCTCCACGTCGAGATCGACGAGGTCGACCCGACCCAGACCCGCACGGGCGGTGGCAACGAGGTCACGCTCGTCTTCGTGCACGGCTTCTGCCTCAACCTCGACTGCTGGCACTTCCAGCGCGCCGCCTACCGCGGCCTCGTACGGTCGGTCTTCTACGACCAGCGCAGTCACGGGCGCAGCGGTCGGGGTCCGATCGGGAGCGCCACCATCGAGCAGCTCGGTGACGACCTGCTCCAGGTGCTCGACGCGGTCGTGCCTGAGGGGCCGGTGATCCTCGTCGGCCATTCGATGGGCGGGATGACGATCGCCGCGTTCGCCGAGAACAACCCCGAGCTCTTCGCGCCGCGCAGCGAGGGCGGGCGCATCATCGGCACCGCGCTGATCTCCACGACGGCCGGTGGGCTCGACCCGAGCAAGCTGCTGATCCCGGTGCTTCCGGCGAAGCTGTCCGGCGGCATCGCGAACCGCACCATCAAGACGCTGGCCAAGGGGCACGGGATGGTCGACCGGGTCCGGGCCATGGGCGCCTCGGTGGCGACCGTGTTCACCGACGTGTTCGCGTTCGGTGACGCGGTGCCTGCGGCCTATGTCGACTTCGTCGACGGGATCCTCTCGCAGACACCGTTCGAGGTGGTCGCGGAGTTCTTCCCGAGCTTCCGCAGGCTCGACAAGTTCGCCACGATCAACGCGCTCGGGAGGATCCCGACCACGATCATCTGCGGCACCGGCGACCGGCTCACCGGGATCGGCCACAGTCGCAAGCTGCACTCCTACATCCCGGGCTCGCGCCTGGTGGAGTGTGAGAAGGCCGGACACATGGTCATCCTCGAGCGCCACGGCCAGGTCAACGCCGAGCTCGACCAGCTGCTCGCCTCGGCGACCCGGGACGCGGCCTCGGCATGACCCTCATGACCGTGGGGTTCGGATGAGTCTCGTCTTCGAGCGGGTCGGCCCGGAGGCCGCCGCCGAGGTGCTCGAGATCGTGCGGGTCGCCTTCTCCGCCCGTCCGCCCCTCGACCCGCCGGCCGATGCGCTCGGCGAGACCGAGGGGTCGATGAAGGAGCGCCTCGCGGTGTTCGGTGGTGTGCTGGCGCGGCTGGACGGTGCCGGTGTCGCGGCCACGGTCCTGCACCCTGTCGAGACGACCATGTGGTTGCGCCGCTTTGCTGTTCTCCCTGATCAGCAGGGTCATGGGGTGGCTCACAAGATGGTGACGTACGCCGCGGCGATCGCCCGCGCGGAAGGGCTCGACGACGTCGCGGTGGTCGCACGCGAGGAGCTTCCGGAGACGCTGCGGTTCTGGGAGCGGCAGGGGTTCAGGAGCCTGCGCGGCCCCGACGCGGCCGGTCCGGGCCCCGAGGTGCGGCTGCATCGTCTCCTCAACGAGCATGTCGTCGAGGTGGTCGATGCCGACGCGATGTTCGAGCTGGGGCGACGGATGGCCGGCATGGTGGCCGCCGGTGACGTGCTCGTCCTCTCGGGCGGGCTCGGGGCGGGCAAGACCACCTTCACCAAGGGTCTTGGTGCCGGGCTCGGCGCCCGCGGCGAGATCACCTCGCCGACCTTCGTGATCGCTCGGGTGCATCCTTCGACGGTCGACGGGCCTCCGCTGGTGCACGTCGACGCCTACCGGCTCGGCGGGATCGACGAGCTCGACGACCTCGACCTCGACACGGATCTCGATGATGCGGTGACCGTCATCGAGTGGGGCGAGGGGCTGGCCGAGGGGCTCTCCGAGTCGCGGCTGGAGATCCGGATCGTACGTTCCGAGGCCGACGACGCGCCCTTGGACGACGTCAGCGCACCCGAGGGGGCGGATCCGCGACGCGTGGAGATTGTGCCGGTCGGGATCCGTTGGCGGGGCACCGACCTCACGTCTCTGTGAGCCGCTGGGGTGGCGCGTCTTAAGGTGTGAGGGTGCTGCTTGCCTTCGACACCGCTACGCCTCAGGTCACTGTGGCGCTCCACGACGGCGACGACGTCGTTGCCGAGACCGCCTCCGATCGCACCATGAAGCACGGCGAACAGCTCGCACCGATGCTCTCGGCGATCATGGCCGAGGCCGGGATCGCCCGGCAGGACCTCACCGCGATCGCCGTCGGTGCCGGGCCCGGGCCGTTCACCGGGCTGCGGGTCGGGCTGGTGACCGCACGCACCCTCGGGTTCGCGCTGGAGATCCCGGTCTATGCGGCCTGCTCGTTGGATGTGCTGGCGGTGGAGGCTGTATCTGGTGGGCCGGTCTCGACCGGCGCGGGCGGGCGTGAGGACGGGAGGTTCTTCGTGGCGATCGATGCTCGGCGCAAGGAGGTCTATCTCGCCTCCTACGATGCCGACGGTGCGCGTCTCGAAGGGCCTGCCGTCGCGCGGCCGGCGGAGGTCGCGACGACTGCGCCGGTGGTCGGGGAGGGGGCGTTGCTCTATCCCGAGGCGTTCCCGTTGCCGACAGGGCCGTTGCGCCCGTCTGCGGGGTGGCTCGCTCGGGCCGTGGCCGAGGAACGTGTCGAGCTGATGGACCCCGAGCCGCTCTACCTGCGCCGGCCCGACGCTGTCGAGCAGGCGGCCCGGAAGCCGGCCGACCAGACGTCGGTGGCGCGGTGAACGTACGTCCGGCTGGTCCTGCAGACGTCGAGGCCATCGCCGGCCTGGAGACCGAGGCGTTCCCGGAGGATGCCTGGACACCGGACTATCTGCAGGTGGCGATCGAGGGAAAGATGCCCACGGTCTCGATCCTGGTCGCTGACGATGGGGACGGGGTCGTCGTCGGTCATGCGCTGGTGAGCGTGGTCTACGAGATCGCGGAGCTGCAGCGGATCGCGACCGCAGCAGCTCATCGGCGTCGCGGGATCGCTCGGGCGTTGCTCGACGCCGGTCTCGAGCTGGCACGGGTCGCAGGCGCCGAGCGTCTCCTGCTCGAGGTGCGCGAGGACAACCTCGGCGCGCTCGCGTTCTATGACGGTGCGGAGTTCGCCGAGATCGACCGCCGGGAGCGCTACTACCGTGACGGAGCGACGGCGGTCGTCATGCAGCGGGAGCTGGCCGGGTCATAGTCGGCTCGACTCGGGCAGCCGGAAATGTCGGTGGTCTGTGGTGCGATGTGGTCCATGGTCTTCAATCGATACAGCTTCTACGCCCAGGAGGCCGGCGTCGCGATGGGCCGGACGCTGGGTCGAAACGGATTGCGCGCGCCGACCCTCAAGATGGTCGCCGATGAGGCGAACATGGGGATCTCGACGCTGCATCAGCGGTTCGGCGGAAAGCGGAACATGGTGCCACTCGCGGCGGCGGGATACTCAGGAATCTTCTGGACTCGCGTTGCGCGGCGAGTCAATGCGCACGGGTGGGGCGGATTCCTGCCAACGGATGCGGACGATGTGTTCTTTCTTCGCGCGTGGCTGAGTGTCGAGGAGCTGGCTCGCTTCGACGACGAGCTCGGCGACGCCGTTCGGCAGGTGTGGCGCGACCTCCGTCTCTGGCTCGGCTCCTCGATCGGTCGAGAGCTCACCGACTACGAGTCGGGCGGGCTGGTGATCGTGCTCCGCGGGCTGTGGGACTCGCTGTGCTCTGCCGACCCGATCGACGCCGACCTCGCGCAACAGCTCTGGTCAGCGGCCTATGACGCGCTGACCGATGATCGGGCTGGCGAGGCGTCGGCCGGAGACGACCTGCTCGGCGATCTGGCTGCGTGATCGTGCTGGTTGCCTGACCCGTGATGGGCGCGAACGAGCGTTCGTTCGGCGCTCAGGTCGCGAACGAAATTTCGTTCGGCCGTTTGGCATGAACGAACTTTAATTCGCCGCCGAGGCGGGGACGAATTTTCGTTCGCCTGCTGGGTGACGATGAACTTTCGTTCGGCTGTTTGGCCCGGACGAATTTTCGTTCGGTGATCGGGCCGCGATGGCGCTTTGTGCAGCTGGGGTGGTGAACGAATTTTCGTGTGGTTGGTTGTCGTGAACGAAAGTTCGTCCGGTAGTCAGGGGCGATGGAGTCTTGTTCGGGCGCCGCGCGGTGAATGAATTTTCGTTCGCTCGGGGCGCGCGCACGAAAATTCGTTCGCGGCTGGAAGCCCCGGTCCGCCGAGACGCCCTTAGCCAGGCAGAATGGATCCATGAGTTCTGGAGCCCGGTCTGATGAGCCCTTGGTCCTCGGGATCGAGACGTCGTGCGACGAGACCGGGATCGGAGTCGTGCGTGGGCACACGCTCCTGGCCGACGCGGTGGCGAGCAGCGTCGAGGAGCACGCCAGGTTCGGTGGGGTCGTGCCCGAGGTCGCGAGCAGGGCACACCTGGAGGCGATGGTGCCGACGATCGAGCGCGCCTGCGAGGAGTCGGGCATCAAGCTCCGCGACGTCGACGCGATCGCCGTCACCTCCGGCCCGGGCCTCGCCGGCGCGCTCCTGGTCGGCGTGGCGGCGGCCAAGGCGCTGGCCCTCGGCCTCGACAAGCCGCTCTACGGCGTCAACCACCTGGCATCGCACGTCGCAGTGGACCAGCTGCAGCACGGCGCACTTCCCGAGCCCTGCCTGGCGATGCTCGTCTCCGGCGGTCACTCGAGCCTGCTCAAGGTCACCGACATCACCGAAGGCATCGACCCGATGGGCGCGACCATCGACGACGCGGCAGGGGAGGCCTTCGACAAGGTGGCCCGCCTCCTCGGTCTCGGCTTCCCGGGTGGTCCGGTGATCGACAGGACCGCCACGTCCGGCAGCTCGATCGCGATCGACTTCCCCCGGGGCCTCACGGCCCGTCGCGACCTGGAGCGGCACCGCTTCGACTTCTCCTTCTCCGGTCTCAAGACCGCCGTCGCCCGCTGGGTCGAGGCGAAGGAGCGTAGCGGTGAGGCCGTGCCGGTCGCCGACGTCGCAGCATCCTTCCAGGAGGCAGTCGTCGACGTGCTGGTCAGGAAGGCACTGGACGCAGCCGCCTCCGAGGGCATCGAAGACATCATCATCGGCGGAGGAGTCGCGGCCAACAGCCGGCTCCGGGTGCTCGCCGAGGAGCGTGCCGCCAAGCTCGGGATCCGGGTGAGGGTCCCGCGTCCCGGCCTGTGCACGGACAACGGTGCGATGGTCGCGGCCCTGGGTTCGGAGATGGTCGCCAGGGGACGTACGCCGTCGGCTCTCGACCTGCCCGCCGACTCGTCCCTCCCGGTGACCACGGTCCTCACCTGACCGGCCCCACCTGACCGGCCTCACCTGATCAGAACGGCCGCACCAACAAGCACGTCCCCTCGCCGGCGACCCGAGTGAGCACGATCGTCGCCTCCCGATCACCGGAGAGCGAGAGACGTTTGCGCAGCTGCTCGGGCACGACCTGCACACCACGTTTCTTGATCGTCAGCTTTCCGACCCGCCGCTCACGCAGCGCCGCCTTGAGCTGCTTCTCCCGATAAGGGAGCTCCTCGAGCACCTGATATCCCCGCGCGAACGGCGTCTCGAAGGAGTCGGAGGAGGCCACGTACGCGATGTGCTCGTCGACGAGATGGCCACCGACGCCGGCGGCGACCGCCGTGACCAGCCCGGCGCGGATCACCGCGCCGTCGGGTTCGTAGAGGAAGTCGGCGACCTCGCCGACCTCGCCGACCTCGGCGCCCGGGTCGTCCTCGGAGGCGAGGGTCGCCAGGCCACGGTCGCCGATGACCGTGGCTCGGCGGGCGGTGCTGGCCAGCGAGCCCGACCACAGCGCCGCCTCCTTGACCTCGCCGTGGTCGCTGACCCACTCGGCCTCGACGCCGTCAGGAACCAGATCGTGCGGGATCCCCGGAGCGACCTTGACGCATGCATCCCGGGCGAAGAGGGTCTCCACCCACGACCACGGTGGGGTCCATCCCTCGGCGGAGAAGACTCGGCCCTTCGCGCCGCGGCGTGCTGGATCGGCGTACGCGACGTCGAACGGCGAGTGGTCGAGGGCGGTCGCATCGGCGACGGTGACCGCGCCGGGCAGTCCGAGCGCATCCAGGTTCGCCTGAGCGACCGCGACCCGCTCCGGGTCGGTGTCGACCCCCGCGGCGGTGAGTCCGGCCCGCGATGAGGCGATCAGGTCGCCGCCGATCCCGCAGCCGAGGTCGATGACGCTCGACGCGTGGAACGTACGCAACCTGGCCGCCCGGTGATGGGCGACGGCGAGACGGGTGGCCTGCTCGAGACCGTCGGGGGTGAAGTACATCCGCGGAGCCAGGTCGCCGAACTTGGCCGCCGCCTTCCGTCGCAGATCGACCTGGGTCATCGCCGCCGCCACCCGCTCGGCCGACTCGTCCTTGCGCAGCGCGGTCTGCACCGCCAGGCCGGATCCCTTGCCGTCGGATCCCTTGCCGTCGGACCCGTCGGCGGTCATCTCGGTGGCTCGCGTGAGCAGCCGCTGGCCGTCATCGGTCAGCAACCATGCAAAGGCGTCGAGATCCATGCGCCCGATCCTCTCAGGACTCGTCCCCAGGGTCGACGCTGGCACTCATTGGAGGCGAGTGCTAACGTCTGCGTTGGCACTCTCCCCTTGAGTGTGCCAACGCTTGCGAGCCGGGTGCGACCCCCGCGACGGCGTACGTGGCACATCGCAAGCACAGACGTAGCAACACCCACCCACAGTCTGACTCCGTAGAAAAGAAATGGGGAGGTCGACACAGTGTCGGTCAACATCAAGCCTCTTGAGGACCGGATCGTCGTCAAGGCCGTCGAGGCCGAGCAGACCACCGCGTCCGGTCTGGTCATCCCGGACACCGCCAAGGAGAAGCCCCAGGAGGGCGAGGTCCTGGCGCTCGGCCCCGGTCGCATCGACGACAAGGGCAACCGCGTCCCGCTCGACGTCGCCGTCGGCGACAAGGTCATCTACAGCAAGTACGGCGGCACCGAGGTGAAGTACGCCGGCGAGGAGTACCTCATCCTCTCGGCTCGCGACATCCTCGCGGTCATCGCCTGACGTCATCCGTCTCGCATCAACGCGGCCGGGCCTGATTCCTGGCCCCGGCCGCGTTCTGCGTACTAGGGAGTAAACACACATGCCTAAGATCCTGGAGTTCGACGAGAACGCCCGCCGCGCCCTCGAGCGTGGCGTCGACGCCCTCGCCAACGCCGTCAAGGTGACGCTGGGGCCCAAGGGCCGCTACGTCGTCCTCGACAAGAAGTGGGGCGCCCCGACCATCACCAACGACGGTGTCACCGTCGCCCGTGAGGTCGAGCTGGACGACCCGTTCGAGAACCTTGGTGCTCAGCTCACCAAGGAGGTAGCGACCAAGACCAACGACATCGCCGGTGACGGTACGACCACCGCGACCGTCCTCGCCCAGGCGATGGTCCACGAGGGTCTCCGCGCGGTCGCCGCCGGTGCCAACCCGATGAGCCTCAAGCGCGGCATGGACGCCGCCTCGACCGCCGTCGGTGACGCGCTGCGCGCCGCCGCTCGCGAGGTCTACAACGAGTCCGACATGGCCTCGGTCGCCACCATCTCCTCCCGCGACGCGAAGATCGGCGACATCCTCGCCGAGGCCTTCGCCAAGGTCGGCAAGGACGGCGTGATCACCGTCGAGGAGTCCAACACCACCGGCACCGACCTCGAGTTCACCGAGGGCATGCAGTTCGACAAGGGCTACATCTCTCAGTACTTCGTGACCGACCAGGAGCGCATGGAGGCCGTCATCGACGAGCCCCTGATCCTGATCGTCCAGGGCAAGATCGGCTCCATCCAGGAGCTGCTGCCGCTGCTGGAGAAGGTCATCGCCGCCGGCAAGCCGCTGTTCATCATCGCCGAGGACGTCGAGGGCGAAGCCCTCTCGACCCTGGTCGTGAACAAGATCAAGGGCACCTTCAACGCGACCGCCGTCAAGGCGCCCGCGTTCGGTGACCGCCGCAAGGCCATGCTGCAGGACATCGCGATCCTCACCGGTGCGCAGGTCGTCACCGAGGAGGTCGGCCTCAAGCTCGACCAGGTCGGCCTCGAGGTGCTCGGTAGCGCCCGTCGGGTCACCGTCTCGAAGGACAACACCACCATCGTCGATGGCGGCGGCGACGCCGCGACGGTCGACGCTCGCGTGGCCGAGATCAAGTCCGAGATCGAGCGCACCGACTCCGACTGGGACCGCGAGAAGCTCCAGGAGCGCCTCGCGAAGCTCGCCGGTGGCGTCTGCGTGATCCGCGTCGGCGCTCACACCGAGGTGGAGCTCAAGGAGAAGAAGCACCGCATCGAGGACGCTGTCTCCGCGACCCGCGCCGCCATCGAGGAGGGCATCGTCCCCGGCGGTGGCTCGGCCCTGATCCACGCCGTCTCGGTGCTGGAGAAGGACCTCGGTCTCGAGGGCGACGAGGCAGTCGGCGTACGCATCGTGCGCAAGGCCGCCGACGAGCCGCTGCGCTGGATCGCCGAGAACGGTGGCGACAACGGATACGTCATCACCACCAAGGTCCGCGACCTCGGTGTCGGCCAGGGCTTCAACGCCGCCACGGGTGAATACGGCGACCTGATCGCCCAGGGCGTCATCGACCCGGTCAAGGTCACCCGCTCCGCGCTGATCAACGCCACCTCGATCGCGAGCATGCTGCTCACGACCGAGACCCTGGTCGTCGATAAGCCGGAAGAGGAAGAGGCACCCGCGGCCGGTCACGGCCACGGTCACGGCCACTGACACATAGCCGAGTCGGCGCATCTGCCCCCGTGTCTCGCGAGCGAAGCGAGGCGAGAGGGGGCCGATGCGCCGACTCGGCGATTTCAGCGAACGATCAGCGACTCGAGAGACGCATCGTCCGAGAGCACGTTCATATCCACGTACGCCTCGTCCGAACTCCCCACGCCATCGAGCCGGTCCCGACTGGAGTACTGCCAGATCGTCCAGTCACGCCCGTCCGGCACCCGCGGCGGCCAGGCGACGGAGCGGAACCAGATCGGGTTGTCGCGATACCCATCGACCAGAAAAGCCCGATACGCCGTCGGGGTGGTGTAGATGACCGGCGCGGTGCCGTAGTGATCCTCGAGAGCTGCCAGCAGCGGATCGAGGATGGCGCGCACCTCGGTGGCGGGCGGCAGATCACCCTTGAACGAACCGTACGGCTCCAGGTCGACCACGGGCGCGAGCGTGCCCGCGACCCGAGGCACCGTCGCGATCATGTTCTGCGCCTGGTCGGTGCCCGGGCTCTCGAAGCTCATGAAGTGATAGGCGCCGGTCGACAACCCGGCCTCGCGGGCACCTGACCAGTTGGCCGTGAAGCGCGGGTCGGTGTGTGCCGAGCCCTCGGTCGCCTTGATCCAGGCGAAGTCGACGTCCTGCTCGGCGACCCGGGCCCAGTCGACGGTGCCGTTGTGGTGGGAGACGTCGATGCCGCGTACGTCGTATCTCGCGGCGAGCAGACGGTTGGGCAGCACGGCGCCGGTGTAGACCAGCACGGTGCCGACCAGAGCGAGGACGACGAGCACGGCCGAGGCGATCAGGATCCGTCTGCGGCGTCGGGAGGCGATGGGCACCGCCGAAACCTATCCCTGATCAGAGCTTCGCGAGCAGCTTCTCCATCATCTCGATCTCCACCTTCTGGGTGGTCTCGATGTCGGTCGCCATCTCGATCGCGACCGCGTCGCTGCCCGACGCTGCCATCGGGTCGGCCATCGTGATGGCCCCCTGATGGTGCTGGATCATCCCGGTCAGGAAGAGCCGGTCGAACTCCTTGCCACGTCCCTTGCCGAGCGCGGTCATCTGGGCCTCGGTGAGCATGCCGGCCATGGTCTGGGCAGGGTCCGAGGCCCGGGGCACCCGCAGATCCCGGGCGTCGAGCCACTTGCTCATCGAGACGATCTCGGGGCCCTGCGCCGCCTTGATGCGCTTGGCCAGCGAGAGCACCCCGGGGTTCGAGGAGTGCTCGCGCGCCAGCCGCGTCATCTCCAGAGCCTGGGCGTGGTGCGGGATCATCATCGTCACGAAGTCGGCGTCGGTGCGGCTCCACCCGTCGGCGCCGGGTGCGTCCGAGGGCGAGATGGTCGTGCCGCTCTCGCCCGGGGCCCCGCCCTGGACCACGGGCGCCGACTGCGTCGCCGCCTCCGGGCTCGGCGAGTGCGACCCGTGAGACTCGTGAGAGCCGTGCGACCCGTCGGCCGAGCTTCCGCAACCACCGAGAAGCACGGCCGCGAGCAGCAGAAGGGCCGGAGCGGTGGTGCCGGTGCGTTTCCTGGGCAGGTCCATGCGTAGAGCCTTCCGAGATGTGCCGGGGGTGAACAACTTATTCACTTTCCATGCCCCCGGGGGTGGAACGTCACTAAAGTTGGCAGGCACGGCCCCTGCCGCCCCACGGCAGCCGACTCGGAAGGTTGCGAACATGAGGCTACGACGTCCTACCCACTACCTGGCGCCGATCGCGGCGGTCCTGGTTGTCGCCGGAGGGCTGGCCGTCGCCGCCCCGTCCTCCGCAGACGAGTCCCACTCCCACGGCTCCGAGACCACACAGAGTCCCGAGGCCCAGACGAGCTGCACCGCCGAGCAGAAGAGCGAGATCGCCAGGCTCGGCGACAACTTCGCCTCCGCCTGCGTCGCCGGCAACGACCTGGCCCAGCTGGGCGCCAACACGCCTGACGTCCCGGCAGGCGAGTCCGCGGGCACGCCCAACATGCATCACGTGGCCAACCTGCCCAAGTCGGGCGCCTTCGAGTCCGTCGACGCTCTCAACAGCGACCTCGCCTTCCAGGGCGACTACGCCTTCGCGGGCAACTACAACGGGTTCAACGTCATCAACATCAAGAACCCGAAGAAGCCGAAGCTGGTCAAGCAGTACGCCTGCCCCGGCTCCCAGAACGACATCTCGGTCTACCGCGACCTGCTGGTGCTCTCCGTCGACTCCAGCCGCAGCAACGACACCTGCGACAACGAGCCGCAGTCGGCCGAGATCAAGGAGTCGTGGGAGGGCCTGCGCGTCTTCGACATCAGCAACCCGACCGACCCGCAGTACGTCGCGGCGGTCGAGACCAAGTGCGGCTCCCACACCCACTCGCTGGCGCCGAGCCAAGACGGCCGATCGGTCTACGCGTACGTCTCCTCCTACGGCCCGCGGGAGACGTTCCCCGACTGCCAGCCGCCGCACGACAAGATCAGCATCGTGAAGATCCCGACCCAACACCCGGAGCAGGCCGCGGTGGCCGCCGAGCCGGTGCTCTTCCCCGACGGTGGCTACACCAACACGGCCGGCTGCCACGACATCACCACCTACCCGGCCAAGGACATCGCCGCCGGCGCGTGCATGGGTGACGGCATCCTGATGGACATCTCCGACCGTGAGCAGCCGGTGGTCACCGAGCGGGTCAGGGACACCGACAACTTCGCGTTCTGGCACTCGGCGACCTTCAACAACACCGGCACCAAGGTCGTCTTCACCGACGAGCTCGGTGGCGGCGGCGCGCCCACCTGCAACCCGGAGACGGGGCCGGAGAAGGGCGCCAACGGCATCTACGACATCGACGACGGCCAGCTCGTCTTCAAGTCCTACTACAAGATGCCGCGCACCCAGTCCAACACCGAGAACTGCGTCGCCCACAACGGCTCGCTGATCCCGGTCAAGGGCAAGGACATCATGGTGCAGGCCTGGTATCAGGGCGGTGTCTCGGTCTACGACTTCACCGACTCGGCCAACCCGAAGGAGATCGCCTGGTTCGACCGGGGTCCGTTCGAGGACACCTCGACGATCGCCGGCCCGTGGTCGACCTACTACTACAACGGCTACATCTACTCCAACGAGATCCAGCGCGGCTTCGACGTCTTCGACCTGCGTGACCCGCGGGTCGCCTCGGCCAAGAAGGTGAAGTTCGACGAGCTGAACGTCCAGGCTCAGCCGTCCTACTGATCGAAAGCCGGGTCGGCGCATCGTGCGGGCACGATGCGCCGACCCGGCGATTTCAGTGAATGACCAGCTCGTCGACACCTTCTGGTCACCGCGCGACGCCATGGTTCTCTCCGATGAGCAAGACGGCTGCCGACGACGACTGTGTCGGTCTCGACACGCTCGCTGGCGCTCACGGCTCGGCCGGTGCGGGGACCGATGCTCGAGCCGCCGTAGCCGACAGGCGGAGGCGTGTCGAGACCAGCACGGTCGAGTGGGTGATCGCTGCCCTCCTGGTGCTGCTCCTGGTCAGGCTCCTGTGGAGCACGGTGACCAACGAGAACCTCCTCCTGGGCGAGGTGGTCGACCGGCTGCTCGACCCCGACGTCCTCGCCGGGGTCTGGCTTACGGTCCGGATGACCGCCCTCGTCGCCGTGGTGGCCGCGATGATCGGTCTCGTCGTGAACAGGATGAAGCGGTCGGGCAATCCCGCACTGCGCGGGTTGGCCGGGGCGTACGTCTGGGTCTTCGGCAGCATCCCGGTGCTCGTGCAGCTTCTGCTGTGGAGCAACATCGCGCTGCTCTTCCCCGACATCTCGCTGGGGATCCCAGGGGTGCACCTCGACGCGATGCGCCTGGTCACACCGGTCTACGCGGCGATCGCAGGGCTGACGACGGCGATGGGCGCCTATGCCGCGCGAGCGCTCTCGGACGGCGACCGGGCCACCGCTCTGGGCGACATCACGGTGGCGACGCTGCAGGCGACGAGCCTGGTCTCCGTGCTCGCGATCACCGACCTGCTCGGGGTCGTCCGGGCGCTCGAGGAGCGCAACCATCTGATCATCCCGCTGCTGGCGGTGGCTGCTGTCTGGTATCTCGTGCTCGTCACCGCGGCCCGTGCCGGGATCCGGGTGATGAGCCTCGCTCTGTCGACGGATCGGAGCGCCGGGAGCGGACGAGCCGGATAGGCCGGCTCACATGCCCTGCGCACATCCAGAGTAAAACTCCTCCCGCCTTGCAAGACTTGGCAACGCATGTCTTTGTAGGGTTCCGGGCGTGACTTTCGAGCAGGCCTGGCAACGATGGCGCGACGAGCGAGAGGCCGTGCTGCGAAGTCCCGAAGGTTTTCTGGCGATCACCGGCCTGCACTGGCTGGGCGTCAACCCGCAGCGGTTCGCCGAGGTGCCCGGTGTCTGGTCGACCGGTCCCGACGGTGTCGTCGTCGAGCTCGGTGAGGGGGAGTCGCTCGAGGTCTGCGGCACCACGCTGGGCGGCCGCTTCGTCTTCGGGGCCGTCGACCCCTACGGGGTGATCGCCTCCTTCGAGGGCGGCACGGTCGAGGTGGCCGACCGTTTCGGCACCCCGGTGCTCCGGCCCCGGCACTCCGACGGCCCGTTCCTGCGCAACTACACCGGCACGCCGACGTACGCACCGGATCCGGCGTGGCAGCTCAGCGCCACCTTCCGGGCCTACGAGTCGAGGCGCCCGATCTCTGTCGGCACCGTGATCGAGGGGCGCTCGAGCGTCATCGACGCGGTCGGCGAGATCGAGTTCGAGGCCGTCGGCCGTCCGCAGCGGCTGATCGCCTTCGACGGCGGCGACGACGAGCTCTGGCTGCTGTTCACCGACGAGACCAGCGGTGTGACCACCTATGCCGCCTGCCGTCAGCTCGCCGTCGAGGCACCGATAGGCGACAACGCGGTGCTCGACTTCAACCGCGCCGCCAACATGCCCTGCGCCTACACGATCCACGCCACCTGCCCGCTCCCGCCGGCGGCCAACCACATCGACGTGCTCGTCGAGGCCGGCGAGCAGGCGCCACCGCGCCCGCCGCCCGACTGAGGCGTACGGGGTCGCCTGTGCTGCCTCCGGGCAGGTCGGACGCAAGGATTAACCGGAAGTAACCGACCGGAAACAGTGCGAAGGGCAGACTGGGGTCATGGCCGACAAGATGCTGTGGAGAGTGCGTGCGACCCTGCCCGACCGACCCGGCACGCTGGCCGCGCTGGCGCAGCGCTGCGGTGAGGCCGGGGTCAACATCTTGGGGATGCAGATCTTCCCGGAGCTCGATCAGGTCACCGACGAGTTCGTGGTGAGCACTCCCAGAGGATGGGGTGAGGCCGAGATCAACGACCTGGTCGTCGCTTCAGGTGGTGGCAGCACGGTCGTGCAGGTCGCCCACGAGGCCTCGCTCGCCGACCAGCCGACCCGCTACGTGCAGGCCGCTTGCCACATCCTGGAGCGGCCGATGTCCTTCCACGAGATCGTCGCCCGACTCTTCGACGCCGAGGCGGAGGCGCCGCCCGGGGTCGTGCACGACACCATGGAGCTGCGGGTCGCCGACGTCGACGTACAGCTGCACCGCACCGCCCCCTTCACCGAGACCGAGCATGCCCGCGGCGCCGCGATGGCGAGCCTGGTCAACGACCGCCTCGACCGCGGCCGCGAGTGGGCGGCGATCGGCACCGCCCCGCCCGTACGCCGCCTGGGCACGGGGAGCTCGCCCGAGCTCGTCGCCACGGGCGAGACCGTCACCGCCCTGGTCGACGGGATCGCCGTCGGCATCGGCCAGGTGCACGCCCCCACCGCCGAGGACGAGAACGTACGGGTGATCGACCTACGCGTCGACCCGGCCTGGCAGCGCCGGGGCATCGGCACCAAGCTGCTCGTCGACACCGCCAAGCTCGCGCACATGCTCGGCGCCGCCGAGATCCTGATCACCACCGAGTCCGACAACCAGGCGGTGCTGCCGATGGTGCTCGCCGCGGGCATGCGCGGGCGGATCCGGATGGCCGGCGACCTGCTCACGGTCAAGGTGCCGGTGCGTGACCTCAAGCCGCTCGACGGCTGATCCCGGAGCCCACCTCGGCTCACGTTTTCGGACACACGGGACGCGGACCGTAGACTCTTTTCATGGAGATCCCGGAGAAGTTCGCGACGCTCGGCCTCACCTACGACGACGTCCTCCTGTTGCCCGGATATTCGGATCTGGCGCCGTCTGACATCGATACGACCTCCAAGCTGACCCGCGAGATCTCGCTGCGGGTCCCGCTCATCTCGGCGGCGATGGACACCGTGACCGAGTCGCGGATGGCGATCGCGATGGCGCGCCAGGGCGGCATCGGTGTGCTCCACCGCAACCTGTCGATCGAGGATCAGGCCTATCAGGTCGACCTCGTCAAGCGCACCCAGACCGGCATCATCTCCAACCCGGTCACCATCGGCCCGGACGCGACGCTGGAGCAGCTCGACAAGCTCGCCGGCGAATATCGGATCTCCGGTTTCCCGGTGGTCGACGTCGACCGCAAGCTGATCGGCATCATCACCAACCGCGACCTGCGGTTCACCCCGGTCGCGGAGTGGGCGACCACCAAGGTCAACGAGGTGATGACCTCCGACGACCTGATCACCGGTCCGGCCGACATCTCCCGCGAGGAGGCCACCAAGCTGCTGCGTCAGCACAAGCGCGAGCGACTCCCGCTGGTCGACGCCGACGGTCGCATCACCGGCCTGATCACGGTCAAGGACTTCGTGAAGTCCGAGCAGTTCCCCGACGCCTCCAAGGACGGTCAGGGCCGGCTCCTCGTCGGTGCCGCGATCGGCTACTTCGGTGACGCCTGGGAGCGGGCCACCACGCTCATCGACGCCGGTGTCGACGTGCTCGTCGCCGACACGGCCCACGGCAACGTACGCATGCTGATCGACATGGTGCGCCGCCTCAAGTCCGACCCGGCGACCAAGAACGTCCAGGTCATCGGCGGCAACGTCGCCACCAAGGAGGGCGCCCAGAGCTTCGTCGACGCGGGCGCCGACGCGGTCAAGGTCGGCGTCGGGCCGGGCTCGATCTGCACCACCCGCGTCGTCACCGGCGTCGGCGTGCCGCAGATCTCCGCGGTCTACGAGGCCTCCCTGGCCTGCCGTCCGGCCGGTGTGCCGGTCATCGCCGACGGCGGCCTGCGCTACTCCGGCGAGATCGGCAAGGCCATCGTCGCCGGCGCCGACTCGGTGATGCTCGGCTCGATGCTCGCCGGCTGCGAGGAGACCCCCGGCGACACGGTGCTGATCAACGGCAAGCAGTTCAAGGCCTACCGCGGCATGGGCTCCATGGGCGCGATGTCGAGCCGCGGCAAGAAGTCGTTCTCCAAGGACCGCTACTTCCAGGCCGAGGTCACCGACGACGACATGATCGTGCCCGAGGGCGTCGAGGGTCAGGTCGCCTACAAGGGCTCGCTGGCCACCGTCGCCCACCAGCTCACCGGCGGCCTGCACCAGACGATGTTCTACGTCGGCGCGCGCACCGTGCCCGAGCTGCAGGACAAGGGCCGCTTCATGCGGATCACCTCCGCCTCGCTCAAGGAGAGCCACCCGCACGACATCCAGGTCACCGCCGAGGCGCCGAACTACCACCTCTGACCGGTCGCGACCAGAGCCCCGCACCCTCTCGAGGGTGCGGGGCTCTGCTCATGCGGCAAGTTGGTCACGATTGGGACATTTCGGATCTCTGGGGCGGCGAACGGAGTTCAATCCATAACCGGCTTACAGAACCTTTCGGGAGGACCCATGACCGTCATCGACACCGCGACCTTCGCCCAGGACTGGGCGACGTGGCACGAGGAGCACGAACGCAGGCGCGCCTCGACTCATGGCTTCCTCGCGATCACCTCGATCCGCTGGCTCGGCGAGGAGCCGGAGACCTACGACGACGTGCCGGGCGCGTGGTCGACCGGCGCCGAGGGCATCGTGGTCTCGTTGGCACCGGGGGAGTCTCTGGTCGTCGACGGACAGGTGGTCACCGGCCGCTACGTGTTCGGTGACATCGGCAGGCGCGGTGACGTCACCGCCGAGTTCGGCGACGCCGTCGTCGAGGTCGCCAGACGCAGCGGCAGCGACGTGATCCGCCCCCGCCACCCCGACAGCCCTGTCCGGGTCGCCTACCGCGGCACGCCGGCCTACCAGCCGGACCCGACGTGGGCCGTCCCTGGTCTTCTCGTCGCCTACGACGTGCCGGTGCCGACCACCGTCGGCTCGATCGTCGACGGCATGGAGCACGTCTACGAGGCGGTCGGTGAGATCGAGTTCGAGATCGACGGCACCTCGCACAGCCTGATTGCCTTCCCCGGCTCCACCCCCGGGTCGCTGTTCGTCGTCTTCCGTGACGAGACCTCCGGCAGGACGACGTACGCCGCCAACCGGTCGCTCTCGATCGCCGCGCCCGACGCCGACGGCAATGTGCTGGTCGACTTCAACCGCGCGACCAACCTGCCGTGCGCCTACACCGACTACGCCACCTGCCCGCTCCCACCCGCAGGCAACCGGCTGCCGGTCGCGGTGGAGGCGGGGGAGAAGATGCCGTGAGGCCGGGCACGACAGCAACGTCCCGTCGTACCGACGCCTCCTGGGGCGTCAGCGGTCAGAGGTTTTTCGCGTAGGTCGCCGGGGGAGCACCGACGACGTCACGGAACGTACGCACCAGATGGGCCTGGTCGCTGAAGTCGAGCTCGGCGGCGACGGCTGCCCAGTCGACGTCGCCGGCGTGGGCGCGGGCGGCGACCTCGAGCACGCGGAAGCGCTGCACGACCCACTTCGGGCCGATCCCGACGTACTCGCCGAAGAGGCGCTGCAGCGAGCGCAGGCTGACCCCGGCGTGGTCCGCGAGCTGCTCGGCCCGCGTGATCGAGCGGTCCTCCTCGGCGCGAGCGACCCAGCGGCGTACGTCGTCGGCGACCGGGTCGGTCGGCAGGCCGGCCTCCAGGAGGTAGGCCTCCATCGCGGCGGCCATCTCCTTCGGATCGGTGCCGGAGAGGATCCGGTCGGCGGTCGGCCGGTCGTCGACGCCGAGCAGCTCCTGCGCCGCGACGACCCGGTCGGCGATCGTGCTCACCGCGCTGCCGAGCGCGGGGCGGAAGAGGCCGGGAAGGAACGAGACGCCGAGGGTGTGGCCCCGGCCGGTGAGGTGGCGCAGGAACGGGCGCCGGCCGATGCCGTGCACCAGCAGCCGGCCGTCCTCGGCGGCGATGTGGATGCGGGGCTGCGGGATGACCTGCTGGTCGTGCGGCTGCTCGAGGTGCCAGCCGACGTACCAGTGATAGTCGAGGTGTCCGGCGAGCGCAGCGGAGGGCGCGAACCGCTCGGTCGTGATCGTGCGCGCCGCCGTCACCGGCCGCACGATCGCGTCGGGATAGCCCCTCGTCTCCAGGTCACCGGCCATGGCGCCAACGATATGGCGCGTTCCTTCAATCCGGCGCCCCGCTCGCGGGAGCAGGCTGGTGCCATGACCACTGAGAGCAGCACTTCCAGCAGCACGTACAGCAGCAAGGCGAGCACCACCATGGCCGTCGCGCGATGGCACGAGGCGGCCTACGTCGACATCGACGGCGAGGGCACGAAGATGGGCGACGACGTCTACATCCCCCACCGCGGCCTGACCACGTCGGAGACCGACTACACCTACACCGGCGAGCTCGAGGGCACGGGCACCGCGAGGATGATCGGCGCCTACGGCAACCCGGCCGGTGGCGCGGTCTTCGAGGCGTACGAGCAGTTCACCGGCTCCATCGCCGGCCAGGAGGGCTCGTGCGTGTGGCGGGTCAGCGGGACGTACGCCGACAAGACCGTCCGCTCCCACCTCACCGTCATCCCGGGCCTGGGCACCGGAGGGCTGGAGGGGCTGGTGGGCGAGGCCGACATGGTGCTCTCCGAGGAGAGCGGCGGCGAGGCGTACGGCTTCGTGCTCTCCTACGACTGGAGGTGATCGGGCGCAGTGGTGAGCAGGCGCAGTCAGGGCGTCCAGTGCGAGGGCCGGTCGAAGCCCTGGGGGAGGGCCGTGCGGGCGTCGCCGCGGGCGCTGTTGACCTGCATCTCGGTCAGGTAGATCGCGCTGCTGAGATCGGCGCCGCTCAGGTCGGCGTCACGCAGGTCGACGCCCAGCACGTCGCAGCGCCGCAGCCGGGCGCCGGAGAGGTCGGCGGCGATCGCGACGCTCCCGCGGAGGGTCGCTCCGGTGAGGTCTGAGCCGGCGAGATTCGCGCCGATCAGGTCGCTTCCCGGCTCGGGCACGCGGCCGGAGCCCGGGCGTGCGTCTGATCGGGCGATCTCGCTGGCCTCCAGCAAGAGGTCGCGGGCGGAGTCGTAGGCGGCGTCGACGTCGAGGTCGACGAGATCCTGCGGCGCCAGGTCGGTGAGCCGGCGCACCTCGTCGAAGGCGTCGACCCACGGGGTGGGGTCGTGGCCGGTTCGGTCGCCGGCCCGGACGAGCTCGATCGCCTCGCCGAGATACCAGAGCAGCTCGTGGAGTCGACGGACGACAGGGAACGCGGCGAACATCTCGGCGCCGACCTGCGGGTCGTCGCGCCACGAGCGTCCGGCGAAGGTGTGCTGGGAGACCTTCTGGCCGGCGCCGAAGCAGTCGAAGACGGTGCAGCCCTTGAAACCGCGATCCCTCAGGTGGGAATGGATGCTGCAGGCATCGTCGCCGTCGAGGTTCTCGCACGGCTCGCCCGCGGGCTTGTCGTGGGGGAAGTCGGTGGACTTCACGAACGCCAGCGCGACGCAGCACAGCCCGAAGCAGCTCGAGCAGTCGGCTCCCAGGTCTGCGCGACGGCCGAGCTCGACATGCGTGCGACTTCCCACCCGATCAGCCTAGTCGTGCGTGTGGCCTTTCCGGTCTTGGTCGGGTCGCGTGGAACAATCCGTCGTGTGACTGAGATCGAGATCGGCCGAGCCAAGCGAGCACGACGGGCGTACGCCTTCGACGACGTGGCGATCGTGCCGTCACGGCGCACCCGGGACACCAGCGAGGTCAGCACCGACTGGCAGATCGACGCCTATCGGTTCGACATCCCCGTGGTCGCCGCGCCGATGGACTCGGTGATGTCGCCGGCGACCGCGATCGCGATGGGCAAGCTCGGCGGTCTCGGCGTGCTCAACCTCGAGGGCGTGTGGACCCGCTACGAGGACCCGCAGCTGCTGCTCGACGAGCTCGCCGGTCTGAGCGGCGTCGACGCGACCCGGCGCCTGCAGGAGATCTACGAGGCCCCGATCCAGGCCGAGCTGATCACCGAGCGGCTCCGTGAGGTGCGCGCCGCCGGGGTCACCGTCGCCGGGGCGCTGTCCCCGCAGCGTACGAAGGAGTTCGCCAAGTCGGTCGTCGACGCCGGTGTCGACCTCTTCGTCATCCGCGGCACCACGGTCTCGGCCGAGCACGTCTCCTCCCAGGCCGAGCCGCTCAACCTCAAGGAGTTCATCTACGAGCTCGATGTGCCGGTGATCGTCGGCGGCTGCGCGACCTACCAGGCCGCGCTCCACCTGATGCGCACCGGTGCGGCCGGCGTGCTCGTCGGCTTCGGCGGCGGCGCGGCGCACACGACCCGTACGGTGCTGGGTGTCGCGGTGCCGATGGCATCGGCCGTCGCCGACGTCGCCGCGGCGCGCCGCGACTACCTCGACGAGTCCGGCGGCCGCTACGTGCACGTCATCGCCGACGGCGCCGTCGGCCGGTCCGGTGACATCGCCAAGGCGATCGCCTGCGGTGCCGACTCCGTCATGGTGGGTAGCCCGTTCGCTCGCGCCACCGACGCCCCCGGCAAGGGCTTCCACTGGGGCAACGAGGCCCACCACGCCGACCTGCCCCGCGGCGAGCGCGTCGCCTTCTCGCCCGTCGGCACCTTCGAGGAGGTCCTCTACGGTCCCTCCCACGTCGCCGACGGCACCATGAACCTCGTCGGCGCCCTCAAGCGCGCCATGGCCACCACCGGCTACACCGACCTCAAGGAGTTCCAGCGGATCGAGGTCGTCGTCGGCTGACTGACAGCCGCTGCCGAGAGGTCAACCCCGCAGGTCGAAGCGTCACTCCCGCCGGCCGAGAAGTCAGTTCTGCAGATCGAGTTGTCACCACGGTGACAACTCGATCTGCATTTGTGACTCCTCGACCTGCAGGGGTGACCTCTCGGCCTGCAGGGGTGACTTCTCGGCGCGGGGTGGACACCGACCTTCCATGTTCTTGGGCTACCCCGTAGAGTGACCGCTGTCACCACCTAAGCAAGCGCTTAGATTAGCCGAGTACACGAGGGATTGAGCATGTCGAGGTTCGAGGGACGTACGGCGATCATCACGGGGGCCAGCCGGGGTATCGGGCTGGGTATCGCCCAGCGGCTGGTGGACGAGGGTGCGCGGGTGGTCATCACGGCGCGCAAGCCCGAGGCGCTCGAGGAGGCGGTGGAGTCGCTGGGCGGCAAGGCCGTCGCGCTCGGCATCGCCGGGAAGGCCGACGACCCCGACCACCAGGAAGAGGTCGTCAAGACGGCGATCGACACCTTCGGCAGTGCCGACTTCATGGTCAACAACGCCGGCATCAACCCGAAGGCAGGCGGCCTGATCGACCTCGACCGTGAGTCGGCCCGCAAGACGGTCGAGGTCAACTGCCTCTCGCCGATCGGCTGGACGCAGCAGGTCTGGCGGCAGTGGATGTCGGAGCACGGCGGCGCGGTCGTCAACATCTCCTCGGTGGCCGGCCTGGCCCCGACGCCGCTGATCGCCACCTATGGCGCCTCCAAGGCGATGCTGAGCTACATCACCCAGGAGCTCTCGGTCGAGCTCGGCCCGAAGGTGCGCGTCAACGCGATCCTCCCGGCGGTCGTGAAGACCAAGTTCGCCGAGCTGCTCTACGAGGGCCGCGAGGCCGAGGTCTCCGCCGCCTACCCGCTCAAGCGCCTCGGCACGCCCGAGGACATCGCCGGCGCCGCCGCCTTCCTCCTCTCCGAGGACGCGAGCTGGATGACAGGCCAGCTCGTCACCATGGACGGCGGCCTCACCCTCGCCGGCGGACGCGTCTGATGCCGGTGCTTCCCGACAGCACGGCCGTCGTCACCGGCGCCGCCGGCGGGATCGGCCGGGCCCTGGCCGTCCGGCTCGTCGCCGAGGGCGTGCGTGTGGTGGTCAACGACATCGACGACGTACGCCTCGCCGAGACCGCCGCGGAGATCGGCGCCCATCCGGTGGCCGGTGACGCGGCCTCCGTCGAGGGCGTGGCCCGCCTCGTCGAGGCGGCGGAGGACCACCTCGGCCAGATCGATGCCTGGTATGGCAA
The DNA here is from genome assembly GCF_006716315.1 of Nocardioides albertanoniae. NCBI lineage: Bacteria > Bacillati > Actinomycetota > Actinomycetes > Propionibacteriales > Nocardioidaceae > Nocardioides > Nocardioides albertanoniae. The sequence goes on along the minus strand of NZ_VFOV01000001.1, from coordinate 4,307,070 downwards.
TGCCGGCATCGACCGCGGCATCGGCCTCGACTGCGCCGAGGACGACTGGCAGGCATCGCACGAGGTCAACGTGATGGCCCACGTGCGCGCGGCCCGCCTGCTCGTGCCGGGCTGGGTCGAGCGCGGCGCGGGTCGGTATGTGGTGACGGCGAGCGCCGCGGGGTTGCTGACGATGGTCGGCACGCCGACCTACTCGGTCACCAAGCACGCCGCGGTCGCCTTCGCGGAGTGGCTCTCGGTGACCTATCGCCATCACGGGGTCGTCGTGCAGGCGATCTGTCCGCAGGGTGTGCAGACCGGGATGCTCGAGCGCTCCGGCGTGATGAAGGACCTGCTCAGCCGCGACGCCGCGCTCACTCCTGAGCAGGTCGCCGACGCGGCCTGGGAGGCGACGACCGACGACCGCTTCCTGGTGCTGCCGCACCCGGAGGTGGGCGACTACTACGCCGCACGCGCCACCCACACCGACAAGTGGCTCGGCGGGATGAACAAGATCTGGCAGCACGTGGAGGGACAGGTATGAAGGCATGGCAGACCGTCGAGCTCGGCGAGCCCAAGGACGTGATGAGGCTCCTCGACCTCGCCGACCCCGAGCCGGGCAAGGGTCAGGTCGTGGTGAAGGTGCTGGCGAGCCCGGCCAACTTCCCCGACGTGCTGATGTGTCGCGGGCTCTACCAGGTCAAGCCCGAGCTGCCGTTCACCGCCGGCGTCGAGCTGTGCGGTGAGGTCGTCGCGCTCGGCGAGGGCGTCGACGGGTTCGCGGTCGGCGACCGGGTGATCGGCGGCGCCGCCCTGCCCCACGGTGGCTTCGGCGAGCTCGCGCTGATGGACGCCGCGACCACCTTCCCCGCGCCCGAGGCGCTCACCGACGCCGAGGCGTCGAGCCTCTACATCGGCTATCAGACCGGCTGGTTCGCACTCCATCGACGGGCACACATCCAGCCCGGTGATACGCTCCTCGTGCACGCCGCGGCCGGTGGTGTCGGCAGCGCCGCGATCCAGCTCGGCAAGGCAGCCGGGGCCACCGTGATCGGCGTCGTCGGTGGGCCGGAGAAGGCCGAGGTCGCCAAGAAGCTCGGCGCCGACGTCGTCATCGACCGCCATCAGGAAGACTTCGTGAAGGTGGTCAAGGAGGTCACCGGCGGCAAGGGCGCCGACGTGATCTACGACCCGGTCGGCGGCGACACCTACGACCGCTCCACCAAGTGCATCGCCTTCGAGGGGCGGATCCTGATCATCGGTTTCGCCGGCGGCCGCATCCAGGAGGCGGCGCTCAACCACGCGCTGATCAAGAACTACTCGATCCTCGGGCTCCACTGGGGCCTCTACAACATGCTCGGCCCCGAGCTGGTCAAGGAGTGTCACGCCGAGCTGACCCGGATGGCGGCCGAAGGCGCGATCAAGCCGCTGGTCAGCGAGCAGCTGTCGTTGGAGCAGGTGGCCGACGGCGTACAGCGCCTTGCCGACGGCACCACCGTCGGACGGGTCGTGTTCACGGCATGACCAGCCCGACGAGAGCGGTCGTCTTCGACTACGGCGGCGTGATGACCTTGCCCGTGCGCGACTCGATCGCCGCCTGGATCCGGGCCGACGACATCGTGCCGGAGAGCTTCACGACCGTGCTCCGGGAGTGGCTCGGCCGCTACGTCGATGCCGGCACACCCATCCACCGCCTCGAGCTCGGTGAGCTCCCGGTCGAGGAGTTCGACCGGCTGCTGGCCGAGCGCCTGGAGACGTACGCGGGCACCCCCGTCGACCCGAAGGGAGTGCTCGAGCGGCTCTTCGCCGGCATGCGGCCCGACCCCGCGATGTGGGCTCTCGCCCGCGACCTGCGGGCGGCCGGCGTACGCGTCGCCCTGCTGTCCAACAGCTGGGGAGACTTCTACGACCACGGTCCGATCGAGGAGATGTTCGAGGTCGCGGTGATCTCCGAGCAGGTGGGTCTGCGCAAGCCCGACCCCGCGATCTTCCGGCTCGTGCTCGACAAGCTCGGTCTCGACGCGGGCGAGTGTGTCTTCATCGACGACGCCGAGCCCAACATCGTCGGCGCCCGCGATCTCGGACTGGTCGCGGTGCTCCACGAAGACGCCGCGACGACCCGCGCAGCCCTCGCGCAACACGTCCCCGCACTGGGAGGTGCCGCATGACCGAACCACTGCCCGGACTCGACCTGGACCGGCTCGGCCCGTGGCTTGCCGACAACGTGGAAGGTGCCGGAGCCGACCTGACCGCCAGCCACATCTCCGGCGGCAAGTCCAACCTGACCTATGAGGTCTCCGACGGCACCCACGAGTGGATCGTCCGGCGCCCGCCGCTGGGCCACGTGCTCGCCACCGCCCACGACATGCGCCGGGAGCACACCGTGATCACCGCGCTGCGCGACACCGACGTGCCGGTGCCGCACACCTATGCGTTCTGCGCCGACGAGGAGGTGCTCGGGGCGCAGTTCTACGTGATGGAGAAGGTCGACGGCCGGCCCTACCGTTTCGCTCGCGAGCTCGAGCCGCTCGGCGCCGCGCGGACGAGGGCGATCTCCGAGCAGCTCATCGACGTGATGGCGTCCCTGCACGCGGTCGACCCGGCCGAGGTCGGGCTGAGCGAGTTCGGTCGCCCCGAGGGGTTCCTCTCGCGCCAGGTCGGGCGCTGGAAGAAGCAGATCGACGCGTCCTACTCGCGCGACCTCCCCGCCGCCGACGAGCTCCACCGGCTGCTCGAGGCCCGTGTCGGTGCGGCAGAGGCGGCATCGTCCGGTCCGGGCATCGTGCACGGCGACTACCGCCTCGACAACGTCCTGACCGACGACGCCGACCAGATCAAGGCGGTTGTCGACTGGGAGATGGCCACGCTCGGTGACCCGGTCACCGACCTGGCCATCCTGCTCACCTATCAGCAGATGGCCACGGTCTCGGGCGACGGCACCGTGACCGACGTCAGCAACGCTCCCGGCTGGCTCTCGGCCGAGGAGATCATCGCCCGCTACGACGCCGCCAGCCACCGCGATCTCGGCGAGTTCGGCTTCTACCTCGGGCTCGCCGCCTACAAGCTCGCCGCGATCCTCGAGGGGATCCACTACCGCTACCTCAAGGGCCAGACCGTCGGGCCCGGTTTCGACAAGATCGGGGACGGGATCCACCCGCTCCTGGACATGGGCCTGTCTGCAATGAAGGAGAAGTGACGCATGGATTTCGCAGCCGACGCCAGGACCGAGGAGCTCGTCGCCTCGGTATGGGACTTCCAGAAGACGTACGTCGAGCCGAACGAGTCCGTCTTCCACGACCAGCTCGCGGCTCAGGACGACAAGTGGGCCTGGGACTCGGTGCCCGTGCTCGGCGAGATCCGCGCCGAGGCACGCAAGCGTGGCCTGTGGAACCTCTTCCTGCCCGGTGAGGACGGTGCCGGCCTGACCAACCTGCAGTACGCCCCGCTCGCCGAGATCACCGGCCGCAGCCATCTCGCGCCGGCCGCGTTCAACTGCGCCGCGCCCGACACCGGCAACATGGAGGTGCTGCACGACTTCGGCAACGAGGAGCAGAAGAAGCAGTGGCTCTCCCCGCTCCTGGAGGGCGAGATCCGCAGCGCCTTCGCGATGACCGAGCCGGCCGTCGCCTCCTCGGATGCGACCAACATCGAGACCTCGATCGCGCTCGACGGCGATGCGTACGTCATCAACGGCCGCAAGTGGTGGATCACCGGCGCGATGAACCCCAACGCCAAGATCTTCATCGTGATGGGCAAGACCGACCCCACTGCCGAGCGGCACAAGCAGCAGTCGATGATCCTGGTGCCGCGTGACACCCCGGGCCTGACGATCAAGCGCGGGATGGAGGTCTTCGGCTACGACGACCACGACCACGGCGGTCACGCCGAGCTGATCTTCTCCGACGTTCGGGTGCCGGTGGGCAACCTCATCGGTGCCGAGGGCATGGGGTTCGCGATCGCGCAGGCGCGCCTCGGCCCGGGTCGGATCCACCACTGCATGCGCTCCATCGGGCTCGCCGAGCGGGCGATCGAGCTGATGTGCGCTCGCGTCGAGGAGCGGGTCGCCTTCGGGAAGCCGCTCTCCGAGCAGGGCGTGATCCGCGACTGGATCGCCGAGTCACGCGTACGCCTCGAGCAGCTGCGCCTGCTCGTGCTGAAGACCGCCTGGCTGATGGACACCGTCGGCAACAAGGGCGCCCACACCGAGATCCAGGCCATCAAGATCGCCACCCCGGCGACCGTCCAGTGGATCCTCGACAAGGCGATCCAGGCGCACGGTGCCGGCGGTCTCTCCCAGGACTTCCCGCTGGCCAAGGCGTACGCCGGGATCCGTACGCTGCGGTTCGCCGACGGGCCCGACGAGGTGCACAAGAACGCCCTGGCAAAGGCCGAGCTGCGCAAGCAGGCTGCCCGGCGTGAGGGTCGGCAGTGACCGCGGCGATCACTCCGGAGGAGCTGCGCGCGCGGGTCGAGGAGTTCCTGGCGGAGCACCCGGTCGCGACGACCGAGCCGAGCGCCTTCCTGCACGCCCGCTACCAGGCGGGGCTGGCGTGGGTCGCGTTCCCCGAGGGCGAGGGTGGTCTCGGTGCCTCTCGTGCCCTGCAGCCGCTGGTCTCCGACCTCTTCGAGGAGGCCGGGGCGCCCGACAACAACCCGCGGCGCAACGGGATCGGGCTCGGCATGGCCGCGCCGACGATCCTCGCCTACGGGACTCCGGAGCAGAAGGACCGGTTCCTCGAGCCGCTGTGGTGCGGCGAGGAGATCTGGTGCCAGCTCTTCTCCGAGCCCGGCGCCGGCTCCGACCTGGCGGGGCTGGCCACGCGGGCGGTCCTCGACGGCGACGAGTGGGTCGTCAACGGCCAGAAGGTCTGGACCTCGGGCGCCCACAACGCCGACTTCGCGATCCTGGTCGCCCGCACCGACCCCGACGTGCCGAAGCACCGCGGCCTGACGTACTTCCTCTGTGACATGCACGCTCCGGGCGTCGAGGTGCGTCCGCTGCGCCAGATCACCGGCGAGGCGGAGTTCAACGAGGTCTTCCTGACCGATGTGAGGATCCCCGACGCGCACCGGCTCGGCGAGGTCGGGCAGGGCTGGGAGGTCGCCAACGCCACCCTCAACAACGAGCGCGTCGCCATCGGTGGCGCCGCCATGCCGCGCGAGGGCGGCATGCTCGGGGTGGTCGCCGAGTCGTGGCGCACGCATCCGGAGAATCACACCCCCGAGCTGCGCGACCGGCTGCTGAGGCTGTGGGTCGAGGCGGAGGTGGCCCGGCTCACCGGCGCGCGGCTGCGGCAGAAGCTGGCCGTCGGTCAGCCCGGCCCCGAGGGGTCGGCGATGAAGCTGACCTTCGCCCGGATCAACCAACAGCTCTCCGGTCTCGACCTCGAGCTGCGTGGTGAGGAGGGCCTGCGCTACGAGGACGGTGACGGCTGGGCGATGGTCCGGCCCGAGCACGTCGACTTCACCGGCCGCGACGCGGTCTATCGCTACCTGCGCGCCAAGGGCAACTCCATCGAGGGCGGCACCTCGGAGATCCTGCGCAACATCGTGGCCGAGCGCGTCCTCGGCCTCCCCGGGGAGCACCGGGTCGACAAGGACGTTGCCTGGAAGGCCATCCCCCGATGAAGGAGCCCGCGATGACCGACGTGAATCTGCTCGACAACGAGCTCGACGCCGACCTGCGTGCCACCGTCAGGTCGTTCCTGGCTGAGCACTGCGACCCGGCCGAGGTCGTCAAGGCGTACGACGGCGACAGCTCGCTCACTCCCGTCTTGTGGAAGGGCCTGGCCGCCGAGCTCGGGCTCGCGGGGCTGCTGATCCCGGAGACGTACGGCGGCGCCGGCGCATCCGCCCGCGAGGCCGCGGTCGTCCTGGAGGAGCTGGGGCGCGCAGTCGCCCCGGTGCCGTTCCTGACCAGCGCGGTGGTGGCGACGTCGGTGCTGCTCGCCGGGCCCACCGAAGCCGGGGCCGAGCTGCTGGCCGGGTTGGCCTCGGGGGAGCGGACCGCGGCGCTGGTCGCCCCGCTCCAGACCGCGACGGAGCAGCCGCTGGAGCCGGTCGAGACCGAGGTCCGTTCGGTCGCCGGCGCGCTCGAGGCCGACACCCTCCTGGTGCCGGTGACGACACCCGCCGGCGTCGAGGTCCGGGCCGTCGCTGCCGGCCAGGCGGAGATCACCCCGGTCAGCTCGCTCGACATGACCCGCCGGCTCGCCGACGTACGTCTCGACCCGGCCGCCGGCGAGGTGGTCGTGGCCGCGGAGCACGGTGCCGACGGCGTACGTTCCGCGCTGTTGGCCGGGGCTGCCCTGATGGCCTCCGAGCAGGTCGGGGTGGCGCAGTGGTGCCTGACGACCACCGTGGCGTACCTGAAGGAGCGGCGACAGTTCGGCCGGATCGTCGGTGGCTACCAGGCGCTCAAGCACCGGCTCGCCGACCTCTTCACCAGCGTCGAAGGAGCCGGCGCCGCCGCCCGCCAGGCCGCCGGCGCGCTGGCCCTCGGCGACGCCGAGGAAGCCGAGATCGCGACCCACGTCGCCGCCGCCTACTGCGGCGACCTCGCCGTCACCGCGGCCGAGGAGGCGGTGCAGCTCCACGGCGGCATCGGCATGACCTGGGAGCACTCGGCCCACCTCTACCTCAAACGCGCCAAGGCCGACCAGATCGCGTACGGCCTCCCGGGCCTCCACCGCGACCGTCTCGGCTCCCTCGTCAACCTCCCCCTCTGACCCCACTCCGCCGAGACGTCACCTCTGCAGGTCGAGAGGTCACTCCTGCAGGGTGAGAAGTCAGTCCTGCAGGTCGAGTGGGCATCTTGATGCCCACTCGACCTGCAGACGTGACGCTTCGACCTGCAGACGTGACGCTTCGACCTGCAGACGTGACGCTTCGACCTGCAGACGTGACGCTTCGACCTGCAGACGTGACGCTTCGACCTGCAGACGTGACGCTTCGACGAACGAGAGAACTACTTCTCCAGCGCCATGAGGGCGAGGGCGAGGAGGAGGCGGTCGCTGGGGTTGGAGATGCTGCGGCCGGTGAGGGACTGGATCTGCTTGATGCGGTAGATGACCGTGTTGCGGTGGCAGATCAGGTCTTCGGCGGCGTGGGTGGGGGAGCCGCCGTGGGCGATGAGGGCCCGCAGGGTGGCGAGCAGCACGTCGGACTGGTGGGGCGGCTGGGCGAGGATCGGGCCGAGCGTGCGGCGTACGAGCAGGTTGGAGACCGCGGGCGAGGCGGTGAGGAGCACCTGAGGTAGGCGCTCGTCGACGACGGCGATGTCCGTACGTCCGCGGGGCACCGTCTCCACGGTGTGGGTGGCGAGCTGGAAGGCGGTGCCGAAGCCGCTGAGGGCGTCGGCGGTGGCGATCCCGACGCGGCCCGAGTTGCACCCTTCGAGCTGCTCGACCAGGTCGGCGACCGCCTCGTCGACCTGGCGCGACCCCAGGGGCACGAGCCCGAAGTGGTGGTCGCCGCGCACGTGCCAGAAGGAGATCAGGCCGGCCTTGTCCAGCCGGTCGTCGGGGTTGCGCAGGGGTGAGTCGCGGTTGCCGTCGAAGGCGGCGACGACGCACGCCATCTGCGCGTCGGCGGCGATCCCGAGGATGTCTTGCACCTCGGCGGCGAACGCGGGGTCGCCACCGCGTCCCTCCGCGAGCCCATCCAGGAGCCGGCCCTGGAGCTGCAGGTCGCGACGCTGGAGCAGCGCCGACTCCTTGCGGTAGGCCGCCGACATGACCGAGTTCTGCACGTCGAGGTCGGTCCAGACCTGGCGCCCGGCGAGCACCATCACGCGGTCGTCGATGCCGAGCACCGCCTGCTGGTGCACCATCGCCTCCCACAGCATCCGCGTGCCGACGGTGTAGGCGTTGAGGCAGAACTCCAGCGGCACGCCCTGACGCGCGCGCCGCCGACCGGTGTCGCGCCACAGATCGACCGGGTTGGCGCCCGGGGTGAGCCCGGCCATGGCCCGGATGCCGCGGCGTACGTGCTCGCGGGTGCTCGAGCGCAGGTCGGCCCGGATCGACGGATCGGCATGACGATGCCACTCGGGCTGGATCGCGATCAGGGTCAGCGTGATGTCGTCGGCGATGGCGTCGGCCTGGCTCACCAGGGAGGCCCAGGCACGCTCCACCAGCGGCCGCAGGCCCGAGTCGGAAGATGTGTCGCGCATCACATCCATGTGCGGAGCGTCCCATGCCCGTGACATCCCGCGCCAGCAAACCGGTGAACCTCGGGCGCAGCGCCCCAAAGATTTTGTGCGCACTGCCCATATCGCCGGTTGTGCGGAACGTCCAAAGTGATGACCGTCACGTCGGCGAAGGGAGCACGATGCAGAAGCCTGATGAGGGCCACTCCGTCCAGGCCTCGCCGCTGTTCGCCGTCGACGGCGTCTCCGTCCGCTTCGGAGGCGTACGCGCCCTCGAAGACGTCTCCCTGGAGGTCGCGCCCCACGAGGTGCTCGGTGTGATCGGGCCCAACGGCGCCGGCAAGACGACGCTGTTCAACGTCGTGTGCGGCTTCGTCGCGCCGGCCGACGGGAGCCTCAGACTGCGCGGCGACACGATCGACGGCCTCCGCCCCCACCAGCTCGCCGGCCACGGCATCGCCCGCACCCTGCAGGGGCTCGGGCTCTTCGAGCGGATGACCGTGCTCGACAACGTGCTGGTCGGCGCCGATCGTCTCGCCCGCGCCGGCTTCGTGCGTGGCCTGCTCGGCCTCGGCCACCGCGACGACGCCCGCCTGGCCGCCAAGGCGCGCGAGGTGCTCGCCGAGCTCGGGATCGAGGCGTACGCCGCCCGCTACCCGGGCAGCCTGCCCTACCCGATCCGCAAGAAGGTCGCGCTCGCCCGCGCCCTGGTCGCCGAGCCGGAGCTGCTGCTCCTCGACGAGCCGGCCAGCGGGCTGAGCGCCGAGGAGATGACCGAGCTCGGCGAGATCATCACCGGCCTGACCGAACGCACCGCCGTGATGCTCGTCGAGCACCACATGGACCTGGTGATGTCGGTCTGCCACCGGATCACCGTGCTCGACTTCGGCCGCGTCATCGCCGCGGGCACCCCCGACGAGATCCGCAACGACCCGGCCGTGCTGGCCGCCTACCTGGGCGAGCAGGTGGCCTGATGTTCGCCGTCGAGGGTCTCAGCGCCGCGTACGGGCCGGTCAAGGCGCTCAACGGCGTCACGTTCACGGCCGCAAAAGGGCAGGTCACCGCGGTCCTGGGGGCGAACGGCGCCGGCAAGACCACGCTGCTGCGCACGGTCTCGGGGCTGGTGCGCTCGACCACGGGCACCGTGAAGCTCGACGGCAAGGACATCACCCGCACCGCCACCGAGAAGCTGACCTCGTACGGCCTCGCCCACGTGCCCGAGGGGCGCGGCGTGATCGCCGAGCTGACCGTCGTCGACAACCTCCGCCTCGGCGGTCTGCACCGCGCGACCGGGTCCGAGCCGATGCCGATCGAGCGCGTCTTCGAGCTCTTCCCCCGCCTGGGTGAGCGCCGCGCGGCGACCGCCCATCAGCTCTCCGGCGGTGAGCGGCAGATGCTCGTCATCGGCCGCGCGCTGATGGCCCGGCCGAGCGTGCTGCTGCTCGACGAGCCCTCCCTCGGCCTCGCCCCCAAGGTGGTCGCCCAGATCCTCGACCTGCTCCGCGGGCTGGTGCAGAGCGAGGAGCTCACCGTCGTGCTGGTCGAGCAGAACGCTCGCAGTGCCCTGTCCATCGCTGATCACGGCGTCGTGCTCAACCTCGGCGAGGTCGTCGCCTCGGCGCCGGCCGCCGAGCTGGCCGCCGACGAGCAGCTCCGCCACGCCTACCTCGGCTTCTAGTCCCAGGAGCACTGATGCAACAGTTCCTCGACACCACCCTCAGCGGCCTGGTCCTGGGCGCCGTCTACGCCGCCTTCGCGCTTTCGCTGTGCCTGATCTGGCGCTCGACGCGGATCGTCAACTTCGCCCAGGCGGCCATGGCGATGGTGACGACGTACGTCGCCCTGACCCTGATCAACGCCGACGTGCCCTACTGGGTGGCCTTCGTGGCCGCTCTCGCCGCCGGGTTCGCGCTCGGGGCTCTCGTCGAGCGGGTGATCATCCGGCCCGTCGAGGGCAAGGCCGAGCTCAACGCGGTGATCCTGACCCTCGGGCTGTTCATGGTGCTCCACGGCCTGACCGCGATCACGTTCGGCGTGCAGCACCGCGGCTTCCCGGCTCCGGTCAGCACCAACGCCATCGCCGTCGGCGACACCTCGATCGGGATCACCCCGTTCGGCATCCTCACCATCGTGGTGGTCGCGGTCGTGATGGCCGGGCTCGTCGTCCTCTTCCGCTTCACCGACCTGGGGCTGCGGATGCGCGCCTCGGCGTTCAACGCGGAGGTCTCCCGCCTGCTGGGCGTGCGCGTCGGCCGCATGCTCACCCTCGGGTGGGCGCTCGCGGCGGCGGTGGGCGCGGTGGCCGGCATGCTGATCGCCGGCGGCGACCTGGTCAACCCGGCCTTCATGGACCCGTTCGTGATCTACGGCTTCATCGCCGCGGTGCTCGGTGGCCTCGACTCACCGCTCGGCTCGGTCATCGGTGGGCTGATCCTCGGCCTCTCGCTCTCCTACGTCACCGGCTACGTCGGCGAGCACCTGGCGCCGCTGGTCGCGCTCGGGATCTTGATGGTGGTGCTGCTGGTGCGTCCCAGCGGTCTGTTCGCGGCGGCTGCGGCCAGGAGGGTCTGAGACATGGAGCGTCTGCGTTCACTGACCCGTCCGGTCTGGCGAGTGCCGCTGGCTCGCCATGCGATCCTCGCCGTGGTCGCGTTCGTCGTGATCGCGCTGGTCATCGGCAGCTCCAGCCAATACCTGCAGACCCGCTACGCCGAGATGGCCTACTTCGCCATCGCCGCCGGCGGCCTCACCCTGCTCACCGGTCTCTCCGGTCAGCTCTCGCTCGGCCATGGCGCGCTGATGGCGGTGGGCGCCTACACCGCCACCCTCGTGCTCGACCGCACCGGTGGCGAGACCCTGGCAGATGTCTTCCTCGCCCTGCTCACCGCGATCGCCGTCTGCGCCGTCGTCGGGGTCTTGGTCGGTGTGCCGGCGGCGCGGCTGCACGGGCCCTACATCGCCGGCGCGACCCTGACCCTGGCCGTCGCCGTGCCCCGGCTGGCCAACCAGTGGGACTTCCTCGGCGGCGAGCAGGGCCTCCAGGTGCCGGTGCCGCGCGCCGCCGAGCTCCCGGGCTGGATCCAGGACCTGGTCTGGTTCTTCACCGCCGTCGAGATCGACCAGTACTCCTTCCTCGCCTACCTCGGCTGGCTCCTGCTCGCCCTCACCTTCGTCGCGCTCGCCAACCTGAGCCGCTCCCGGGTCGGGCGCCGCTGGCGTGCGGTGCGCGACGACGACGTCTCGGCCGAGCTGGCCGGCATCCACCTCGGCCGCGCCCGCGTGGTCGCCTTCACCGTCAGCGCCATGTGTGCAGGTCTCGCCGGCGGCCTGATGGCCATGAACGTACGCCTCACCGCGCCGGGCGCGTTCACGATCACCCTCTCGCTCACGCTGCTGGCAGCGGTCGTGCTGGGCGGGCTCGGCAGCCTGACCGGAGCGCTCATCGGCGCCGGCGTACTCGCCTTCCTTCCTCACTTCGCCACCGATCTGGGGGAGTCGGCCGGGCTCAGCGCCGCCCGGGCCGCGGAGGTCACGCCGGTGGTCTACGGGCTGGTGCTGATGCTCGTCATCCTTCTCGCCCCGACGGGGATCGTCGGCAGCCTGCGGCCGTGGTGGGCGCGCCTCACCTCGCGATCATCACCTCTCGGGTCAACCAAGGAGAAGACACCATGAGAACAACCGCACGCAGGGCCGCCCAGGTCGTCTGTGTCCTCACCACTGCCTCCCTCCTCGCGGCCTGTGGCGCGGGGAAGGAGCGACCCTCCGAGGGCGGGAGCGCCGTCGGCGTCACCGACACCACCATCAAGGTCGGCGCCCACTTCCCGCTGACCGGGCCGGCCGCGCCCGGCTACTCCGAGATCCCGTCGGGCCATCAGGCCCTCTACGAGTACGTCAACGACCACGGTGGCATCCACGGACGCAAGATCGAGATGGTCGTCAAGGACGACGCCTACAACCCGACGAACACCAGCGCCGTCACCAACGACATGATCCTGCAGGACGAGATCTTCGCGATGGTCGCCGGCCTCGGCACCCCGACCCACCGTGCGGTCGTGCAGCGGCTCAACGACGACGGCATCCCCGACCTGTTCGTCTCCAGCGGCTCGCTGCAGTGGGGCGACGACCCCTCGAGCTCGCCGATGACGTTCGGATGGCAGCCCGACTACGAGATCGAGGGCAAGATCATCGGCCAGTACGTCAAGGAGAACATGCCCGACGCCAAGGTCGGTCTCTTCCTGCAGGACGACGACTTCGGCGAGGACGGCGAGAAGGGCGCGCGGCAGTTCCTCGACGACCAGATCGTCGACGTGCAGAAGTACACCCCGGGTGGGTCGACCGACTTCGCTCCCCAGATGTCGTCGTTCAAGTCCAAGGGCGTCGACATCGTGCTCGGCTTCAACACGCCCTCCTTCACGGCGCTGAGCCAGATCGCCGCGCAGGGTGTCGGGTTCAAGTCGAAGTGGTTCTACTCGAACGTCGGCTCCGACCCGTCGCTCGTCGGCGGGCTGCTGGCCTCGATGACGAAGGGCAAGATCCCGGCAGAGCAGGGCGTGAAGCTGATGGACGGGATGCTGACCACCGAGTATCTCGGCGGCGTCGACGCACCCGACGACGAGTGGGTCAAGCTGTGGCAGAAGGTCTGGGACGAGTATTCGAAGAAGGGCTCCGACAAGCTCACCAACTACCGCATCTACGGGATGTCGCAGGCCTGGACGTTCGTGCAGGCGCTGCAGGCCAACGGCAAGGACCTGACCCGCGAGTCGATCGTCAAGACGATCGAGGAGGAGGGTGCCTCGTTCGAGGGGCCAGGGCTGGCACCGTTCCGCTACTCCGGCGACTCCCACATGGGCATCTCCGGCACCAGCGTCGTCGAGATCAAGAACGGCGCCTCCGAGCCGCTCACGCCGGTGCTCGTCACCGACATCGGCGACGCACCGATCGAGGAGGACGACAGCGCCGCCTCCGACGCACCGCCGTCGTCCGGGCTGCCGGAGTGATCGCTGCGGTGACCACCATGGCGACCACTACTGATCAGTAGGTTGCTGAGCGCTCGCGGACCGGCCTCCGTTACAGTGATGAGCCATCGCAAACGCCACTGGAGGTGGTCGGTCCGTGAACGTGCTCGCACCCGGCAGCGGAGTGGTTGTGACCGGAGCCGCCAGAGGCATCGGGAAGGCGCTGGCCGCTAGGTTCGCCGCGGAAGGGTGCCGCGTCGTCGTGGCCGACATCGACGAGGACGAGCTCTCGAAGGTGGCCCACGAGATCGGTGCCTTCGCGGTCGCGGGTGACGCTGCCTCGGCCCACGGCGCCGCCGCGCTCGTGGAGGCCGCCCGGGAGCACCTGGGCACGATCGACGCCTGGTATGGCAACGCCGGTGTCGACCGTGGCCGCGGCCTCGAGGCCTCCGACCACGCGTGGCTGACCTCCTACGAGGTCAACGTGCTCGCTCACGTACGGGCCGCTCGTCTGCTGCTGCCCGAGTGGATCTCCAGCGGTGCCGGCCGGTTCGTGGTGACCTCCTCGGCCGCCGGCCTGCTGACGATGCTCGGCTCGCCCTCCTACGCGGCCTCCGAGCATGCCGAGATCTCCTTCGCCGAGTGGCTCGCCGCGACCTACCGCCACGAGGGCGTCGTCGCCCAGGCGATCGTGCCGCGCAGCGTGAAGACGCAGATGCTGGAGCGCTCGGCCGGGCTGCCCGGGTTCCTCTCCGCCGACGGTGCCGTGAGCGCCGAGGAGGTCGCCGACGCGGCCTGGGAGGCGGCTCAGACCTCGCAGTTCTGGGTGCTCCTGCAGCCGGATGTGGCCGAGGAGTACGCCGCTCGTGCCGCCGACACCGACGCCTGGCTCGACGATGTGAACCGCACCCGGCAGGAGCTCGACGGGTCCTCGGAGCCGGCCTGAGGGTCTGATCAGGGAGCTGTTGTCGTCGCCTCCGTGCGGCGCGCTGCCGCCGTGAGCGCGAAGAGGATCGGCGGGATCACCAGCTCGAGGACGGTCAGCGGGATCTGGAACCAGTGCGGCCAGCCGTACGCCACCACCGAGACGACGCGGCCGACACCGCCCAGCAGGAACACGGCGGCCGGCCAGTTCACCGCGGTCGCGACGAGATGATGAACATGTGCGTCGGTGCCCTCATGGGAGCCCTCGGCGACCTGGCCGACGTCGCCGCGCCGCCCGCCGACGAGAGCGGAGCCTGAACGGCCTGTGCGGCTGGGTGGTTTCTACTAGTCTCGCCGACGTGGAACCTTTGGTCTCGACCTGGCTCAGTGGCCTCGACGGCATCCCGACGCAGGCACAGAACGTCAACCAGCAGCATTATGCGGCGAGCCTGATGAAGGTGCCGGTGGCGATCGCTGCCTACCGGCTGCGTGATCGCGGTCTGCTCTCGCTCGACGAGCCGACCCCGGTGCACCCCGACTTCGACTCCGCCGTCGAGGGCGAGCGGTTCGAGATGGACCAGGCCGAGGATCAGGACCCGGAGACCTGGGCAGCGGTCGGGTCCTCGCTGCCCCTGGGTGATCTCGTACGCCGCTCCCTGATCGTGTCGGGCAACCTGGCCGCCAACCTGGTGCTCGAGCGGGTCGGGCTCGACCAGGTCGCTGACGTGCTCGAAGAGGCCGAGGTGACACCGATGACGACCGTCTCCCGCGGGATCGAGGACGCGCCGGCGCGCGAGGCCGGCCTGCAGAACCTGGTGACCGCCAACGACATGGGCAAGGTGCTCACCAAGCTCGCCTCCGGCCGGCTCCTCTCGCCCGAGTCGACCGCCGAGCTGACCGGCGCCTTGGTCGACCAGCACTACCGCGACGCGATCCCGCTCGGCGTACCGGAGGATGCGGTGGTCGGCAACAAGACCGGCTGGGTCGACGGGGTGCGCCACGACATGGCGATCATCCACCCGTCCGAGGGCGACCCGCAGGTGATGGTCGTGCTCACCACCGGCCTGGACGACGACGAGTCGGAGTTCCGGATCAGCGAGGTCGCGCGCTACCTGTGGTCGACCCTGTGAGGTCGGCGCCCAAGGGGCCGGAACAGTGACGGTGCCGCTGGTCGCGGCGGTCCGCACCCAGCGGGTGCGCGTGCCGTTGCACACGCCGTTCGTGACGGCCCTGCGCCGCACCGACTTTGCGGAGACGGTGGTGGTCACCGTCGAGGACTCCGAGGGATGCGTCGGCTGGGGCGAGGCCCCGCAGGTCTGGAAGGTCACCGGAGAGTCGCTCGCCGGGGCCGCGGCCGCGTTGGAGGGCCCCATCTCCGACGCGCTGGTCGGCGCGCCGGCCGACCTGTCCTCGACGCGGGTCGTGCAGGGCGCCGTCTTCGGCAACCGCTCGGCGAAGATGGCAGCCGACATCGCCCTCTACGACCTCGTGGCCCGTCGCGCGGGCCTGCCTCTGACCGACTACCTCAGCGGTCTCGTCGGCTCGCGGCCGTCCCTCCAGCCGACCGTGCTCACCGACGTCACCCTCTCGGTCGGCACTCCCGACGAGCTCGCCGAGGCGGCGGCCGCTCGGGCGGCCGACGGGTTCGGCACCCTCAAGGTCAAGGTCGGCACCGACCCCGGCGGTGACGCCGCCAGGGTGCTGGCCGTCCGAGAGGCAGCACCCGGCTGTCGGCTCCGTCTCGATGCCAACACCGGCTGGCGCGCCGACGAGGCGCTCGCGGTGCTCTCGGTGCTGGCCGATGCCGGGGTCGAGCTCGAGTTCGTCGAGCAGCCGGTCGCCCGCCGCGATCTGGAGGCGATGGCCCATGTGCGCCGCAACCAGCCCTACAAGATCCTGGCCGACGAGTCGGTCTTCGACCTCGAGGACCTGGTCGACGTCATCCGCGCCGGCGCAGCCGACGCGGTCAACGTGAAGCTGGCCAAGTGTGGCGGTCTCACCCCCGCGATCGAGCTCCTCGAGATCGCCAAGGGTCACGGCCTCGACCGTCTCGTCGGCTGCATGATGGAGTCCCACCTCGGCATCGGCGCGGCCTCCGCCCTGGTCACCGCCCTCGGCATCCGCGGCGAGCAGGATCTCGATGCCGGCTGGTGGGCGAGGTCGAGCCCGTACGCCGGCGGCATCACCTACGCCGGCCCACGGATCGAGCGCTCGGACGGCCCGGGTCTCGGCATCGAAGGAGTGCTCTGATGACCACCACCGTCCACCGCCCCACCTTCGTGGTGGCCTCGCCGGCCGCCGACGCCGAGCACGAGACCGAGGTCGTGCCCGGCGAGGAGGTCGTCGTGCTCGAGACGCAGGGGGAGTGGGCGCACGTCGTCGTCCCGGCCCATGCCACCGCGAAGGACGAGCGCGGCTACCCGGGCTGGCTGCCGGCCGAAGCCCTCACCGACTCCGTCTCGATGCTGCTGAGCAAGGCGCGCAGCTTCCTGGGCGTCCCCTACGTCTGGGGCGGCACCACCGGGGCCGGCATCGACTGCTCCGGCCTGGTGCTGCGCGCGGCGGAGGCCGTCGGCGTACGTCTCCCGCGTGACGCCCACGACCAGGCAGCTGCGCTCACCGCGATCGACCTCGACGACGTACGCTCCGGGGATCTCTACTTCTTTGCGAAAGCCGCCGGTGGCCGGGTCTTCCACGTCGCGATCGCGACGGCGGCTCCCGCACCCGACGGCTCCCGTCCGATGATCCACGCCGACGGGGAGACGATGGGTGTCATCGAGGAGTCGATGCCCGCCGGCCGCGTCGCCGACCTGATCAGCGCCGCCCGACTGTGACCGCTCGGCCTGCAAGAGTGACCTCTCGGCCTGCGGGAGTGACTTCTCGGCGGTTGGGAACGGGCTCGTCGCGCGCCAGAGGTGACAATTCGGCACGGTGAGTTAACTTCGAACCTATGACTCGCACAGGTGCACTGAGTCCCCAGAGCCGCGACCAGGCGATCAGCACGATGGTCGGCGCGGCCGGGGAGGCCGAGCTCGACGTGCTCGTCGTCGGAGGGGGTGTGACCGGCGCGGGCGTGGCGCTGGACGCCGTCACCAGAGGCCTGAGCACGGGGCTGATCGAGCAGCGCGACCTGGCCTCGGGCACGAGCTCGCGCAGCTCGAAGCTGGTCCACGGCGGTCTGCGCTACCTCGAGATGATGGACTTCGAGCTGGTCCGCGAGGCGCTGCAGGAGCGCGGGCTGCTGCTCAACGTGCTGGCCCCGCACCTGGTGCGACCGGTGCCGTTCCTCTACCCGCTGACCAACCCGGTGTGGGAGCGGTTCTACGTCGGCTCCGGGCTCGCGCTCTACGACACGATGGCCTCCTTCGGGCCGCTGTCGGGCATGGGCAACTCCGGGCTCCCGCGCCACCGCCACCTCACCCGCAAGGGCGTCGCCAGGATCGCCCCCGACTTCCGCACCGACACGATCACCGGCGCGATCAAGTACTACGACGCCCAGGTCGACGACGCCCGCCTGGTGATGACGATCGCCCGCACGGCCGCCTCGCACGGGGCGCAGATCGCGACCCGGGTGCAGGTGACCGGGTTCCTCCGCGAGGGGGAGCGGGTCGTCGGCGTACACGCTCGAGACCTCGAGCACGACCAGGACCTGGTCATCCGCGCGAAGACGGTCGTCAACGCGGCCGGTGTGTGGACCGACGAGATCCAGGACAAGGTCGGCGGCCGCGGCGCCCTGCATGTCAAGGCGTCCAAGGGCATCCACCTCGTCGTGCCGCGCGACCGGATCCGCTCCGAGTCGGGCTTCATCGTGCGCACGGAGAAGTCGGTGCTCTTCGTCATCCCGTGGGGCCGCCACTGGATCATCGGCACCACCGACACCCCGTGGACCTACGATCTGGCCCACCCGGCAGCCACCAAGAACGACATCGAGTACGTCCTCGAGCACGTCAACGCGATCCTGCGTGAGCCGCTCGACCTCGAAGACGTCGAGGGCGTCTACGCCGGTCTGCGCCCGCTGCTGACCGGTGAGTCCGACCAGACCGCTGCGCTGAGCCGCGAGCACACCGTGGTCACCCCGCTGCCGGGTCTGGTGCTGATCGCCGGCGGCAAGCTGACGACCTACCGGGTGATGGCGAAGGATGCCGTCGACGCCGCGGCCCACTCGCTGGGCACGACCACCAACATGACCCTGCGCGAGTCGATCACCGACAAGGTGCGCCTCGTCGGCGCGGAGGGCTTCGAGACCCGCTCCAACCAGCGGGTCCTGCTCGCCCGACGCTCCGGTCTCCACGTGGGCCGCATCGACCACCTCCTCGGCCGTCACGGCGGTCTCATCGACGACGTGCTCGACCTCATCTCGCAGCGCCGTCCGCTCGCGCTGCAGCTCGAGGGCGCCGAGGACTATCTCGCCGCCGAGGTCGTCTACGCCGTCAACAACGAGGGCGCCCGCCACCTCGACGACGTGCTGGAGCGGCGCACCAGGATCGCGATGGAGACCTTCGACCGCGGCGTACGCGCTGCTCCGGGGGTCGCCAAGATCATGGCCGAGGAGCTCGGCTGGGACCAGGAGCGTACGCAGGAGGAGGTCGACCACTACCTGCGCCGCATCGAGGCCGAGCGCCGCTCCCAGCTGCAGGACACCGACGAGGAGGCCGACCGGGTGCGGCTCGAGGTCCAAGACCTCGTCTGACCGCCGGGGCACGCCGGGCCGGTCGACCAGATCAGCCGAATTGCCGTGGCGGAGCAGGGTGCTCACGTAGCACCCTGTCGATATGTTCTTGGTCACAGATCCCCCCGAGCCGCCGGCCACTGACGCGTTCGTGCTCGAGCCGTTGCGGCCCGACCTGATCGACCTGGACACCGAGGCCTATCTGACCAGCCCCGACGTGATCCGCGAGCACAGCTGCGGCAGATGGCCGGTGGTGGGTTTCGGGCGCGAGGACAACCTGCCGCTGGTCATCCGGCACTGGTCCGACCATCAGGCGCGACGTGCGTTCACCTATCTCTTCCTCGACCCGGAGGGCACCTCGTCGCTGGGCTGTCTCTACGTGCAGCCGCTGTTCCCCTACCTGGAGTCGATGGGAGCCGACGCCCAGACGCTGCTGAGGTACGCCGGTGGAGCAACGGCCAGGGTCTCCTACTGGCTCCGCCAGGACAGCGGCCCCGAGCTGGCGGCGTCGGTCGCCGAGCGGGTCGACGAGTGGCTGCGTACGAGCTGGCCGCTCGACTCCTATCTCTATCGGGCCACGCCCGAGGAGGAGTTCACGGTGAGCTCGCTCGACCGGCTGCCGCTGGATCGCGTGGTCATCGACCTTCCTGCCGAGCCCCACAGCTACCTGTGGTGGAGCGCCCAGGTGCGCGGTGGGACCACTCGAATGGTCAGTTAGTGGGACGCGTGTCTGGCTTCGGAGACGCTCGTCACATACCCTCGGTACATGAGCGCATCGAACCCCACCCCTCCCGGCGGCCCGATCGTCGAGGGCCCGCTCGATCCCGAGCACAACGCCTCGGCCTCGCTGGCGCTGGAGCCTGACTACGTCTCCCGCCTGACCGGCCGCATCCTGTCGACCTCGGGAGAGACCCGCGAGGTCACCAGCCCGCTCAACGGCGGCCCGCTGGCGCACATCCCGCAGTCGAGCGACGACGACGTCGCCGAGGCGTTCGCCAAGGCCCGGGTGGCGCAGGAGAAGTGGGCGGCGACCCCCGTCGCCGAGCGCGAGCGCATCCTGCTCGAGCTCCACGACCTGGTGCTCGCCCGGCAGGACGAGATCCTCGACCTGATCGTGCTCGAGTCGGGCAAGGCCCGCAAGCACGCCTTCGACGAGCCGCTCCACATCGCGCTCACCGCTCGCTACTACGGCCGCAGGAGCAGCAAGATCCTCGACTCCGAGCGCAAGCTCGGCGTCATCCCGGTGCTGACCCGCGTCGACCTCAACCACGTGCCGAAGGGCGTCGTCGGCATCATCAGCCCGTGGAACTACCCGTTCACGATGGCGCTGTGCGACGGCCTGGCCGCGATCGCCGCCGGCAACGCGGTGGTCATCAAGCCCGACTCGCAGACGATGCTGAGCGCGCTCCTCGGCGCCGAGCTGCTCGAGGAGGCCGGGCTCCCGGCCGACCTGTGGACGGTCGTGGCCGGCCCGGGCTCGAAGGTCGGCACGAGCATCATCCAGCGTGCCGACTACGTCTGCTTCACCGGCTCGACCAACACCGGCAAGATCGTCGCCAAGCAGGCCGCCGACCGTCTGATCGGCGCCAGCCTCGAGCTCGGTGGGAAGAACCCGATGCTGGTGCTGCGCGACGCCGACATCGAGAAGGCCGCCGAGGGTGCCACCCGTGCCGTCTTCTCCAACGCCGGCCAGCTGTGCGTGAGCGTCGAGCGGCTCTTCGTCGACGACCAGGTCTACGACCGGTTCGTCGAGCGCTTCGTGGCCCGCACCCAGGCGATGACCCTCGGCGCCACCCTCGGGTGGGAGAACGACATGGGCACCCTGATCTCGCAGGCCCAGGTCGACGCCGCCGTCGCCCACGTCGAGGACGCCGTCGCCAAGGGCGCCCGCGTGCTCGCCGGCGGCAAGGCCCGACCCGACCTCGCACCGTTCTTCTTCGAGCCGACCATCCTCGAGGGCGTCACGCCCGAGATGACCTGCTTCGGCAACGAGACCTTCGGCCCGGTCGTCTCGCTCTACCGCTTCCACGGCGAGGAGGAGGCGATCGAGCGCGCCAACGACGGCGAGTACGGCCTCAACGGCTCGATCTACAGCCGCGACACCGCCCGCGCCCGTCGCATCGCCCGCCAGATCAAGTGCGGCACGATCAACATCAACGAGGCGTTCGGTGCCACGTTCGCCAGCATCGACGCCCCGATGGGCGGCATGCGCGAGTCCGGCCAGGGCCGTCGCCAGGGCGCCGAGGGCATCCTGCGCTACACCGAGACCCAGTCGGTCGCCTCCCAGGCGGTCCTCCGCTTCGCGCCCCAGTTCGGGATGAGCGAGCAGACGTACGCCAAGTTCATGACCGCCTCGCTGCGCGTGCTCAAGTCGCTGGGCCGCGCATGAGCACCCCGACGGGCAAGAGCCACTACGACGTCCTCGTCATCGGGTCCGGCTTCGGCGGATCGGTCAGCGCGCTGCGCCTGAGCGAGAAGGGCTACTCGGTAGGAGTGGTCGAGGCCGGGCGTCGGTTCGCCGACGACGAGCTGCCCAACACCTCCTTCGACCTGCGCAAATACCTCTGGGCCCCGGCGATCGGGTGCTACGGCATCCAGCGCATCGACGTGGTCAAGGACTGCGTGATCATGGCCGGTGCAGGAGTCGGCGGCGGCTCGCTGGTCTACGCCAACACGCTCTACGAGCCTCTCGACCCGTTCTACGAGGACCCGTCCTGGAGCCACATCACCGACTGGAAGACCGAGCTCGAGCCCTACTACGAGCAGGCCAAGCGGATGCTCGGAGTCACCCTCTACCCGCACCTGACCCCGGCCGACGACGTCATGCAGAAGGTGGCGGCCGAGGCCGGTCGCGGCGACACGTTCCACAAGGCGCCCGTCGGGGTCTTCTTCGGCGGCCCCGAGCACATGCCCGGGCAGGAGGTGCCCGACCCCTACTTCGGCGGCGCGGGCCCTGACCGGCGTGCCTGCGTCAACTGCGGCGAGTGCATGACCGGCTGCCGCCACAACTCGAAGAACACCCTGGTCAAGAACTACCTCTACCTGGCCGAGCGGCTCGGCGCCGACGTGCACCCGCTGACCACCGTCACGCGGGTCTACCCGGCGAAGACCGGCAAGGGCTACGTCATCGAGACCCGCTCCACGAAGGCACGGCTCGGGATCGGCCGTACGCGCCGGTTCACCGCCGACCAGGTGGTCTTCTCCGCGGCCTCGCTCGGCACCCAGAAGCTGCTCCACAAGCTCAAGCGCACCGGTGACCTTCCGCAGATCTCCTCGCGCCTGGGCGAGCTGACCCGCACCAACTCCGAGTCGATCCTCGGCGCGATCGCCCCCGACCGCTCGATCGACTACTCCGAGGGCGTCGCGATCACCTCGTCGTGGCACCCCGACGAGCACACCCACATCGAGCCGGTCCGCTACGGCCACGGCAGCAACGCGATCGCGGCGATGCAGACGGTGCTCACCGAAGGTGGCCCCCACCGGATCCGCCGGTGGCTCAAGGAGATGTGGCTGCAACGGCGCTCGCTGCGTACGTTCTACGACTTCAAGCACTGGTCGGAGCGCACCGTCATCGCGCTGGTCATGCAGGCGCTGGACAACTCGATCACCACCTACCCGAAGCGCACGCTGCTCGGGTGGCGGATGTCGTCGAAGCAGGGTCACGGCAAGCCCAACCCGACCTGGATCCCCGCCGGTCTGGACGCGGTGCGGAAGATGGCCGGCGTGATGGGTTCGGCCGAGAAGCCGGGCTATGCCGGCGGCACCATCGGCGAGCCGTTCAACAAGCCGATGACGGCCCACTTCATCGGTGGCTGCACGATCGGCGACTCCTCGGCCACCGGCGTGATCGACCCCTACCAGCGGCTCTACGGCTACGAGGGGCTCCACGTCGTCGACGGCTCGGCCATCTCCGCCAACCTCGGGGTGAACCCGTCGCTGACGATCACCGCCCAGGCCGAGCGGGCGATGGCCTTCTGGCCCAACAAGGACCAGGCCGACCCGCGACCGGGGCTGGGTGACGCCTACGCGCGGATCCAGCCCGTCACGCCGGCCTCGCCCGCTGTGCCCGCGAGCGCGCCGGCAGCGCTGCGGCTGCCGATCGTCGACGTTCGCTGACAGGTTGGTTGTCGTGGTGACGATTATTTGAGGAAGTTTCTCTTGGCCCCGTAACCGAGGTTAAGAGGACTCGTTGAGTGATCAGACCCGGGATTGCTCCCTCCCTAATACATGCCGGGTCTTACGTCCGGGCCAGCTTTGTCCCGGGCAATCAGGGCCCGACCACCTCCCTCCCCGGTCGGGCCCTGGTGCATTTCATGGGTGGCCACGCCGACTCGGCGTATCGCCGGGGCTCTCGTTAGGATTCGTGCATGACGCAGGCTCCTGGGGCGGAAGAGCACGATCTGGTTCTCGTGGTGGACTTCGGCGCGCAGTATGCGCAGCTGATCGCCCGCCGGGTGCGTGAGGCTCGGGTCTATTCCGAGATCGTGCCCCACTCGATGCCGGTCGCCGACATGCTCGCCAAGAACCCGAAGGCGATCATCCTCTCCGGCGGCCCCTCGAGCGTCTACGCCGACGGCGCCCCGGCCATCGACAACGGCCTGTTCACCGCGGGCACCCCGGTCTTCGGGATGTGCTACGGGTTCCAGCTGATGGCCCAGGGCCTCGGCGGCACCGTCGACAACAACGGCGCCCGTGAATACGGACGTACGCCGGTGACCGTCGGTGTCTCCGGCACGCTGCTCAAGGACATCCCGCCGGCGCACAACGTGTGGATGTCGCACGGTGACTCGGTCTCCGAGGCGCCCGAGGGCTTCACCGTGCTCGCCAGCACGGCGGGCACGCCGGTGGCGGCCTTCGAGAACGTCGAGACCCAGATGGCCGGCGTGCAGTGGCACCCCGAGGTGCTCCACTCCGAGCACGGCCAGAAGGTGCTCGAGCACTTCCTGTGGGACATCGCCGGCGCGCGACCCACCTGGACGATCGGCAACATCGCCGAGGAGCAGATCGAGCGGGTTCGCGAGCAGATCGGCGACCACCGCGCCATCTGCGCGCTCTCCGGCGGCGTCGACTCCGCGGTCGCGGGCGCGATCGTTGCCCGGGCGATCGGTGACCGGCTGACCTGCGTCTACGTCGACCATGGCCTGATGCGCAAGAACGAGTCGGTCGCGATCGAGAAGGCCTTCCGCGAGTCGACCGGCGCCGAGCTGAAGATCGTCGACGCCGAGAAGGAGTTCCTCGACGCGCTCGCCGGGGTCACCGACCCCGAGGAGAAGCGCAAGATCATCGGGCGCGAGTTCATCCGCTGCTTCGAGCGTGCCGAGGTGGAGATCCTCGGTGACTCCGACGAGAAGGTCGCCTTCCTCGTGCAGGGCACGCTCTACCCCGACGTCGTCGAGTCCGGTGGCGGCTCCGGCACCTCCAACATCAAGTCTCACCACAACGTGGGCGGTCTCCCCGAAGACCTCGAGTTCGACCTGGTCGAGCCGCTGCGCGAGCTGTTCAAGGACGAGGTGCGCGCCGTCGGCTCCCAGCTCGGCCTGCCCGACGAGATCGTCCAGCGCCAGCCGTTCCCCGGCCCCGGCCTGGGTATCCGCATCATCGGCGAGGTCACCAAGGAGCGCCTCGACATCCTGCGCGAGGCCGACGCCATCGCCCGCGAGGAGATGACCCGCGCCGGTCTCGACCGCGACATCTGGCAGATGCCGGTGGTGCTGCTCGCCGACGTCCGATCCGTCGGCGTCCAGGGCGACGGCCGCACCTACGGCCACCCCGTCGTGCTCCGCCCGGTCACCTCCGAGGACGCGATGACCGCCGACTGGGCCCGGCTGCCCTACGAGGTGATGGAGCGCATCTCCACCCGGATCACCAACGAGGTCAGCGAGATCAACCGCGTCACCGTCGACATCACATCCAAGCCTCCGGGCACGATTGAGTGGGAGTGAGCGAGCCGGAATCGCGAAGCGTCGCCTGGGAATGAGCGAGTGACGTGGCTCGGCCGTGGACAATGTCCACATGACCGAGTCTGATCTCGCCCAGCGCCTCCTCGATGCACATGTCGCCCACGAGGTGGCAGCACTGCGCGGCGTACGCTTCCTCGATCTCGTCACCGGCGAGATCGACTTCGCGCTGAGCAACGGCCGCGAGCTGACGCTCGACCAGGTGATGCCTCGTGACCTGATCAAGGACGTGGCGCTGAAGTACGTCAGCACCTTCCGGCTGCCCGGCGCGATCCCGGAGGTGGTGGCGGCGATCGCGACGCGGCTGAAGGCCCATCCCGCGAACCGCACCCCGCTCGGCAAGGTCGTCAGCCGGCCGCGGGCGACCGAGCTGATCGAGGCCCTCGTCGAGATGCGTACGCTGCGCGAGCAGGTCCTGCGGAGCCTGGCCGACAACTCGGGGGTCCAGGCCGGCGTCGGCACCTTGGTGCGCGGCACCGCCAAGGGTGCCGTGGACTCCGGGCGCAGGTTCGCCGACAACCTCCCCGGCGGGGCCTTCGGCTTCTCGGTCGCAGAGCGCGTCGCCGGCCGGATGGCCGGCTCGGTGAAGGGCACCCAGGTCGGTGCGGCGGTCGACCAGAGCGCCCGCGAGCTCGCCGAGCGAGGCGCGGGCGCGCTGCTCGGCTACCTCTCCGACACCGCTGCGACCTCGGTCAGCGACCACGAGGTGCGGGACGCTCTGCTGGAGGCCTGGGACACGCTGGCGACCCGGCCGTTGAGCGAGATCGTCGACCTGATCGACGACGAGCAGCTGGTGGCGGTCTTCGTCGGCCTCTACCAGGTCTGGCTCGACGTCCGTGACTCTGCCTACCTGGCCGCCCTGATCGACACAGGCGTCGACTACTTCTTCGACACCTACGGCTCCTTCACCCTCGTGGCGCTGCTGGAGGAATGGGGTCTCGGTCGCGACGATCTCGTCGAGGAAGCGCTCCGCTTCGGGCCGCCGGTCATCGAGGCGCTCGCCGAGGCGGGTGTGCTCGAGCGGCTGGTGCGGCGCCGGCTGTCGAGCTTCTACGACTCTCCGGAGGCACGGGCTCTCCTGGGGTGACGGCCGCGTGCCCGGCCGCCGGAGCGGGTACCGGACGACGAGCGATCGATCGGGCAGGAGGCACGACATGGGACGACACGGCGCTACGGATGTGGTCGCGTGAGTGCAGCGGAGTGGGTGCCGGCGTCGCCGACGCTGTCGGACCTGCGCAGCGCCGTGCAGGAGTGTCGCGGCTGCGACCTCTATCGCGACGCGACCCAGGGCGTGATGGGCGATGGCCGTACGCCGGCCCCGCTGATGCTGCTCGGTGAGCAGCCGGGGGACCGGGAGGATCGCGAGGGCGAGCCGTTCGTCGGCCCTGCCGGCGGGATCTTGCACGAGGCGCTCGCGGATGCCGGGATCGACCCGGAGGCGGCGTACACGACGAACGTGGTCAAGCACTTCCGTCACCGGATCTCCGGCAAGCGCCGCATCCATCAGGCGCCGACGAGCAAGCAGGTCGGCGCCTGTGCGCCGTGGCTGGCGGCAGAGCTGGCTCTGGTCCGTCCCACGGGTGTCGTCCTGCTCGGCGGCACCGCCGGCAAGGCGTTGTTCGGTTCGTCCTTCCGTGTCGGCGAGTCCCGTGGCCACCTCCTCGAGTGGCCCGAGGCCATCGCCACCCCGACCCTCGATCCATGGGTCCTCGCGACGACGCACCCCTCGGCGGTCCTGCGGGCCGAGGACGAGAGGCAGGCGACGTACGACGGTCTGGTCGCGGATCTGCGGGTCGCTGCCGAGGCTCTGAAGAAATAGCGAACGGCGATGTCGAGATCGCCGCAGCTCGCTCGACGCGTGGGTAAGAGCATCACCACCCACCTCCTGAGGAGATCGAGATGAGCATCACCGCACAACGAGCCGGCTGGGTCATCACCGCCCTGGTCACCCTGTTCCTCGCCTTCGACGTCGTCACCCACGTGCTCCGCGTCGAGGCCGCGATGGACTTCAACGACATGATCGGTGCGCCGGGCTGGTTCCCCGTCGTATGCGGCGCCGTCCTCGGTCTGTGCCTGGTCGCCTACCACGTGCCGTCGACCCGGGCGATGGCCACGATCTTGATCACCGCCTATCTCGGCGGAGCGGTCACGGTGAACCTGGTCTTCGCGCAGCCGGCGTTCAACACCGTCTTCGCGATCGTCACCGCGGCGCTCGTCTGGGCCGGCGCCTGGCCGCGCGACGAGCGTCTGCGCGCCCTGGTCACCGCCTGAGCCCGCCGAGTCGGCTCATCCTGACCACAAACCGTGCCGAGTCGGCTCGTTATAACGAGCCGACTCGGCACGGAATTTCGTCAGGACGAGTCGACTCGGCGAGATATGGGTCAGTGTTCAGGTGCGTCGCAGGCGTGTGAACGCGCCGAGCACGGTCTGCTCGGAGAGCACCAGGTAGTCCTGCAGCTCGGCGGCGGCGGCCGGTCCGCCCTGGCCGAGGAAGGTCTCGAGCAGAGCGCGGTTGCGGGTGACGAACGGGGCGTGCAGGGCCTCGGGGTTGTCGATCTCGAGGAACGCGAGCCGCAGCTCGGCGGCGATGTCGCGGAAGAGGCGCTCCAGGCGGGGGCTGTCCGCCAGGGCGACGATCCCGTCGTGGAAGGCCATGTTGGCGGTGCCGACCGTACGCCAGTCGCGGGCCTCGAGGCTGAGCTCGCTCTGCTCCACCGCCTCCCGCATCCCGGCCACGGCGGGGTGGAGCGGAGATCCCGCGGCCAGGGCGGCAGGCTCGACGTAGCGGCGTGCTCGGTAGATGTCGACGACATCGGCCACGGTCGGTGACGCCACCGAGACGCCGCGGTGAGGCACATGCTCGACGAGGCCCTGCTCGGAGAGCACCCGGAACGCCTCGCGCAGCGTGTTGCGGGAGACCCCGAGCCTCTCGGCGAGGGAGATCTCCGAGAGCCGGGTGCCGGGGGCGAACTCACCGTCGATGATCCGCCGACGCAGGGCGTTCGTCAGGGTGTCCTCGACCTCGGGCATGACCGCATCCTAGGGGAATCGCATCCGTAGACAATCGAAACGCCATTTTAACAAGCCAGGGTGTCATTGTAGAACAATCTGTGTCATCTTGTACTACATAAAAGATGTGGTGCCAGCCACACCGGCCGCTGACAGCAGGAGTCCCCCATGTCCGAGACGACCAGCGCAGAACGCGCGAAGAGCTTTGCCAGCTCACGCCGAGGCCCCATCCTCGGCGCGATCTTCCTGATGGCCACCTCGGCCATCGGCCCCGGGTTCATCACGCAGACCGCGACGTTCACCGCCCAGCTCGGCGCGGCGTTCGCCTTCGCGATCCTGGCCTCGATCGCGATCGACTTCGCGCTGCAGATGAACGTGTGGCGGATCATCACCGTCTCGGGCAAACGAGCAGGTGACCTCGCCAACGAGGCGGTGCCGTTCTCGGGCCACGTGCTCGCGGTGCTGATCGTGATCGGCGGCCTGGCGTTCAACATCGGCAACATCGCCGGTGCCGGTCTCGGCCTCAACGCCCTCCTCGGCATCGATCCGAAGCTCGGTGGCCTGCTGTCGGCACTGCTCGCGATCGGGATCTTCCTCTACAAGCGGGCGGGCCGCGTGGTCGACATGGTCGTGCTCGGGCTCGGCATGCTGATGATCGTGCTGACGCTGATCGTCGCGGTCGCGTCCCAGCCTCCTGTCGGCGACGCACTGCGCCAGACCTTCGCGCCCGACACCCTCAACTTCGCCACGATCACCACGATCGTCGGTGGCACCGTCGGCGGTTACATCACCTACGCGGGCGCCCACCGCTACCTCGACTCCGGCCTCACCGGCCCCGAGCACGTCGGAGCCGTGCACCGCGCCTCGCTGAGCGGCATCCTCGTGACCGGCCTCATGCGCTACGTACTCTTCCTCGCGATCCTCGGCGTGGTGGCCTCGGGCGTGGCCCTCGACTTCTCCTCGGCAGCCGCCAACCCGGCCGGCCAGGCGTTCGGCGTCGTGCTCGGCGACGCCGGCATCCGCATCTTCGGCGCGATCTTCTGGGCCGCCGCGATCACCTCGGTCATCGGCGCCGCCTACACCTCGGCGACGTTCATCTCGACCTTCTCGAAGAAGCTCGGCGTCGGCCGGCCGCTGCAGCTGGCGACCGTCGCGTTCATCATGGTCTCGCTGGTGCTCTACCTGCTGATCGGTGCCGCGCCGGCGGCGATCCTGGTCTTCGTCGGAGGCTTCAACGGCCTGATCCTGCCGATCGGCATGACGATCTTCATGTACATCGGCTGGTTCCGTCAGAGCGACGTGCTCGGCGGGTACCGCTACCCGAAGTGGTTGCTCATCCTGGGCACGCTCGCGACCCTGCTCACCTGGTACATGGGCAGCGTCTCGGTCGGCCCGATCTTCGCGTTCATCGGCATCGGAGGCTGATATGACCACCATCGATCTCAATTCCGACCTCGGCGAGAACGTGCCCGAGCGCGTCGTCGCCGACGACGGCGCCATGCTGGGCATCGTCTCCAGCGCCAACGTCGCCTGCGGGTTCCACGCCGGCAGCCCCGAAGGCATCCGTACGACCCTCGCCGATGCCGTCGCCCACGGGGTCACCATCGGCGCACATCCCAGCTACCGCGACTACGAGGGCTTCGGCCGTCGCGCGATGGATGTCGACTCCGCGACCCTGCAGGCTCATGTGGAGTATCAGCTCGGTGCGCTGCTCGGCCTGACCGCGTCGGTCGACGGCGCGGTCCGCTACGTGAAGCCGCACGGTGCGCTCTACAACACCATCGCCCGCGACGAGCGGCAGGCGCGTGACGTCGTGGCCGCCGTCAGGGCGATCGACCCGTCGCTGGTGCTCCTCGGGCTCGCCGGCGGCGTGGTGCTCGACGTGGCCGAGGCCGCCGGCCTCGCGACGGCCGCGGAGGCCTTCGCCGACCGCGCCTACACCCCTGGTGGCGAGCTCGTCTCGCGCAGCGAGGAGGGTGCGGTGCTCCACGACGCCGACGCCGTCGCGACCCGCATGCTGCGGCTCGCGCGCGAGGGTGTGATCGAGGCGATCGACGGCAGCGACGTGGCCGTACGTGCCGACTCGATCTGCGTGCACGGCGACAGCGCCGGGGCCATCGAGATGGCCGCGGCTACGCGTGCCCTGCTGGAGGCCGAGGGCATCGAGATCGCTCCGTTCGCGGGAAGGGTGGCATGACCGCAACCATCGCCCAGGTCGCTGAGGCCCGCGCCGCCCGCTCGTCCTACCGAGCGGGCGCCGTCGCGCCCACCAGCGGCGTCGCCCACGGGCTGGTGCAGGCGAACCTGATCGCCGTGCCGGCCGACTGGGCCTTCGACGTGCTGCTGTTCGCGCAGCGCAACCCGAAACCCTGCCCGGTGCTCGAGGTGCTCGACCCGGGCGCCTGCGAGTCGACGATGGCCCCCGGGTCGGACCTGCGCACCGACCTCCCCGCCTACCGCGTCTGGCGCGACGGCGAGCTCGCCGAGGAGGTCTCGGATGCGAGCAGCGCCTGGGAGGAGCACCCCGACCTGGTCTCGTTCCTGATCGGCTGCAGCTTCACCTTCGAGGCGGGCCTGGCCGAGGCGGGCATCCCGATCCGCCACCAGGAGCTGGGCCGCAACGTACCCATGTTCCGTACGTCGCGAGCCTGTGCGCCGGCCGGACGCCTGAGCGGTGACCTGGTCGTCTCCATGCGCCCGATCCCCGGCGACCGCGTCGCCGACGCCGTACGCATCTCCGGGCGCTACCCTGCGGTGCACGGCGCGCCGGTGCACGTCGGTGACCCGAGCGGGCTCGGTATCACCGACCTCGACGCCCCCGAGTTCGGCGACGCGTCCGAGGTGCGCGAGGGGGAGGTGCCGGTCTTCTGGGCCTGCGGCGTCACCCCGCAGGCGGCGATCATGGCCTCGCGCCCGCCGTTCGCGCTGACCCACGCGCCCGGCCACATGTTCGTCACCAACGTGCCGGATGCGGACCACCTCGCATGAGGCGCGTGCTGACCGCATCGGAGACCTCGCTCCTGGTGGAGGAGGCCGACCTCGATGCGTCGATGCGCCTGCACGCGGCGCTGGTGGCGGATCCCCTGGCCGGGGTCGTCGAGCTGGTGCCGGCCGCACGCACGGTGCTCGTGCGGTTCGACCGCACCCTTGTCGACGCCGCGACCCTCACCCGGCAGCTGCATGCCGTCGAACCGGTCCACGGCGGCCCCGAGGAGGCCGGCTCGGTGAGGATCGGGGTGCGCTACGACGGGCAGGATCTCGACGACGTCGCGAGCCTCCTCGGGATCACCGCGGAGCAGGTCGCCGCGCGGCACACCGCAGCGACCTGGCAGGTGGCGTTCACCGGCTACGCGCCCGGCTTCGGCTACCTGGTCGGTGACGACCCGATCTTCGACGTGCCGCGGCGATCGTCGCCGCGCACGCGCATCCCCGCCGGATCCGTGGGCCTGGCAGGCACGTTCTCCGGCATCTATCCGCGGGAGAGCCCCGGCGGGTGGCAGCTGATCGGGCGTACGGATGCGGCGATGTGGGATCTCGACCGCGACCCGCCTGCGCTGCTCGTGCCCGGCACGACGGTGCACTTCGAGCAGCTCGAGCGTGAGTCGGTCACGGTCGAGCCGTCGGCCGTGTCCTCCGAACGTTCCGGACCCGCCGCGCCTGCCGAGCACGAGCATCCCTTCGCCGTCGAGGTCGTACGCCCCGGCCTGCAGCTCGTGCTCCAGGACCTCGGCCGCCCCGGCCACGCCGCGCTCGGTGTCTCGGCGTCGGGAGCGGCCGACCGGCGTGCGCTGCGCGCCGCGAACCGCGCGGTCGGCAACGCACCTGATGCCGCGGCCTTCGAGATCGCGGGCGGCGGCGCGGTGCTGCGCTTCACCGGCGCAGCCGTCGTCGCGGTGACGGGGGCGCCGGCCGAGACGACGATCGAGCGCAGCGACGGCCCGGAGCTCCTCGTGGAGCACGGTGCGGCGACCGCGGTCGAGCACGGCGACGAGCTGTGGCTCGGCCCGCTGAGCACCGGGCTGCGTACGGTGCTCGCGGTGCGTGGCGGGCTCGACCTGCCACCGGCCCTCGGCAGCCTCTCGAGCGACACCCTCGCGGGCCTCGGCCCCGGTGACCTCGGCGGGCGGCCCCTGCGCCCGGGTGACCTGGTGCCGCTGCACGGCCCGGCCGCGGCACCGTACGCCGTCGACCCCTGCCCGGCGCCCGCCGAGCCGCTGCCGGCGGCCGGTGAGACCGTCGAGCTGCGCATCGTGCTCGGTCCGCGTGAGGACTGGTTCACCGACGCCGGCGTACGCACCCTGCTGGAGCAGGACTGGACCATCACGCCGCGCTCCGACCGCGTCGGCGTACGCCTCGAAGGGGCCGTGCCACTCGAGCGAGCCGTGACCGGCGAGCTGCCGAGCGAGGGCGCGGTGACCGGCGCCATCCAGGTGCCGCCCGACGGCCAGCCGGTGCTGTTCCTCCCGGACCACCCGCTCACCGGCGGCTATCCGATCATCGGCGCGGTCATCGACCGCGACCTCGACCTCGCCGGGCAGCTGCCGCCCGGAGTCCATATCCGCTTCAGAACCGTCGCGTCGGCGGCCGAGATCCGAGGAGACTGACATGCGCAGGGTGCTCATCGCCAACAGGGGAGAGATCGCCGTCCGCGTGGTGCGGGCGGTTGCGGAGGCCGACCTCGTGTCGATCGCCGTCTATGCCGACCAGGACGCCGACGCGTTGCACGTGCGTCTGGCCGACGAGGCCTTCGCGCTCGGCGGCGCCACCGCCGCCGACTCCTATCTCAGCATCGAGTGGATCATGGCCGCCGCGCACGCCGCCGGTGCCGACGCCGTCCATCCGGGCTACGGGTTCCTCTCCGAGAGCGCCGAGCTCGCGCGCGCGGTCGAGCGCGCGGGGATGATCTGGATCGGCCCGACCCCGGACAACATCGAGGCCCTCGGCGACAAGATCACCGCCCGCCGGATCGCGCAGAGCGTCGGCGCGCCGCTGGTCGCGGGCACCGATCGTCCGCTCGAGTCGGCCGACGAGGCGGTCGCGTTCGCGCGCGAGCACGGCCTGCCGATCGCGATCAAGGCGGCCTTCGGGGGCGGCGGCCGCGGGCTGAAGGTCGCCCGGCGGCTCGACGACGTCGCCGACGCCTTCGAGTCCGCCTCGCGCGAGGCGGAGGCCGCGTTCGGCCGCGGCGAGTGCTTCGTGGAGCGGTTCCTGGAGCGGCCGCGCCACATCGAGGCGCAGGTCGTC
This sequence comes from Nocardioides albertanoniae, assembly GCF_006716315.1. Taxonomy (NCBI): domain Bacteria; kingdom Bacillati; phylum Actinomycetota; class Actinomycetes; order Propionibacteriales; family Nocardioidaceae; genus Nocardioides; species Nocardioides albertanoniae. The sequence goes on along the minus strand of NZ_VFOV01000001.1, from coordinate 4,274,184 downwards.
GGCGACGGTGCCGGCCGGGTCGTGGTCGTCGGTGACCGCGACTGCTCGCTGCAGCGCCGCAACCAGAAGCTCGTCGAGGAGGCGCCTGCTCCGGGGCTGAGCGACGAGCAGCGTCGCCGCATCCATGAGGCCTCGCGAGACATCTGCGCCGCCGTCTCCTATCGAGGGGCCGGCACCGTGGAGTTCCTGATGGGGGAGGACGGCGTGATCTCGTTCCTCGAGGTCAACACCCGGCTCCAGGTCGAGCACCCGATCACCGAGGCCGTCACGGGCGTCGACCTGGTCGCCGAGCAGCTGCGGATCGCGGCCGGCGCCGGCCTCTCGATCGACGAGACGCCGACGCCCTCGGGCCACGCCGTCGAGCTGCGCATCAACGCGGAGGACTCCGGTCGCGGCTTCCTGCCGAGCCCCGGCGTCGTCACGGGGCTGCGGGTGCCTGCCGGCCCGGGCATCCGCTGGGATGCCGGGATCGAGGCGGGCGACACCGTGCAGGGCGCCTTCGACTCGCTGATCGCCAAGCTGATCGTGCACGCGCCCGACCGAGACACCGCCGTCGTACGTGCGCGCCGTGCGCTGCGTGAGCTCTCGGTCGAGGGGGTCGCGACCGTCGTGCCATTCGCCCGCCTGCTGCTCGAGGATCCGGCGTTCTCGACGACCGGTTTCGCGGTGCACACGCAGTGGATCGAGACCGAGCTGATGCCGCGGCTGGAGGCGCAGCCGAGGTCGGAGCCGGCACCGGACCTGTCGCTGCGGCGGGTGCCGATCGAGGTCGACGGACGCCGGATGGTGCTCGGGCTGCCGGAGGATCTGCTGCGAGCGCTCGCAGCGGGCGGAACCGTGGGGGAGACCGATGCTGACGCCGAAGCCGGCGTGGAGGCTGACCCCGGCGTGATCGAGGCTCCCGTGCCCGGGGTGCTGGTCAGCTGGCTCGTCGGCGACGGGGAGCAGGTCACCGAGGGCCAGGACGTCGCGGCGATCGACGCCATGAAGATGGAGACGCGCGTCGCCGCCCACCGCGCGGGGGTGCTCGCGCACGGCACCGATGTCGGTGGGGCCGTCGCGATGGGGGATCCGCTCGGGAAGATCAGCGCCTAGGGTCTGGTCGCGCGGTGGTGTGGTCGAGGATCGCGGGCACGACCGTCTCCCAGGTGTAGATCGGCGGAGGCTCGTGGCCGACGCCGTCGAGCATGAGCAGGGTGGCGTCGGGGATGCCCTCGGCGAGCACCTCGCCGTGACCTGTCGGGAAGAGCGGGTCGCGGGTGCCGTGGATGACCAGGGTCGGAGCGGTGATGTCGGCCAGGGTGGCGGTGATCGGCTCGCCGTCGCCCATCACGTGGTGGTTGGCCAGGCTCGGACGCATGTCGGGCGTGCGGCGTACGGCCTGGGTGACCACCGCTCGCATCCTGCCTTCGTCGAACCGCTCGGGTACGAACGCGCGCTGGTCCTCGACCAGCATCGTCACCAGGGCTTCGTGGTCGTCGGGGTCGGGCATCGTGCTCTGCGAGGCCTTCTCGAAGAAGTCGGCCAGCTCCTCACCGATGGGCGGCACGCCGGGCACGCCCTCGAAGGCCGGTGAGGTCTCGTCGAGGATCAGCGTCTCGACCCGCTCCGGGTGCAGCACCGCGACGCACTGGGCCAGCGCGCCGCCCATCGAGATGCCGAAGAGGTGGGCCCTGTCGAGGCCGACGGCGTCGAGCAGCGCCGGGATGTCGGCGACCATGTCGCGCCCGGTGTAGCCCGGCTCGCCCGGAGGCCAGCTGGTCGAACGACCGGTGTCGCGGTGGTCGTAGCGGATCACGAACCTCCCGCCCGCGGCGAGGGCCTCGCAGAAGTCGTCCTCCCAGTAGTCCATCGAGGCGCTCATCCCGCCGATCAGCAGGATCGGTGGACCCTCGGGGGCTCCGAAGGTCTCGACGCACAGATCGACCCCGTTGACCGCCAGCATCTGCTCCATGCTGACCAGCAGAGCGCCCTCGACGGTGCGCGTCAAGGGCTAATCGTCGCTGATGAGGTAGCCGTCGATCTCGTCGCGCAGCCGGGTCTTCACGTCGGTGGGCGCGTAGGAGTGGTCCACGGCCGCTCTCGCGAGGTCGGCGAGGCCGGCGCGGTCGAGACCGAGGAGGTCGGCCGCGATCTCGTACTCCCGGTTGAGCGTGGTCGCGAACATCGGCGGGTCGTCGGAGTTGATCGTGACCGGCACGCCCGCGCCGACGAAGGTCTTGAGCGGGTGCTCCTCCAGCCTCGCCACCGCACCGGTGGCGACGTTGGAGGAGGGGCAGACCTCGAGCGGGATCCGGTGCTCGGCGAGATGGGCGAGCAGTGCGGGATCCTGGGCCGCCGAGGTGCCGTGGCCGATCCGCTCGGCCTTCAGCACCGTCAGCGCGTCCCACACGGTCTGCGGGCCGGTGGTCTCCCCGGCGTGCGGCACCGAGTGGAGCCCGGCGGCCCGGGCTGCCTCGAAGTGCCTCTCGAACTGCGGCCGCGGCACCCCCACCTCGGGCCCGCCGAGCCCGAACCCGACCAGTGCCTCGGGGCCATGGTCGACGGCGTACGCCAGGGTGGCGTCGGCCGCCGGCTGCCCATCCTCGCCCGGGATGTCGTAGATCCAGCGCAGCGTGAGGCCGAAGTCGCGCTCCGCCGCCCCCCGGGCGTCCTCGAGCGCCTCGGTGTAGGCCTCGATCGGCATCCCGGCGTGGCCCTCCGCGCGCTGGGTCCCTGGCGCACGAACGGCCAGGTCGGGACGTACGGAGGTGTAGGGGGTGCAGGTCAGCTCGGCGTAACGGACCTGCTGTGTCTGCGCCAGGTCGCGCGCGATCTCGTAGGTGAGGTATCGGATGTCCTCCGGCGTACGCACCAGGTCGACGACCGAGAGGTAGACCTCGATGAAGTGCGCGAAGTCGCTGAACGTGAAGTAGTCCTTCAGCAGCTCGACATCGGCCGGCACCTTCCCCGGATGCCGCGCCGCCAGCTCCGCCACGATCCGCGGCGACGCCGACCCGACGTGGTGGACGTGCAGCTCGGCCTTGGGCAGCCCGGCGATGAAGGTCTTCAGCTCACTCACGTTCCAGATCCTCACACGCCCGCTCCCGCCGCCGCGACTTCGTTTCTCACGACTGCACATGCCGATGACGCCTTGCGAATCCGTTCACCAAGCGTCAGGATCCGGGTCGTTCACAGATGCTCTCGCTTCCACGCTGCGCGGACCCACCATTCGGCTGCTCCGCGGCCGGGCGGTGGAATCTCTTCGTTGTCATCGATGGGCCAGAGGATCATCGGGACGTACTCCTTCGTGCTGTCATCGGGGTCGCTGAGACGGCGAATGCCTTCAGCAGCACGCAACGCATGAAGGCCGGCCCCGGAGATGATGGCGACTGGGATCATCGCGTCTTCACCCTCCAGTTTTCGGCTCCCCAGCACACGCCCATCTCGAACGCTGCCCTCGTTGCGGATGCGGACCCACGCACCCTTGAGAAGGGGAGAGGCCCAGTTGGTCTGTGGCCAGTTCGCGTTGGCCCGCCTCTTGGCCTCGCTGGCCACGAAGGGCTCTTCGTTGTCGGTCATCGCTCCTTCAACTCCAGCACACGCACATTCTTGAGGATCTGGCCGTCGACTTCGTACTCGGGCATGATCTTGTTGCTCGGCATGATCGACGCCTCGGGGAGGGCGGCGGCCGTGTTGGAGACGATGGCGACCGCCGTGCACAACTACGGTGAAGAGGCGCACGATATCGAGGTCAAGAACGTCGCGGTCGTCGGATGATCGCCTGAACCGAGGAGTCGACCATGAGAGCGATCCACCACTGGGACCTCTGGGTCGACGACTTCGAGACCGCCTCGGGCCAGTGGGGCTGGCTCTTCGGTGAGCTGGGCTGGGCGGCCGGGGAGAAGGGTCACTACTGGGAGGCGCCGGACGGGACGTACGTCTTCATGGAGCACTCCGAGGACCAGCACGGTTCGCAGGACCGGCTCCGGCCGGGCGTGAACCACATCGCGTTCGCCCTCGAGGGTGAGCGCGACCTGCTCGACAGGATCCGGGCGGAGTCGACCGAGCACGGCTGGCACGAGATGTACGCCGACCGCTACCCGCACGCCGGAGGCGATGAGCACACGGCGCTCTACCTGGAGAGCTCCGAGGGGTTCGAGGTCGAGATCGTGCTGGAGGTCGAAGACCTCACCGCCTAGCCGTACCTAGCGCTCGGCCGCGCCGTCGTTGTCGTTGTCGTCGATGATGTGGATCGCGGCCTCCTCGGCCGAGGCACCGGCGCCGTCGATGCCGGCATCGGGCCCGTAGACCTCCGAGTCGGGGTCGACCAGCCGTCCGGCGCGCTCGCCGCCGACCTCGCGGCCGTCGGGGTCGTCCGACTCCTCGGCATCGTCGTATTCAGCCTCGTAGGGGTCCGGGTCGGGCACCTCCTGGAGCTGGCGCTGGTCGATGCACTCGCGGTGCTCCTCCTCCCACGGTGTGTTGCCGTAGTCGGTGGTGTAGTGGTCGGCGGTGACGATGCCGTGGTCGAGCTCGTCGCGCACCTCACCTTCGAGCACCTGGCCGGAGAGCGCGTCCTCACCGCTGATCTGGTCCTCGTCGTCGACGCTGTAGTCCCCGTAGCTTCCGCGCGATTCGCTCACCTGAGTCTCCTCATCCGGCCGGCATTGGGGACCTGGCGGGCCCCTTCTGTAACGTTAACCCGGTCCGGTTTCGAGGGGAACCGGATGAGCGTGGATGACGCGGGGACTCGATCGAGGGAGCGTACTCAGATGGCGCCTCGCGCCCGACTGGCGGTGGCTGGTGTTGCCGCGCTCGCCGGCTCGTCGATGCTCATGGGCGCGCTGCCGCACTCTGGTTCGATCGGCACCAAGGCCGAGAGCGCTTTCGCGCACGCCGTCGGGTCTGTCGACGACGGCCTGGTGCCCTCGAAGGCCACGCCGACCCCCGACTGGGAGGCGTCCGCGTCGAAGCCCAACATCCTCATGGTCACCGCCGACGACCTGGCCTACGACGACCTCGACTACATGCCGCACGTGCGCAGCCTGCTCGCCGAGCAGGGCACCTCGATGACCGAGGCGATCGCGCCGACCCCGATCTGCGTGCCGGCTCGGGCCTCGCTGCTGACCGGGCAGTACGCCGAGAACCATCACACCGTGACGATCAACGGCGAGCGCGGTGGCTATCAGGCGATGTCGCACGCCGGCACGCTGCCCCAGTCGATGCAGGCCGCGGGCTACGACACCCTCTTCACCGGCAAGTATCTCAACGGCTACGGCACCCGCGGCACCGCCAAGGATGTTCCGCCGGGGTGGACCGACTGGCGGGCGACCACCGACATGTCGACCTACAACTTCATGCGGCCGCGGATCAACCACAACGGCAAGCTCGAGGCCTACCACCGCTACACGACCTATCTGATGCGCGACCAGGCCAACGCGATGATCTCGGCGCCCGAGCGTGCCGAGAAGCCGTGGTACATGTGGGTCAACTACGTCGCCCCGCACCACGGCGGCCCGGGGGAGAAGGACGACCCGAAGGGCACCAGCACGACGATGCCGGCGCCCGAGGACAAGCACTCCTACGACGGCCTCGAGCTGCCGGACACACCCAACATGTTCCGCACCCCGACCGACGCGCCGCCGATCTCGGCCTCGCGCAAGACGTTCGACGCCGAGGGGCGCGAGGAGCTGCGGATCGCTCACCAGCAGCGGGTCGAGGCGGTGCAGGCGCTCGACCGCGCGGTGGCCAGCAACGTGCTGCGACTGCGGGAGACGGGTCAGCTCGACAACACCATCATCATCTTCTCCTCCGACAACGGCTACACCACCGGCGGCCACAACATCAACGGCAAGCTGATGCACTACCGCGAGACCCTGCGGATCCCACTGATCCTGCGAGGGCCCGGCATCCCCGCCGGACGTACGTCGGCCACGGCGGTCGGCAACCCCGACATCGCCACCACGATCATGGCCGTGGCGGGCGCCCGGCCCGGGAGGGCGCAGGACGGCGTCAACTTCATGCCGTGGATCGGGGCGCCGTCACAGAACCGGGTGATCCCGATCTCCGCCTGGCGGGTCCACGACGGCACCAAGCAGATCTACTCCGGGATCCGTTTCGGTGACTGGACCTACGCGCGCTACTCCGACGGGAGCGAGGAGCTCTACGACCGCAGCGAGGATCCCTATCAGATCCGCTCGCTCGCGCTGACCCCCGACTACGCCGACGAGCTCGCCGAGATGCGCGGCCTGAACGAGAAGTATCGAGACTGCGCGGGCGAGAGCTGCCCGAAGAAGTTCTACCCGGCCGGCTGATCAGCGGCGCACCGGAAGCCCAGATTCCCCGCCGTCGAGTCGGTGGGGCTGCTGGAGCGTGCCGAGAGCCGATAGCGGTGGCAGTAGGACTCGTGGCAGAGGTAGGAGCCGCCGCGCATCACCCGGGTCAGACCTTCGGCCGGGCCGCGTGGGTCGTCGGTCGGGCGGTCGGCAGCCCCGTCGCTGCCTGAGACGAGGTCGGCGTAGTAGGTCGGTGAGAACCAGTCGGCGCACCACTCCCAGACGTTGCCGATCATCTGGTGGAGGCCGAACCCGTTCGGGTCGTACGCCCGCACCGGCGCGGTCGTGACGAACCCGTCGTCGGCGGTGTTGGTGTCGGGGAAGTCGCCCTGCCAGACGTTGGCGTGGTGGGTGCCGTCCTGCTCCAGGTCGTCGCCCCATGGGAACCGGGAGCCGGCACGACCGCCGCGGGCGGCGTACTCCCACTCGGCCTCGGTGGGCAGCCGGGTGCCGGCCCAGGCGCAGTAGGCGAGCGCGTCGTCGTAGGAGACGTGCACGACGGGGTGGTTGCCGCGGCGGCCGACGTTGGAGCCGGCGCCTTCCGGCGTGCGCCACGACGCGCCGCGCACACCGAGCCACCACGGTGCTTCCGGGGAGCGGCCGAGGATGTCGCGCGGCGACCCGTCGAAGGCCAGGTGGAAGACGGCCGAGAAGCCCTCCCGCTCGGCGGTGGTGACGTGGCCGGTGGCCTTCACGAAGCGCGCGAACTCCTCGTTGGTCACCGAGGTCGCGTCGAGCCGGAAGGCGGGCAGCGCGACCTGGTGCACCGGCCCTTCGCCGTCGCCCTGATAGCCCTCACCGAACGAGTCGCCGGCCGCGTACGTCCCGCCGGGGAGGTCGACGAGGGTGCGGCGGCGCTTGCGCGGCAGGGCAGGCGGACGCTGCGACGGGTCGGGGCTGGGCCCGCGGGTCGCGCCGAAGGTCAGGTCGGAGGGCACGGGTCCAGCCTACGAGGACGGGTAGGTCGCCTTCAGGCTGCCCGCCGAGGCCTGGATCCGGCCGTCCTTGCCGGTGGCCAGGATGCCGTCGGTCTGGGCTCGGCCCTGGACGCCGGCCTTGATCTTGACCTTGCAGGTGGGCTTCTTGGCGGGGCACTTGAAGTCGCCCGACGGCTTGTAGGTGACGGTCAGGCTCTGGTTGGCCGACAGCCCGTCGACGTAAGCGGCGATGTAGGTGCACTTCGGGGTGCCCTTCGGGCAACTGTGCTCGACCTTGCGCCACTCCATCCGGGGCGCGGCCGACCGGCCACAGAGCTTGGCCGGCTCGCCGGTGCGGACGGTGCCCCAGGCGTACGTCACCTTGGTGGTCGCCTGCACGCAGGCCTCGGCGTCGCCCTTGGCGACCGGCAGCGTGTAGGTGAGCTCGGGGTCCTCGCCGGAGGTCGGCTCGGCGCCGCCGTCGTCGATCGAGGCGACCCCGGCGGTGACCACGGGCGCGGTGACGGCCACGGTGACCTCGCGATAGCCGGACGAGGCCCTGCCGGTGGGTGCCTCGGGCGTGCGGGCGTAGCAGCCGTCGAGGGCGGTGGTGGCGGTGGTGTTCTCCGCGGCGACGTCCTCGTCGGTCAGACGGAGGCTGGTGACCGCGAGCACCCCGGCGATCGCCGGCCGGCCGACCTCCGCCAGACATGCGGAGTCCTCGAGCGTCCAGGCCCCGGCGACCTGGCCGGCCCAGCTGCTCGCTCCGACGCCGTCGGCGCAGTCGAGCACCTCGGTGTACCACTGCTTCGCCAGTGCCGAGGGCCACTCGCCGGTGTAGCTGAAGCCGCTGCCCGTGCGGGTGACGACCCCGGCGTCGAGGAGCCCGGTGCTCCCCTGGTCGCGCACGAGCGACTCGGACGCGCAGCGCAGCTGCTCGGGGTCGGCCCAGGTCGGGGTGTCACCGGCGAGCGTGAGCGTGCGTGCCATCGCCTTCTCGTCACCACGCAGCGGCCCGACCTGGCCGGTGGCGTACGCCCACGCCCCGACCGCGGCCACGGCCACCAGCGCTACGACGCAGAGGATCAGCAGCCAGCGCAGCACCGTGCGTACGAACCGAGCCCGGCCACGCCGCCGACGCGGCAACGGCGGTAGCCCGAGCCGGCGGCGACGGGCCTCCTCGGCCGCCACGTAGGCGAGCTCGGTGGGCGTGGGCTGCTGCTGAGCGGTGTTTCCGGGATCGGACATCTCACTCTTCCTCGAGACAGGTTCAGCGAGGATCGTAGAGGGTGACCGCTCCGGCGCGCTCGGCCGCTCCTGGAAAGGTGGAGATGAGAGCTATGACGAGAAATATGTTCATATGAGCGATAATCTGGTCATATGAACCTGGGACAGCCATTCGGCGGTGTCATCCCTGGTGCCAGGGGCGCTGCGCTGGCAGCGCTTCTCCGCACCGGCGAGCCGATGACGGGTCGCCAGGTGCACGGCGTCCTTGAGGGTCACAGCTTGGGCTCGGTCCAGGAGGCGCTCAGGGCGTGGGAGCGGCTCGGTGTCATCGAGTCGCGGGCCGTCGGCCGTGCGTACGTGTATCGAGTCGTGGAGTCGCATGCCGCCATCGCGCCGCTGCGCGCGCTGCTCGACCCGCTCTCAGCACTGACGGAGATCGTGAACGCGTCGGTGACCGACGACGTCGAGTCGGTGATCCTCTTCGGTTCGGTCGCGCGAGGCGAGGCAACCGTTGAGAGCGACATCGACCTCGCCGTGATCGCCGGAGGGTGCTGGGACCAGCGCGCGGACCTGCAGGAGGCGGTCACGGCGGCGCTCGGCAACGACTGCGACGTGCTGGTCTTCACGCCCGACGCCTTCGCCGACGCGCTCGCCACTGGTGAATCGGTCGCTGCGGACATCGTCAGGGACGGGGTCGCCCTCGTCGGCAGCAAGCCGCGACGGCGCTACAAGAAGGTTTCCTGATGGTCACCGCCGAGCAGCGCAACCACGCCAAAGCGTTCCTGCAGAAGGCCGAAGAGTACGTCGAGTCAGCCGAGGACAACGTCGACCTCGAGCGCTTCACACCTGCCGCAGGTGACGCGATCCATGCCGGAATCAGCGCCAAGGACGCGATCGCCACCTCGTTGTCAGGCGCTACGGGCAAGACGAAGGATCACGCGAGAGCCGCCAAAGAGCTCGCCGAGGCACTGGGCGCGCGGGCTGAAGCGAAATCCGCCGACCGTGCCTTGCGCGAGCTTGTCGCCGCCAGAGGCGACGTCGAGTACGGCGTCGGACTCGTCAGCGCGCCCAAAGCTGAAACCCTCGTGCGCCGTGCGCGCCTGCTGGTCGACCTCGCAGTCTCGATCGTTCGACTCGGCCGCTGACCGGGCTCTCACCGATCTCCGTACAACGTCGTGCGCTCACGTACGTCCCGGCCGATGCCCGCGCCGATCTCCTCGAGCTCGGCGACGGTCTTGGCGGAGCCGTGCTCGGAGCCGGCCATGCGGGAGATGGTCTCCTCCATCAGGGTGCCGCCGAGGTCGTTGGCGCCGGCTCGGAGCATCGCTCGGGTGCCGTCGATGCCGAGCTTGACCCAGCTCGTCTGGATGTTGTCGATGCGGCCGTGGAGCATGATCCGCGCGAGGGCGTGCACGGCGAGGTTGTCGCGCATGGTCGGACCGGGGCGGGCGGCGCCGGCCAGGTAGATCGGGGCGCTGGTGTGCACGAACGGCAGCGGCACGAACTCGGTGAGGCCGGCGTTGCCGTGCTCGCGCGCCTGGTCCTGGATCCCGGCGAGCACGCGCAGGTGACCGACCCAGTGGCGCGGGTTGTCGACGTGGCCGTACATCATCGTCGACGTCGTCGGGATGCCGACCCGGTGGGCGGTGGAGATGATCTCGATCCAGGTCTTCGCGGGCAGCTTGCCCTTGGTCAGCACCCAGCGCACCTCGTCGTCGAGGATCTCCGCGGCCGTGCCCGGGAGCGAGCCGAGACCGGACTCGCGCACCTTGATCAGGAAGTCCTCGATCGAGAGGCCGGTGCGCGAGGTGCCGTTGACGATCTCCATCGGGCTGAACGCGTGCACGTGCATCTCCGGCACGCGCTGCTTCACGGCCTGCACGAGATCGAAGTAGGCCGTCGACGGCAGCTCGGGGTCGATCCCGCCCTGCATGCACACCTCCGTGGCACCCAGGTCCCATGCCTCCTCGGCGCGGTCGGCGACCTGGTCGAGATCGAGTGAGTACGCATCGGCGTCGGTGCGTCGCTGGGCGAAGGCGCAGAACCGGCAGCCGACGTAGCAGACGTTGGTGAAGTTGATGTTGCGGTTGACGACGTAGGTCACGGTGTCGCCGTTGACCTCTTTGCGCAGTTCATCGGCAAGTTTGGTGACCTGGCGCAGGAGGTCGCCCTCGGCGGTCATCAGCGTCAGCGCGTGCTCGTCGGAGAGGTTGCCGGGGTCCTTCTCGGCGGCGGCGAGAGCGGCGCCACCCTCCGCGTGGAGCACGGCGGGAGCACCGGTCGCACTGGCCGCCTCGCGCACGGCGTCCCAGTCGCCGTAGACCGTCTCGAAGTCGTCACGTCGGTCGTGGGTGCGGCCCTCGGTGTCGACGGAGGCGTGCAGGTCGGTCCGGCCGGCGGCGGTGAAGCCACCGTCGGGCTCCTGCCACGGGCGGCCCTCGGGGCGTACGCCGTCACGGGCCAGCCCGTCCTCGTCGGCGAGCGCCTCGACGTGCGAGAGCACCCGCGGGTCGATCCAGGCCTGGCCGTCGCGCAGGGTGCCGGCGACGTACTCGGGGTGGACGGTCAGCCGCGGCCGCAGCGTGAAGCCGGCCTCCGCGGTCACCTGACGCAGCGCGTCCAGCGAGGGCCAGGGGCGCTCGGGGTTGACGTGGTCGGGAGTGAGCGGCGAGACACCGCCCCAGTCGTCGATGCCGGCGCCGAGCAGGGCACGACACTCGTCGAGGTCGACCAGGTTGGGCGGCGCCTGCACGCGCGCCTTGGGGCCGAGCACGATCCGGGTCACCGCGATCGCGGCCAGGTATTCGTCGAGCCCGAGGTCGTCGGCGTGGCGCATCGCCGTCGACGGCTTCGCCCGGAAGTTCTGCACGATGATCTCCTGCAGCCCGGCGTACGCCTTGTGCACCTTGCGCAGCGCGAAGATCGTCTCCGCGCGCTCGGTGAGCGTCTCGCCGATGCCGACGAGGAGCCCGCTGGTGAACGGGATCGAGAGTCGGCCGGCGTCCTCGAGCACGCGCAGGCGCAGGTCGGGGTCCTTGTCGGGGGAGCCGTAGTGAGCCTCGCCCTTCGTCTCGAAGAGCCGACGCGACGTGGTCTCGAGCATCATCCCCATCGAGGGGGAGACGGGCTTGAGCCGGTTCATCTCCTCCCACGACATCACCCCCGGGTTGAGGTGGGGGAGCAGGCCGGTCTCCTCGAGCACCCGGATCGCCATCGCGCGCACGTAGTCGAGCGTCGACCCGTAGCCGCGGCTCTCCAGCCAGTCGCGGGCCTCGGGCCAGCGGTCCTCCGGCCGGTCGCCGAGGGTGAACAGCGCCTCCAGGCAGCCCAGCTTCGCACCCTCGGCGGCGATCTCGACGATCTCGTCGGGGCTCAGGAAGGGCTCGCGACCATCACGCGCGGCCTGCCCCGGCGTCTCCACGAAGGTGCAGTAGTGGCACCTGTCGCGGCACAGCTTGGTGACCGGGATGAACACCTTCGGTGAGTACGTCACCGCCGCAGGTCTCTGCGCCGCGACCAGCCCGGCGTCGCGTACCTTCGCCGCCGCGGCGGTGAGGCGTGCGAGGTCGTCGCCGCCGGCCGCGAGGAGGGCGGAAGCCTCCGCGACGTCCAGGGCTGCGCCACGCTCGGCCCGGGCCAGCGCCCGGCGGATCTGCTGCGGTGTCGGCTGCTCGCTCATCACCAAGCAGCCTAGTAGGCGCCTGCTAGTTGTCGATCTGGGCGCTCGCTCCAGGCGCGGTCGCGACGAACTTCGCGTTCCAGTCCTGCGGACCCGACCAGTTGATGATCGCGCCCTTGCCCTCACCGTCGGGCGTGCCCGGCCAGGTGCACTTCTTGGAACCGCAGCCCTTGCCGTTCATCGTGAGCTTCACGTTGAACTTCTTGCCCGGCTGGAAACCCTCGAAGTTGAGCTGCCAGGTGTTGCAGTCGATCTTCTGCGAGATGTAGGCCTTGTCGGTGCACTTGTCCTGCTTGACCCACTCGAGCTTCTTCGGCTCGGCCTTGCCGCAGGACTCGCCCTTGGTGGCCTTCTCGGTGCCCCAGGCGAAGGTGACCGTGGTGTTGACCGCGATGCAGCCCTCGACGCCACCCTCGGCGACGGGGAGCTCGTAGGAGGTGCCCTTGAGCTTCTCGAAGCTCGTGCTGCCCTTCTTGGCGATCTGGATGTCGGACTTGCCGCCCGGGGCGGTCGGGTCCTGCACGTCGAAGTCGACCTGCATGTAGGAGGCCTTGGGTGTCACCTCGGCGCCGAGGGCGTCGGCCTTGACGTAGCAGGCGTCGAGCGCCTTCACGGCCTTCTCCTTGGCCGGCCCGGCGGCACCGGGGTCGGACTTCTCGAGGAGGTTGCTGACCGCGATCAGGCCGGCCATGGAGGTCTTGTCGACCTCCTTCTCCATGCAGCGGGTGTCGCCGACCTTCCAGCTGTCGCCGATCTCGGTCGACCAGGACTCGGTGCAGTCGAGGAGGCCCTGGGAGAAGTTCATCGCATCGTCGGCGGGCCAGTCGCCGGTGTAGGACCACTCGTCGCCCGAGTCGACGACCCCGTGGGAGCGCAGCTCGGAGGCCGGAACCTTCTCGACCAGGCTCTCCGCCGCACAGGTCATCTGGTCTTCGCCGGCCCAGTCGGGCTTGGGTACGCCGCTGGCGATCGCCTCGGCCGCCTTGGCGTCGTCCCCGTGGAGACCGAAGATGCCGAAGCCCTGGGTGAAGATGCCGGCGCCGATGAGCACGACGGCGGCCACGCCGCCGCCGATCATGGCGTAGAGCTTCTTCTTGTCGCCGCCCTGGCCGTCGCCGGTGTGATGGGACGGCAGCCACTCGGGCTTGCCGCCGCCCGAACCGCCGGCTGCAGCACCCGCGGCTCCCGCCGCTCCTGCGCCGGCTGCGGCACCTGCCAGGGGCATGCCCTTGCCGCTGTGCACGACGGTGGAGTCGGTCTCGTTGGCGGCCGGGGCAGGGCTGGGAGTGCTCTCGCCGGGGCGCTTGACGATCGTCGGCTGGGCCTCGGCCTCGTGCACACCGCTGCCGCCGGTGTTCCCGCCCGAGGTGCCTCCGCCGGTGTCTCCACCCGAGGTGCCGCCCGAGGTGGTGTCGTAGCCGACACCGGGACGTGAACCGAGGTCGGCGCCGCCTGTGCCGGCTGCGGCGGCGAAGCCGCCGCCCAGGCCGGCCTCCTCGAGCCGGTCTGCGGCCTTGTCGAGCGCCTTGGCGAGCTGGGAGGCGGTCTGGAAGCGGTTCTCCGGCTTCTTCGCGAGCGCCTTCTGGATGATCGGGTTGATCAGGTCGGCGCCCGGTGTCGAGGCCGGCAGCCGGGGCACCGGGTTGTTGATGTGAGCGCTCATCAGCTCGAAGTCGGTGCCGGTGTAGGGGGCCTTGCCGGTCAGCGCGGCCCACAGCAGGCAGCCGGCGGCGTAGATGTCGCCGGAGGGGGTGGCCTGCTCGCCCAGGTGGCGCTCGGGCGACATGTAGGGCAGCGAGCCGACCACGGAGCCGGCCCGGGTGACGTTGGAGTCGCCCTCGGTCGCGATGCCGAAGTCGGTCAGGTAGGGGACGAGCTCGCCCTCCTGGCGCTCCCAGATCAGCACGTTGGACGGCTTCACGTCGCGGTGGACGACGCCCGCGCGGTGGGCGTCGAAGAGAGCGTCGCTGACGTCGCTGACCAGCCGCAGCGCCTGCACCGTCTCCAGCGGTCCGGTGGTCTTCAGCCAGCCGTGCAGGTCGCCGTCGGGGACGTACTCGGTCACCAGGTAGACGGTGCCCTCGACCTCGCCGTACTCGATGATCTGGACGATGTTGCGCGAGCGGAGCTTGGCCAAGATGTTGGCCTCCCGCTCGAAGCGGGTGATGAAGTCTTTGTCGATGGTGAGCGAGGGCAGCACAAGCTTGAGCGCCACCTTGCGTCGCAGCGCTGGGTCCTTGGCCTGGTAGACGACACCCATGCCACCTTGACCCAGGACCCGCTCGATCACGTAGCGACCGAACTGCTCGCCTTCCTGGGGGAACGCAACCATCTTTATTGACCTCGCCCTGATCTACTACCCGTTTCCAGATCTCTGCCGAAACCCTAGCCTCCCGGTCACGATCCGTGTGCGGCAACCCACGGTCGTGACCTTTTAGTTGGCTGGGTTTGATCGGCGCTTCATGCTCCGATCGCCGATCAGTTCGGCAGCACCGCCGTCAGCCCGTCGACCTCGGCGGTGAACCGGTCGTGCCAGCCCTTGGGCGCGGTCCAGCTCGTCCAGGTGCCGCTCGGCCGGGTGACGACCGCGGTGTCCGAGCACGACCCCGACGCCGAGCGGCAGTTGCCGCCCTTGAGCTTGAGGTTGACCTTGACGCTGGAGAAGAGCTGGTAGCCCTCGTAGTGGAGCGTCCAGGAGCTGCACGGGGCGAACTTCGGCTGGGCACAGGACTTGTCCTTCGTCCACCACAGTCGCCGCTCCTTCGCCTTCCCGCAGGACTCGCTCTCGCTGGCCTTCGTCGTGCCCCACGGATAGCTGATCGAGGCCTCGAAGGTCGCGCACCCTTCCTGGCCGCCTTCACGGACGGGGATGTTGATCTTGCCGTCGGTGACCGGCTTCCACTCCGAGCTGTCGGCCGACCTCGCGCGCAGCGCCACCTCGCTGCCGTCGACGGACGGCGCCTTGACGGCGAAGTCCACTCCCAGCACGGCGGGCGTCGCCGTCGCCGACGGCGCGGAGAGCTCGTCGCTGACGTAGCACTCGTCGAGCTCCTTGACGGCCTTCGAGGCCTGCTTGTCGGCCTTGGCGTCGGCGACCTTCATGTCGCGGGTGGTGATCAGCCCGGCCATAGCCGCCTCGTCGACGTCGCCGAGGCAGCCGGTGTCGTCGAGCGCCCACTCCTTGCCGATGGCCTTGCTCCAGTCGCCGGAGCAGGAGAGCAGCCCTGCGGCGTACGTCGTCGCCTGCTGTCCCTTCCAGTCGCCGGTGTAGGCCACCGACTCACCGGAGGTCTTGATCAGGCCGGCCTTGGTCAAGCCGTCGGTGCGCTCGTCCCTGACCAGCTCTTCCGCGGCGCAGGTGGAGTCGCCGGCCGACGCCCAGCCCGGCTTGGGCGCGTCCGCGGCGATCGCGGTCACGGCCTTCTGGTCCTCCGCGCTCAGCGGGCCGAACCCGAGGCGTCCGGTGAAGAACGCCCAGGCTCCGGTGCCGAGCAGCGCGACGAGCACGACCGCGCCGGCGGCACCCAGCCCGATCAGCAGACCCAGGTTCTTCTTCTTCGGCTGGTGGTGCGGCGGAAGCCCGTAGGCGGTTCCGTACGCACCACCGGTTGCCGCAGGCATCGCGGTCGTGGCCGGCGGAGGCGGGGGCGGCGGAGCCCACGACGGTGTCGACGATGGCGGAGTCGACGGCGGCGGTGAGGAGGGAGGGGGCGAGGACGGCGGGGGCGAGGACGGCGGGGGCGATGACGAGGCCGGCGGCTGCTCCGAGGGCGGGGGAGGCGGCGGGGTGGGACCGTTCCCCGGGATCCGTGTCGCGTCGGGATCCACGGGGTTCGCCGGGTCGGCCGGAGGCGGTGTGGGCCGCGGCGTGCCTGGTCTGGTCTTGTCCTGGTCGTCTGGCCCCATGTCGCGTGCCCCGCATGTCAGTGAAGTGGACAGCCCGGGCCGAACGACCCGAGTCGTATGCACATAGTAAAGACACCCGGCGGTTTCGGGAGACCGTAAATCAGTATTCGTCCGGTCGGCGGGGTCTCGGACGGCCCTGCGGTGGGTAGGGCCGGGGGTTCGGCCGAGGGTAGGGCTGCCGGCCGGGCTGCGGTGGGCGCCCCGGCGGCGGCCCGGGGCGCGAGTAACGCGGCGGCATCGGACGACCCTGCATCGGGCGCGGCTGGGGCTGCCCGGGCTGTGTCGGACGGGACTGGAGCTGACGGTTCGGCGCCCGACGCGGCGGCATCGGCGCACCCGGATATCCCGGGGCAGCCGCACGGCCGGCGCCGACCACGTCGCCCGGCCCGCCGCGGCGCGGCGAACGAACGTTCGTCCGCCGCGCCAGACCGCTGGGCCACCAGATGATGTCGCCGAGGTCGAGATTGATGGCGGTGACCAGGATGGAACGTACGACCAGGGTGTCGAGGAGCACGCCGAGGGCGATCGCGAGGCCGATCTCGATGAAGCTCACGTGCGGCATCGTGGTGAGCACGGCGAACGTGGAGGCCAGCACGATGCCGGCGCTGGTGATGACGCCACCGGTGGCCGAGAGCGCCACCAAGGACGCACGCCGGGTGTCGCCGTGCTCGACCGTCTCCTCGCGCACCCGGTGCATCAAGAAGATGTTGTAGTCGATGCCGAGCGCGACCAGGAACACGAAGACGAACAGCGGGAACTCCCGGCCCTCGCCGGCGAACCCCATCGCATCGAAGATGACCGCCGAGATCCCCAGCGCGGCACCGAAGCTGAGCACGACCGTGGCCATCAGCAGCAGCGGGGAGAGGATCGAGCGGAGCAGGATCATCAAGATGATCAGCACCAGACCCAGCACCAACGGCATCACGACCTTGGTGTCACGGTCGGTGGCAGCGGCCATGTCGAGCTGGATCGCCGCGGTGCCGGCGGCGAGAGCGTCGGCGCCGTCGACGGAGTGGATGACGCTGCGTACGTCCTCGACGGTGTCGAAGGACTTGTCGGACATCGGGTCGGTGGTCAGCGGCACCGCGGTCACCGCGACCTCGTGCGACCCGTCGGTGACCGGCTGCACACCCTTGTAGCCGGCCTTGGTCAGAGCCGTCACGACGTCCTTCTCGGTGCCCTTGTTCGAGACGACCTGGATCGGGTTGGACGGGTCGCTGAGGTCGTGCTTCTCGAGCACCCGGTCGCCGACCAGCGAGGGGAAGTCCTTGGTGTAGGTCTCCGAGCTGTCCAACGTGGTGATGTTGAGCATCGAGAGTCCGGCGCAGCAGGCCAGCAGGGCCGCCGCGGTGCCGATCCAGACCTTGCGCGGGCGCCGACGGATCCAGCTGCCGAGCCTGGTCCAGATGCCGCCGTGGCGCTCGCCGGAGGTGCCGTACGCCGGTTTGACCGGCCAGAACACCCAACGACCGGTGATCACCAGCAGCGCCGGGAGCAGGGTCAGCATGACGACGAGACCGGCCACGATGCCGATCGCGCAGACGGGGCCGAGGCTGGCGGTCGAGCCCATGGTCGCGACCATCAGGCCGAGCATGCCGACGGTGACTGTGCCGGCCGAGGCGATGATCGCGGGGGCCGATCCGCGCAGCGCGGCGGCCATCGCCTTGTGCCGGTCCCGGTGGCGACCCAGCTCCTCGCGATATCTGGCGATGAGGAGCAGGGCGTAGTCGGTGCCGGCGCCGAAGACGAGCACATCGAGGATCGCCCGGTTCATCTGGTTGAGGGTGAGCCCGGCGTACATCGCGCACAGATAGACCACGCCCATCGACACGACCAGCGCGACCAGCACCGAGACCAGCGGGAGGAACCACAGCACCGGACTTCGGTAGGTGATCAGCAGGATCACGATGACCACGCCCGCGGCGGCGTAGAGCAGCGCGCCGCCGATGCCGGCGCCGGCCTCCATCTGGTCGGCGGTCGATCCGCCCTGGCCGCCGATGTAGACGTCGACCCCGTCCATCTTGGTGATCTCGACCAGGTCGTCGCGCAGGTCGAGCAGCGCGGTCGGGTCCTCGTCGGCGTAGTTGACGACGAGCGAGACCGTGGCGACCTCGCCGTCGGGGGAGACCAGGCCCTGTTTCTGGCCCTTCTTCTCCCCGACCGGGTAGGCGATCGCCGGCATCACCGGCTGGTCGGGCTTGCTCTCCTGGGTGACGACGCCGTCCAACGAGGCGATCTCGGGGATCTGCAGCACGAGGTCGGTGTAGTCGGACTTCGTCAGCCCACCGTCGCGGTGGTAGACGATCGTCGTGGTCAGGTCGTCGGGGTCCTGCACCTTGGCGAGCTCGTCGATCGCCTGGGTCGACTCGGCGTTGGCCGGGAGCCAGTCGGAGTTGTCGTGGGACTCGACGTCGCTGAGCTTGCCGGTCAGCGGGCCCATCAGGACCAGCATCACCAGCCAGAATCCCAGCACCACCCATTTGGTGACGGGTCCGGTGATGAAAGCCACGATCTTGGCGCCGATCCCCTCAGACATGCGTCAATGCAACTATGCCCATGGGGGCAGTGTCACAGCGGGAGGGCCCGAATCGGCTCTGGTGTTAGTGACCTCACAGCCCGAGCCGGCCGGCGCAGCGGTGATCAGGTCAGTCGGAATCAGGCCAGTCGTGATCAGGCCAGCCACTCCTTGACCTGACCGATCGCCGCGGGCGCGTCGGTGCCGAAGGCGGGGGTGACCTGCAGGCTGGTGACGCCGGCCTCCTTGAAGGCCGCGATCCGCTCCTTGACGAACGACTCCGGCCCGACCAGGTTGCCGGCCTCGAGCCAGGCCTCGGGCACCTCGGCCTCGGCGTCGCGCTTGTGGCCGTCGAGGTAGAGATCCTGGATCTTCTTGGCGGCGTCGCCGAAGCCGTACTTCACGGCCATGTCGTTGTAGAAGTTCTTGCCACGCGCCCCCATGCCACCGACGTACAGCGCCAGCAGGCCGCGCATCGTGTCTCGGTGACGCTTGGCCTCGTCGGGGTCGTCGGTGATCGCGAGCAGGCCGCCGGCGGAGATCTCCAGCGGCTTCAGGTCGGCCGAGCGCTTGGCGAGCCCCTTGTCGATCGCCTCGCCCCACACGTCGCGAGCCTTGTCGGGCAGGAACTGGAACGGCAGCCAGCCGTCGGCGACCTCGGCGGTCATCGCGACGTTCTTGTCGCCCAGCGCGGCCACCCAGATCGGGGTGTCGGCACGCTCCGGCCGGTTGAGCAGCTTGAGCGGCTTGCCGAGCCCGGTGCCCTGGTCGGCCGGCAGCGGGAGCTTGTAGAGCCCGTCGCTCTGCAGGCGCTCGCCGCGCAGCCCGGCGCGCAGCAGCGCGATGATCTCGCGGGTGCGCGTCAACGGCTTGTCGTACGCCACCCCGTGGAAGCCCTCGATGACCTGCGGTCCGCTCGCGCCGAGGCCGAGGATCGCGCGACCTTCGGAGACGTTGTCGAGGCCGGCCGCGGTCTGGAGCAGCGCCCCCGGCGTACGGCTGTAGATGTTGAGGATGCCCGAGCCGAGCTCGACCCGCTCGGTCTTCGCCGCCAGGTAGCCGAGCAGGGAGACCGCGTCGAAGCCGTAGGGCTCGGCGACCCAGAGCTGGTCGAGTCCGGCCTTCTCCAGGTCGACGACCTGGTCGGCGGTCTCGCGTGGGTTGCCGAAGTAGGTCAAGGGCATCGCAAGCTTCATGAGGGGGAGGCTACCGTGGGCGCGTGACGGAGATCAGGTTCGGATACAAGGCGTCCAACGAGCAGTTCGCACCCACGGAGCTGCTGAACTACGGCGTGATGGCGGAGGAGCAGGGTTTCGACTCGGTCTTCATCTCCGACCATCTCCAGCCGTGGCGACACGACGGTGGGCACGCGCCGTTCGCGATGACCTGGCTGGGCGCGCTCGGCGCGCGCACGGAGCGGATCGTGATGGGCACCTCGGTGCTCACCCCGACGTTCCGCTACCACCCGGCGATCGTGGCGCAGTCGTTCGCGACCCTCGGCTCGCTCTTCCCCGACCGCGTCGTGCTCGGCATGGGCACCGGTGAGGCGATGAACGAGGCGCCGCTGGGTGTCGAGTGGCCGGAGGGCAAGGTGCGGTTCGCGCGGTTCCGCGAGGCCGTACGCGTCATCAAGAAGCTCTGGTCCGAGGACCGGGTCACCTTCGAGGGCGACTACTACCAGCTCGACCGGGCGACCATCTACGACAAGCCCGAGAACCCGGTGCCGATCTACCTGGCCGGTTCGGGCCCGGCCGCCACGAAGTACGCCGGCCGCGCCGGTGACGGCTACATCACCACCTCCGGCAAGGGCGCCGAACTCTACACCGACACGCTGCTCCCCGCCGTACGCAACGGCATCGAGCTCTCCGAGCGCAAGCCCGAAGACGTCGACATGATGATCGAGGTCAAGGTCTCCTTCGACCACGACCTGGAGCAGGCCATGGAGGCGACCCGCTTCTGGGGCGCCCTCGGGCTCACCCCGGAGCAGAAGCACTCCGTCGAGGACCCGGTCGAGATGCAGCGTCTCGCCGACGCGCTGCCGACCGAGGCGACCGCGAAGCGGTTCATCGTCTCCACCGATCCCGACGAGCACGTCGCCCGGATCAAGGAGTATCTCGACATGGGCTTCACCCACCTCGTCTTCCACGCCCCGGGGCCGGACCAGGCGAAGTTCCTCAAGCTCTATGGTGAGGAGATCCTCCCCAAGCTCCGCGCGCTGGGCTGACCTTCTGGGTTGATCAGTTGCACGGACCAAGGGCCGCAGAGTAGCCAGGACCCCGGCTCGGGAATCGTCAGCCGGGGCCCTGGGAGGACCGCCCCACACCCGTCCTACGTCGCCTGGATCGATTGCGTTGCACTCGTTTGTGATTGCTTGAGAAATTCGCTCGGACCTGGCCCGCAACGCCTCTACGCTCGCCAGGCATGAGCCAGATGACCGACCCGTTCGTCGACGCGGCCGAGAAGCACCGGCGCGAGCTGAGGGTGCACTGCTACCGGATGGTGGCGAGCTTCGACGAAGCCGAGGACCTGGTGCAGGAGACCCTGGTCAAGGCATGGGAGCGGCGCGACCAGCTCACCGACCCCGAGGCGTTGCGCGCGTGGCTGTATCGGATCGCGACCAACACCTGCCTCGACTTCCTGCGTCGCAACGAGCGCCGGCCCAGGACGTACGCCCCGCTGCTGGGGTTCGACCACGGCACCGGTGAGCCCCCGGAGCTGCTGGAATGGCTGCAGCCTTTCCCGGACGCCCTGCTGGAGCCGGAGCGGCCGGAGGAGGAGGCGGTCGCGCGGGAGACGATCGAGCTGGTCTTCCTGACCGCGATCCAGCACCTGACCCCGCAGCAGCGGGCGGTCTTCGTCTTCCGCGAGGTGCTCGGCTGGTCGGCGGCGGATACGGCGGCTGCTCTCGACGTCAGCGTCGCCACGGTCAACTCGCTGCTGCAGCGGGCCAAGCCGGCGTTGCGCCGGCATCTGCCCGAGGACCGGTCGAGCTGGCGCACCGAGGGGCCGACCGAGGAGGAGCGCAAGGTCATCGACGCCTACATCGCTGCGGGGGCGAGCAGCTGGCGTGAGGGCATCGCCGACCTGCTGACCAGCGACGCGGTGCTGACGATGCCGCCGAACCCGTTCTGGTTCTCCACCCGGGACGCGCTGGTGTCGTTCGTGCTGCCCAACCTGGATCCGTCGTCGCCGACCTACCTGGGCGAATGGAAGTTCATCCCGGCACGGGCCAACCGGATGCCGGCGGTCGCGGGCTACGTACGCCGCCCGGGGACCACGGTCTTCCGTCCGCAGGTGCTCGACGTGCTCCGGGTCGTGGACGGCAGGGTCGCTCAGATCACCACGTTCGAGCCGCATCTCTTCCCGGCCTTCGGGCTTCCGCAGGCGCTGACCTGAAAAAGTTTTCCGGGGACCGATGAGTCGACGGCGCGGCGTACGTCCTAACGAGCAGATCACGCACAACGGGTGCGTGCGGAGAGCTCAGGAGACATCATGTACGCACAGCTTCAGGACCGCACCGCCATCGTCTGGGGCGGCGCGGGCGACATCGGCTCGACCACCGCTGAGACCTTCGCCGAGGCGGGCGCCACGGTCTACCTCGCCGGCCGCACCGAGGCCTCGCTGAAGGCGAAGGCCGCCGAGGTCGGCGCCGCCGGCTACGGCGTGGTCGACGTCCTCGACGAGGACGCCGTGGTCGCCTTCGTGGAGCGGGTCGTCGCCGAGACCGGCTCGCTCGACATCTCGTTCAACGTCGCCGACCGCGGCGACATCCAGGGCCAGGCGCTGCTGGAGATCTCGGCCGCCGACTACACCCAGCCGGTCGTACGCGGCATCGCCGGTTCCTTCCACACCGCCCGCGCTGCCGCCCGGCAGATGGTGGCCCAGGGCCGTGGCGTCATCCTCGCCCTCGACTCCGGCTCCGCGCGGGGCTCGGCGCCGGGCATGGGCGGCACCAGCGCCGCCGACGGCGCGCTCGACGCACTCGTGCGCGACCTGGCCGCGGAGGCCGGGCCCTCCGGCGTACGCGTCGTGGGGATCTGGACCGCCGGGATCACCGAGACCTTCACCGCGGAGAAGTTCGAGCGCACCCTCGGCACGCGGCTCCCGGAGGAGGCTCTGGAGGGGATCAAGGAGAACCTCGACGGGATGCGGATGACCAAGCGGTCGCCGCGGCTGGGGGAGGTCGCCGACACCGCCACCTTCCTCGCCTCCGACAGCGCCGGCGCCATCACCGGCACCTGGCTCAACGTGAGCAGCGGGATGTACCCGAGCTGAGCCAGTACCCGGGCCCGGTCAGGTGCGCCAGGAGTCCCAGAGCCGCGCGTAGGACCCACGAGCGGCGACCAGTTCGTCGTGGGGGCCGAACTCGGTGATCCGGCCGTCCTCGACCCCGGCGACCTGCTGGGCCTGTGGCGCGGTCAGGGCGCGGCCCCCGGAGCCGACCTCGGTGTCGAGGCCGTCCGGGAGCGCCGCGACCCACTCGCGGGCATCCACCGCGGCCAGCGCGTCGAGCCCCTCGGCGTCGGAGGCTCCCGAGCGGGCCAGGACCACGTTGTCGCGCACGGTGCCCACGAAGACATGATGCTCCTGGGTGACCAGCGCGACGTGGCCGCGGCCGCGAACGGTTTTCCTGACGTCGCAGCCGCGCGGGATAAGGTTCGCGGCATGTCATGGACCAGGGGCGAGGGCCTCCGTGCAGAGCACCGGGAGCGGCTGATCGCCGCCGGCCTGGCGCCGGAGGTGCTCGTCGGGCTCGAGCTGAGCGAGATCACCGGGCCGCTGCCGGAGTGGTGGCACGAGGGTGGCAACGCGATCTACGTACGCGACGGGTTCCCGCTCGCCGAGCGGCTGATCGAGCTGCTCGGTTTCTACCCGTTCTCCGACGCCCTGATCGTGGTCGCCACCGACATCACCTCGATGCAGGCGCTGCTGGTCGGTGGCGACTCCCCGACGATCTTCATCGGCCCCGACACGAGCATGGTCTGGGGTGAGGTCTACTGCGGTGGCGGCTCGGCGGTGATCCTCTCCGGCGGCCTCGTCGCCACCTCCCGCGCCCAGATAGACGCCCGCAACGGCGGCTCGATCGTCGCTGTGGGCGATCAGCTCTGGGCCGCCAACGTCTACGTCGCCACCGACGACATGCACCGCCTCGAGGACGGTGAGACCGGTGAGCGCATCAACCCCTACGGCGCCCACATCCGCTTCGGTGAGCACGTCTGGCTCGGCCGCGACGCGATCGTCACCGGCAACGTCGAGGTCGGCGACGGCGCGGTCGTCGGCATGCGCGCGATGGTGCGCAACCAGAAGATCGAGCCGCGCACCGCCGTCGCCGGAGTGCCCGCCCGGCTCATCCGCGAGAACGTCGTCTGGTCCGGCGACGACACCCCCTGATCAGCGGCTCGATCACCCGAAACCGAACCGTCTGACGCTCGTCACGTCCTATTCACGTTGCGCCCGTCGCCGTGTCGCTGCCGGCACGCACGCTGGGTGTCATGGCAACGGCCCACCGCCCACTTGTGATCGGCCATCGCGGAGCGCCCGGCTACCTGCCGGAGCACTCCCTCGAGTCCTACCGCCTGGCGCTGCGGCTGGGGGTGGATGCGCTCGAGACCGACGTGGTGATGACCAAGGACGGCGTCATGGTGCTCCGCCACGAGAACGAGCTCTCCCGGACGACGGACGTGGCCAGCCACGAGGAGTTCGCGCAGCGGCGTACGACGAAGACGATCAGCGGCAAGAAGTGGACCGGATGGTTCACCGAGGACTTCACCTTCCCCGAGCTGCTCAGCCTCGGCGCGCCGACCGCCGACCAGCCGATCATCACCCTCGACACGCTGCTGCTGCTCGTCGCCGACGAGTCGCGGCGCCGTGGCCGGCGCGTCGGCCTCCACGTGGAGGTCAAGCACCCGACCTACTTCGCCTCCATCGGCCTGCCCATCACCGAGGCCCTCCTGCAGACCCTGGCCGACCACGGCGTCGAGGGCTGGAGCAGCCTCCCGGGCCTGCCCAGCCAGCGGCTGTGGCTGCAGAGCTTCGACGAGGCGTGGGTGCGCGAGATGAGCACCCGCACCGACCTGCCGCTGGTGCAGCTGGTGGACAAGAAGTGGGGTGCGGTCGACTGCGCGGAGATCGCGACGTACGCCCAGGCCATCGGCCCCAAGAAGTCGATGGTGCGCAAGAAGGGCCAGCTCCCGACCGGCCTCGCGGACGAGGCGCACCGCAGCGGCCTCCAGGTCTTCGTGTGGACCCTGAAGGCCGGCCGCGACCAGGCCGTACGCCTCTTCGAGGCCGGCGTCGACGGGGTCTTCAGCGACTATCCCGACCGCCCGGTCGCCGCGCTGCGGGACATCGCCGCTGCGCAGACCGCCTGACGTCGCCTCACTGCCTCCTGAGCAGCGCGGCGAGCAGCCCGACCGAGCCGCCGACGATCCACGGCAGCGGGAGCAGCCAGCGGAGGTCCTCGACGTCGTTGACGACGACCGCGCCGCTCATGATCAGTGCCCAGGCGCCGGCGAAGACCAGGAACGCGATGCCCATGACCAGATGGCCGATGTTGACGGGGTGCCGTCCGGAGCGCTTCTCGGGCTCGGGGGAGTCCTCGTAGCGGGTCGGCGGTGCGTAGTCGTAGCTCATGGGGTGACCACCTCGGTCGAGTCGGTGAACCGTGCGGCTCGGGGGTCGCTCTCGGTGTAGACGTTGATCGCGCCGACGTCGGAGGTGGCGGTCAACCGCAGATCGGCGGCGTCGGCGAGACCGGGCCGGCTGCCTTCCTCGCCGGCGACGCGGGAGCGCTCCATGGTGAACCCGCCGAGGTCGGTGCGTTTCTCGTCGAAGATCTGCGCCTCGCCCAGGGCGCCGACCTTGGCCTCCACCGAGACGGTGGCGTCGTCGGGCACGATCACGGTGATCTCCCCGAAGGAGCTGGTGATCGCGAGATCGCGGCCCTCGAACGTCTTCGGATCGATCGCGCTGGTGTCGAGCACGATGGCACCGACGCCGAACTCGTAGGAGCTCTCCAGGGCGGCGACGCTGCGCGGGTGGGCCTCGATGCTGCTGCCCGTCTCCAGGGTCGAGGGGTCGACCGTCGTGAGCGGGAGCGCGACGAGGGCGATCAGCCCGAGGAAGATCAGCCCGCCGGCCCGCCCCCAGAAGGCGCCCAGCACGAGGAAGCCGCCGAAGACCACCAGCAGCGCCGCCGGATAGGCGCTGTTGGGCACCGGCACCCGGTCGAGCACGTCGAGGAGCCCCAGCACGCCCATCACCAGGGCGGCGACGGCGACGGCACGGCCGAACAGCAGCGGGGGCCGGCGCCGACGGTTGGGCGGGGCGAGCGAGACATGGGGGTCGTAGGAGCCGGGCGCCCACGGGGCCGGCAGGTAGGAGGTGCGCTGGGCGGCGGCAGGGTGGTTGCTCGGGTGGCTGCTCGGATGGCCGGTCGGGTCTCCGACGGGTGCCGAAGCAGCGGCCGGAGCCGCTCCGCGCCGGCGGTCCCGCTTGTCACGCCGGGCGTACCAGAGCGCGATCACGGCGACCACCGCCAGCCAGAACCACGGCACGCCGGTGTCGCCGAAGGCGTCGCTGAGCAGGGAGATCGCCGCGACTCCGCCGGCGATCCAGAGGAAGAGGTTGCGCGCGGGAGGCCCGACCGGGATCACGCCGTCCTCGTGACCGTCCTCGGGCACCAGCAGCCAGACCGCGGCGTAGACGATGCCCCCGGCGCCACCGAAGACCACCGACACGGCCAGCAGCACCCGCACCAGGAGCGGGTCGACGTCGAAGTGGCGTGCGATCCCACCCGCGACGCCGGCGATGTGCCGTCCCTCCGCGGAGGCATGAGTCGTACGTCGCAGCCCACTGAGGTTGCGCAGCTGCTCGCCACTGGGGCGAGGGCGCTCCTCGGCGGCTGGCGCAGGTGGCTCCGGGGTCGGAGGCGGCGGTGCCGCGGGCGGGATCGTCACGTCTCTACTCTGACCCCTCCGTGCGCCGCAGACCATCAGGGACGGCCCTGAGTTCCCAGCGAGTCGGAATCAGGGTGAATCCTCATGGCACGCGCCCCCGCGAGGTGTGACGATGGATGCATCATGACGACAACCCACGCGTCGACGGAGCCCCTCGCTCCGCCGCCACCGCCCCCGGAGCGCTCGGTACGCCGCGCCTACCGCAACACCGACGCGTCGGTGATCGGTGGTGTCGCCGCCGGCCTGGCCGATCACCTGGGGCTGCCGGTGCTGGCCGTGCGTGCGTTCTTCGTGGTGACCGCCGTGTTCAGCGGGTTCGGTGTGCTGCTCTACGCCGCGCTGTGGATCTTCGTGCCCGCCGCCCCGCTGCTCGAGCAGTCCACGCCGGGCGGGGAGAGCGCGACCCGCGGTGGCCGCCGCCCGGGAGCGCGTCAGGGCGGGGTCGACAAGGGTCCCTCGATCGCGCTGCTCGCGCTCGGCTTCGGAGCCGTCGTGCTCTTCGACGCGATGCTCGGTGCCGGTGCGCTGGTCTGGCCGGCGATGCTCGGTGTCGTCGGCGTCGCGCTGCTGTGGCGTCAGGCCGACGCCGCCCAGCGCGAGCGCTGGACCGACGGCAGCGGGCGCCTCGACCTGGTGCGGATGGTCTTCGGCAAGGGTGGCTGGCGCGCCTATCTCCGGGTCAGCGTCGGCGTCGGGCTGATGCTCTTCGCGGTGATCCTCGCCGGCGGCCAGCTCAACTTCGGCAACGGCACCGCGCTGATCCTCGCCGGTCTGATCGTGCTGGGTGCGGGCTTCCTCGTCGTCGGGCCCTGGATGCACCAGCTCGCCAGCGATCTGGGCAGCGAGCGTGAAGAGCGGATCCGGAGCCAGGAGCGCGCCGACATGGCGGCTCACCTGCACGACTCGGTCCTGCAGACCCTCGCGCTGATCCAGCGCAACTCGACCGAGCCCGCGATGGTGCAGAAGCTCGCCCGTGCCCAGGAGCGCGACCTGCGCGAGTGGCTCTTCTCCACCCCGGCCGAGGCCGACGAGACGTTCGCCGCCTCGTTGAAGGCGGCCGCCGCCGAGGTCGAGGACTCCCACGGTGTGACCGTCGACGTGGTGGTGGTCGGTGACGGCCCCTTCGACGAGACCGTGCGTCCCATCGTCGCTGCCGCCCGCGAGGCCGTGACCAATGCGGCCAAGCACGCCGGCACCGGGCGCGTCGACGTCTACGCGGAGGCGACCGATGAGGCGTTCGAGGTCTTCGTCCGCGATCGCGGAGCGGGCTTCGACGTCGACCAGGTCTCCTCCGACCGGCACGGTGTGCGCGACAGCATCATCGACCGGATGTCCCGTCACGGTGGCAGCGCTGTGGTGAGATCGTCACCAGGTGAAGGCACCGAGGTGCGGCTGAAGCAGCCGCGCTCCACCGACTCCATGGGAGAGCAACGATGAGTGAGGTCAAGGTCGTCATCGTCGACGATCACGCGATGTTCCGCACCGGCGTGCGCGCGGAGCTGAGCAGGTCGCCGGTGATCCGGATCGTCGGCGAGGCAGAAGACGTCGACACCGCGGTCAAGGCGATCGGCGAGGGCCGGCCCGACGTGGTGCTGCTCGACGTACATCTTCCTGGGGGTGGCGGCGTCGAGGTGATGCGCAAGGCGCCCGCCGTCGACGGCTCGCCGCGCTATCTGGCGCTGTCGGTCTCCGACGCCGCCGAGGACGTCATCGGCACCATCCGTGGCGGTGCGCGGGGCTACGTCACCAAGACCATCACCGGCGCCGAGCTGGTCGCCGCCATCCAGCGGGTCTCCGGGGGAGACGCGGTCTTCTCGCCGCGCCTGGCCGGGTTCGTGCTCGACGCCTTCGCCGGCACCATCGCGATCGCCGACATCGACGAGGACCTCGACCGTCTCACCGAGCGCGAGCGCGAGGTGATGCGCCTCATCGCCCGCGGCTACTCCTACAAGGAGGTCGCCGGTGAGCTGTTCATCTCGATCAAGACGGTCGAGACCCACATGTCCAACGTGCTGCGCAAGCTGCAGCTCTCGAGCCGCCACGAGCTCACCCGCTGGGCCAACGACCGCCGCCTGCTCTAGGCGGCGGCCGTCGGGCCGGCGACGGCCCGTGACGGCTCAGGCCGGCTCCGGGCGGGTCTCCATGAGGTGGGCGAGCTCGTCGGTCTCCGCGTCGGTCAGCGTCGTGAAGGCGTCGCCGCGCAGGATCTGCAGCTTTCCGTCGGAGATGTCGAGGAACAGCCCGACCAGGCGTACGTCGCGGTCGCCGAGGAGATCGCCGAGCCGGTCGATCATCACCGCGACGTTGACCTGGGAGACCTGGTCGACCTCGCTGCGCCCGGCCCCGGCGGCAGCGGCGCCTACCGGGTGCCCGGCCCGCCACTCCTGGATCGCCGGCGTGGCGTGGCGCAGCCAGTCACCGACGGGGCCTTCGGGCACAGCCCCGGCGCGGGTGCTCTCCAGTGCCGAGGTGATCGCACCGCAGTGGGAGTGGCCGCAGACGACGACGGTGCTGACGCCGAGGTCGTCGACGCCGAACAGCACCGGCGCCGCGACCGAGCTGTCCGGGCTGCCGGGCTCGGGCACGAGGTTGCCCATGGTGCGCACCGTCAGCAGGTCGCCGGGGCCGCTGGACGTGATCAGGTTCGGCACGACCTGCGAGTCCACGCAGGTCAGGAAGACCGCGTGCGGCTCGTGGCCGTCGAGGAGTCCCTCGTAGACACCGCGCAACGGAGCCACCTGGCGACGGTGATACTCCCGCACCCCGAGGGCCAGCGGGTGGTGCGGGTCGCTCCGCTCGGGACGTACGTCCTGCCAGGCGCTCCACGGAAGCAGCGCGCGCGGGCTGATCGGGGGTGCCTTGAGCGCACGCTCCTGACGCGGCGCCTCGGCGCCGTGCAGGCCGGAGTGCTCCACGAGCACGCTGCCGCCGCCGGCCACGTAGCGTGCTCGCCACTGGTCGAGCTGGTCGCGTCCGGCGGGATCGAGGTAGTCGACGAGGAGGTCGAGCTCGACCACCTGGCCTTCGGGGATCGAGTCGAGGCGGGTCATCAGCGTCGGCGTCGCCAGGAACGACAGGCTGCCGTGCACCTCGACCAGCCACTTCTCGCGGCCGTCAGCGGCTCGGCCGCCCAGGCGTACGTCGATCCGCACGTGGACCAGCCGCCACAGCACCAGCACGAGGGTGGCGACCAGGCCGATGAGCACGCCTTCGATGAGGTTGAGGGCGAGCACGCCGACCACGGTGAGCGCGTAGATCCACAGCTCGCCGCGAGCACGCGCCTGGGAGATGTCGGCGGGCCTGACCAGCCCGGTGCCCATCATGATCAGCAGACCGGCCAGGGCCGCGAGCGGGATCTGCTCCACGAGCTCGACCAGCACGAGGGCGAAGACGAGCACCCAGACCCCGTGCAGGATCGCTGATGCCCGGGTGCGTGCCCCGGCCGTGACGTTGGTCGAGCTGCGGACGATGACGCCGGTGACGGGGAGGCCACCGAGAGCCCCGGACGCGGAGTTGGCCAGGCCCTGGCCGAGGAGCTCGCGGTCGAGGTTGCTGCGCGGGCCGCCGTGGAGCCTGTCGACCGCGACGGCGGAGAGAAGGCTCTCGACGCTGGCGATCAGCGCGACGGTGAGCACCGCGCCGGCCACGGCGAGCGGGGTGCCCTCCGGCAGCGCGACCGACCCGATCTCGTCGAGCAGGTCGCCGCCGAGGTGGACGCGCTCGGCGCCGGGGAGCCAGGCCGCGGCGAGCAGGGTGAGGGCGACGATGGCCACCAGCTGTCCCGGCACCGCGCGGACGCGCTGTGGCAGACGCGGCCAGGCGAGCAGGATGACGATCACGCCGAGCCCGGCCAGGATGGCGTGGATGTTGGGCTCGCGGGCGTTGACGAGGATGTGCTCGAGGTTGTCCAGCGCGCTCGACTGCGACCGTCCGCCCAGGGCGACGTTGAGCTGGCCCAGGACGATCGAAATCCCGATCGCGGCGAGCATCGCGCTGACGACGGTCGGGGAGATGGCCAGCGCGTAGCGCCCCAGGCGGGTGGCGCCGAGCACGACCTGGAGCAGGCCGGCCATCAGGGTGATCGCACAGGTGGCCTCCCAGCCGAACTCGGCGACGATCTCGGCGACGACGACGGTGAGGCCTGCGGCCGGGCCGCTGACCTGGAGCGGTGAGCCGCCGAACAGGCCGGCGACGATGCCGCCCGCCGCGGCGGCGATCAGGCCCGCGGCGACAGGCGCGCCGGAGGCGACGGCGATGCCGAGCGAGAGCGGCACCGCGACGAGGAAGACGACGAGCGAGGCAGGAACGTCGAAGCGGACGATCTGTCGAAGCTGATCGCGAGGTCGGGGTCTGCCTGGACGTAGGGTCGGGTCAGTTGATGACACGTCAGAATCCTCCGTGAGGAGCCGAGATCGAGAATGGCGGTCGTCAATCAGGCTAGACAGGTGTCCAAAGCGCTGGGGTGGGGTCGCCGCGCGGGAGCCGCCTGATGAGGGTGGGGCCGGGGGTTCTACGCTGAGCGCATGGACATCCTGCGGCAGATCCTGCTCGTCATCCACCTGCTTGGTTTCGCGGCGCTCTTCGGCGGTCTGTTGATGCAGATCAAGACCCCCGACAAGGTCGCCAACGGCCTCATGCGCGACGGCTCGGGCACCGCGTTCGTCGCCGGTCTGCTGCTGGTCGGCGTGCTCGAGATGGGCGACGGCCCGGTCGACCACGCCAAGATCGGCGTGAAGCTCGTCATCGGCCTGGTCGTCCTCGGCCTGGTGATGTCGCAGCTGCGCAAGCCCAAGATCTCCGACGGTCTCTACTGGACCATCTTCGGCCTGACGATCATCAACGTCTGCGTCGCCGTCTTCTGGTCGTCCGCGCACGTCGCGGCGTAGCAGGTTCCGCGCTTGACCTGGACCGAGGTCCAGGTCAGAGGCTTGCTCGTCGACTCTCGTCCTCGAGAGCCAGAGTGAGCCGCTTGAGGAGCCCGGCGAGGGTCTTGCGCTCGGTGGCGCTCAGCTCGGCGAGCAGGTCGTCCTCGTAGCGGCCGCGACGCGCCATCGCCTTCCGCCAGATCTTGGTGCCGGCGGTGGTGGTCTCGACGTGCACACGGCGGCGGTCGTCGGGGTCTGCCCGGCGCTGGATCCACCCCGCCTTCTCGAGCGAGTCGAGGCGGCCGGTCAGCCCGGCGGGGCTGATCCCGAGGTCGTCGGCGAGGGCCGAGGGGCTGGCCTGGCCGGGGGTGTCGCGGATCATCAGCTCGTGGAGCGTCTCGTACTCGAAGTCGTGGAGCCCGACCTCTTTCACCGCCTCCTGCTTGGTCGTACGCAGGTGCTTCATGATGCGGCCGATCCGCACCGTGATCGCCTCGATGTCGTCGTCGAACTCCACGTCGATCCAGTGGTCGCGCCAGCGCGCGACGTGCCGGTCGGCCCAGTCGTCTTTCTCCACGCCTCGATCGTACGGGGTAATTCTCTGGCGAATATTTCGCTAGCGAATTAATCTTCCGCCATGACGACTCTCGATCCCGTGCGCACGCGCGGCGGGGTGCTTCGGCACCGCGACTTCCGCCTGCTCGCCGCGGGTGGCGCGATCAGCATGATCGGCAACGGCATCACCCCGGTGGCGTTGGCGTTCGCGGTGATCGACCTCGGCGGAGGTGCCGCCGAGCTCGGGCTCGTGGTGGCCTCGTTCGCGACCGCGGAGGTGATGGCCACCCTTCTCGGCGGAGTGCTGGGCGACCGGTTCTCGCGCAAGGTGATGATGGAGGGCACCTCCGCGGCCAGCGCGGTGGTGCAGGTGGTGCTCGCGGTCATGTTGATCGGCGGGTTCGCCTCCATCCCCGCGCTGACAGTCGCCGGTGTGGTCACCGGCGTGCTCGGAGCCCTCAACCGACCGTCCTCGCAGGCGATGACCCGGTTCACCGTGCCCGCGGAGGAGGTCGCCCATGCCGTGCCCGCGCGGGCGCTGGCCAACCAGGTCGGTATGACCGTGGGATATGCGCTCGGCGGCGTACTCGTCTCGGTGGTCGGTGCCGGCTGGTCGATCATGATCGACGCCGCGACCTTCGCCGTCGCGGCCGTGTGCTTCGCGCTGATGCGGGTCGCCCACGTGCGCCCCGAGGGCGCGCGGGTGTCGATGCTCGCCGATCTGGGCGAGGGCGCGCGGGAGGTGCTGCGTCACACCTGGTTGTGGCTGCTGATCATCCAGGCGCTGCTCTACCACCTCTTCTACGGCGGCGCCCAGGGCGTGCTCGGCCCGATCGTCGTCGGCGAGGGCATGAGCCGCTCGGCGTGGGGCGTCTCACTGGCCGTCATGATGGCCGGCTTCGTCGTCGGAGGCCTGATCTGCCTGCGCTGGCGCCCCAGGCGGATGTTGTACGTCGGCGCGGCACTGCTCTCGCTGACGGCGCTGTTCCCGATCGCGATGGCCGTGGCCGAGGCGCCTGCGGTGGTGTGGGGCGGCGCGTTCCTGCACGGTGTGGGGCTCTCGATCTTCTCGGTCTTCTGGGATCTCGCCATCCAGCAACAGATCCCCGAGGACAAGCTCTCCCGGGTCTACTCCTTCGACATCGTCGGATCCTTCATCGCCCGCCCGGTCGGGCTCGCGGTGACCGGTCCGGTCGCCGCGGCGGTCGGCTTCGCCCCCTGGCTCCTCGTGGTGGCTGCGGTGATCGGCGGCTCCTCGCTGATCGCGCTGCTCTCTCGCGACGTACGAGTGCTCCAGCGTCTTCCCTGAGGCCACTGAGACCGCCGGGGCGCGACCTGTCGATGCCGGTCTGGTCGGTGCCGGTCTTGTCGGTGCTGGGCCCTAGGCTGGAGCCAGCATGAGTACGCCTGATCAGACCCCACTCGCATCCATCCCGGGCCTCGAGGCCTTCGCCTCGACGCAGCCCGCCGACGAGCCGCGTACGAAACGTGGCGGGCCGACCACGGAGGAGCTGCTCGACGGGCTCAACGAGCCCCAGAAGGCGGCGGTGCAGCACCGAGGGGCGCCGCTCCTGGTGGTCGCCGGTGCGGGGTCGGGCAAGACTCGCGTGCTGACCCGGCGGATCGCCTGGCTGATCTCCCAGCGCGGCGTCCACCCGGGCAGCATCCTGGCGATCACGTTCACCAACAAGGCCGCCGCCGAGATGAAGGCGCGCGTCGAGGATCTGGTCGGCAAGCGGGCGCGGATCATGTGGGTGAGCACGTTCCACAGCGCCTGCGTGCGCATCCTCCGCAAGGAGATCGACAAGGTGGGGCTCAAGTCCAACTTCTCGATCTACGACGCCCAGGACCAGAAGCGGCTGATGCAGCTGGTGCTGAGCGATCTCGACCTCGACCCGCGCCACTACCAGCCCGGTCAGGTGCTCAACTGGGTCAGCGACCAGAAGAACGAGCTACGCGACGTCGAGGCCGCTGAGAAGGATGCCCGCAACCATCTCGAGCAGACCTATGTGGCGGCCTACAAGGAGTATCAGAAGCGTCTGCGGCAGGCGAACGCCTTCGACTTCGACGACCTGATCATGGCCACCGTCGAGCTCTTCCGGGCCTATCCGGAGGTGCGGGAGGTCTACCGTCGCCGGTTCCGGCACGTGCTGGTCGATGAGTATCAAGACACCAACCATGCGCAGTACGCCCTGGTCCACGAGCTCTGTGCCGACCGGATGGACGACACGACGCTGACCGACTCCTACGAGCCGGACACCCCGCGGGCGGAGCCGGCCGAGCTGATGGTGGTCGGTGACGCCGACCAGTCCATCTACGCCTTCCGTGGCGCCAACATCCGCAACATCCTCGACTTCGAGCAGGACTTCCCCGACGCCGCGACGATCCTGCTGGAGCAGAACTATCGCTCCAGCCAGACGATCCTCACCGCGGCCAACGCGGTCATCAAGAACAACAAGGGGCGCAAGGAGAAGGCCCTGTGGAGCGATGCCGGCAACGGCGAGCGGATCGTCGGTTACGTCGCCGACGACGAGCGTGACGAGGCGCGGTTCGTCTCCGACGAGATCGACAAGCTCGTCGACTCCGGGCTCAAGGCCGCCGACGTGGCCGTCTTCTACCGCACCAACGCTCAGTCGCGCGTCTTCGAGGAGGTGTTCATCCGCACCGGTCAGCCCTACAAGGTCGTCGGCGGAGTGCGCTTCTACGAGCGCAAGGAGGTGCGTGACGCTCTCGCCTATCTGCGCATCCTGGCC
Organism: Nocardioides albertanoniae; assembly: GCF_006716315.1. Lineage (NCBI taxonomy): Bacteria > Bacillati > Actinomycetota > Actinomycetes > Propionibacteriales > Nocardioidaceae > Nocardioides > Nocardioides albertanoniae. The sequence continues at coordinate 4,239,492 of NZ_VFOV01000001.1, read as the reverse complement.
AACCCCGACGACCAGGTCTCGCTGCGTCGGATCCTCAACACACCCAAGCGAGGCATCGGTGACCGGGCGGTTGCCTGCGTCAACGCGCTGGCCGAGCGCGACGGTCTGACCTTCTGGGACGCGCTGCAGAAGGCCGAGGACGCCCCGGGCCTGGCCACCCGCAGCCTGACCAACATCAAGGCCTTCGTGGCCATGGTCGAGGAGCTGCTGCAGATGGTCGCGGCCGGTGAGCGTGCCGACGTCATCTTGGAGACCGTGCTCGACCGCTCCGGTTATCTCCTCTCGCTGGAGGAGTCCGACGACCCGCAGGACGAGACCCGCGTGGAGAACCTCGCCGAGCTCGTCGCGGTGGCGCGCGAGTTCGCCGACGACCCCGTCGCCGCCCCGAGCGCCGACCCGGCCGACGTCGACGCGGGCACGGTCACGCCCGGCCTCCCCGACTTCCTCGAGCGGGTCGCTCTGGTCGCCGACACCGATCAGATCCCCGACGACGAAGACGGCGTGGTCACCCTGATGACGCTGCACACCGCCAAGGGGCTGGAGTTCCCCGCGGTCTTCCTCACCGGCATGGAGGACGGCGTCTTCCCCCACTCACGAGCCCTCGGCGACAGCACCGAGCTCGAGGAGGAGCGCCGCCTCGCCTACGTCGGGATCACCCGCGCCGAGAAGCGACTCTTCATCTCGCGGGCGGTGGTCCGGTCGGCCTGGGGCGCGCCGTCGCACAACCCCGGCAGCCGTTTCCTCGACGAGCTCCCGATCGACCTGGTCGACTGGAAGCGTACGGAGAAGGAGATGAGCTCGTGGGGTCGCCCGAGCTTCGCCACCGAGCGGTGGAGCGACGGACAGCGCCTGGGCCAGCCCACCGCCGCGGGCCGCCGCAACTTCTCCTCGGCGGCGCTGCGCGCCGACGCCGCCGCGAAGTCGAAGCCCGCCCGCGAGGTCCCGTCGCTGGAGCCGGGTGACCGGGTCACCCACGACTCGTTCGGCCTCGGCACCGTCGTCACCATCGAGGGTGCGGCCGACAAGCAGGTCGCCAGCATCGACTTCGGGGAGACGGGGGTCAAGCGGTTGCTGCTGCGCTACGCGCCGGTCGAGAAGCTGTGATTCGGGGCGGGTGAGGGCTCACGGGGCTTCTGACCGCTCGGAGGCGGCTGTCTCCCCGTGAGACGCCGAGTCGGCGCAACGGCACGCCTCGCTCGCTTCGCTTCGCTCCAAGGCATGCAGTTGCGCCGACTCGGCTCTGTGCCGAGCTGACGCGCTGCGCGCGTCAGCTCGGGTCTACGCCGTGCTCGTTGAGGGCGGCGTCGGGGTCGACGGCGTCACCACCACCGGGGCGGACCTCGACATGGAGGTGGTCGCCGGTGGAGTTTCCGGTCGAACCGACGTAGCCGATGACCTCACCGGGGGAGACCGACTGGCCGACGGAGACGCCGTAGTCGCTCTGGTGGCAGTACCACATCTCGGTGCCGTCTTCGAGCGTGATGATCGTGCGGTTGCCGTAGGCGCCGCCCCAGGCGGTCTCGGTGACCGTGCCGCGGGCGATGGCGTGGATCGGAGTGCCGTAGGGCGCCGCGAAGTCGAGACCCGTGTGGGTGCTGGACCAGTTGGCGCCGGAGGAGCCGAAGGTGCCGGTGATGTGGTAGACGCCCGTGGGGATCGGGAGCTCCCACATGTTGGACTTGAGGAACTTGTCCTGCTTGTCGGCCTGCACGTCGATGCCCTGCAGCGCCTTCTCGCGGTCGCTCGCCGCGGTGTCGGTCTGCGAGCGCTCGTCGTTACGCGTCACGGTCGCCGACCGGTCGCCGACCGCGACCATGTCGCTGTCGCCGCCGAGCGCCGTGGCTCCGACGAGGCGTACGTCGTCGGCCGCGACCATCGTCGGGCCGCCGGTGAGCGCGATGCCGCCGATCGCGGCGGCCAGGGCGGCGGCGCCGGCGGTCATCGGGACGGTCGGCCGGCTGCCGCCGGACGGCGTGGCGTTCACACGACGCGTGCGCGGCTTGGTGGGACCGCCGATGCCGACCATGGTGCCGGTGGTCTCGACCGCCGGGAGGTCGTGCAGGTCGGATCCGTAGGTCGCGATCTCGCTGATGCTCGGCAGGTCGATGCTGCCGGTCTCGGCGCGGAAGTAGGACTCGGGCTGCCGCTGCGCGTAGCCATCCTCATAACCCTGGTAGGGCGCCTCGGCCTGCGGCTCCGTGTAGTAGGGAACCTCGGCTGCGTAGGTCTCGGCCGGGAGGTCGATCGCCATCGAGTCGAAGTCGATCTGCTGCGGCAGGGAGACCGGGGGCGCCGGGAACGAGGTGGTGTCGATCTGGAACGACGACGGCGGCGCGTCGTAGGCCTCCTGGAACCCGCGGGGCTCCTGGGCGGCGGGGGCCGGCGCCGGGTAGGTGGGAGCCGGCGCCTGGCGCGGCTGGCGGACGGCCCGGAGCTTGCCGGTCAGCGGGGCGAAGGTGTTGGCCATCCGCAGCGGCTTCGGCGTGTGGGTCGGCTCGGGCGCCTTGAAGGTGGGCTCCGGCACGACAGGCGCCACGGGCGCGGCCGGCTCGGGGCGCGCAGCCTCGGGAGCAGCAGCCTCGGGGGCCGCCGGGATGCCGCGGGGCGGCGTCTGCGGCGACGTCGAGCGGCTGGTCGCGCGCTTCATCGGCGCGGCCTTGGTCGGCTGGGTGAGGAACTTGGTGAGCTCAGAGGTGGTCATGCCACCGACACCGAGGTCGTCGAGGACGTCGGGGGTCACCTTGTCGGGGTCGATGCCCATCGAGGAGAGCAGGTCGGCCAGCACCGGGTCGACCTGGCTGGCGCGCCGCTGCACGGGCACGATCGGCCGCGCAGCCGGCTTCGGCTGGGGCGGCGACGTCGGGAACGTCGCGGGGAAGGGGGAGGAGCCGGTGTCGCCCTCGACGAGAGCGCGCAGCTCACCGGTCGAGATGCGGCCGTCGGTGGAGCTCAGGGCGCGAGGCGCCTCGACGATCGGCTGGGCGCCGGTCTGCTCCAGCACCACCCGGTCGGGCCGGGTCTTGGCGACCGGCTCTTCGGGCGTCTCGGAGATGGCGGGGGGATTCGGGGTCGCTGCGGCGGGAGCGGGCGCCGCACGGCGCTTCCCGACGTAGGAGGTCGATCCGGTCGCTCGCGGCGCAGGCCTGGAAGCTGGACTGTCGGTCGCCGGCGCTGCGCGCCGCTTCCCGACGTAGCCGTTGCTCGTGCTTGCTCCGGGGGAAGGGGTGACCGAACGCGGACTGTCATTGGTGACGTCGGCTCGGTGGTTGCCCATCAGTTCATATCTCCGCTGTTCGAGGGTCAGACGGCGAGCCACGACTGTAACGGACCGGAGGGTGCGGTCAAGAAATGTGGCACGCCCGTGTCGGTGATTTCACCTTCGGCATCTTCGCAATCCGTCGCTGATCTGCGGATATCCGCCAGACTCGGAACGGGATTGCGCCACTTTTATGGCACACGAAACGCGTGTCTTCGGCCGATTTGAGCCTCTATGAGGTATTGAAACGCGCGAGTCGCTGAACGACCGGAGCGTCCCTACGAACGTGGCCGGGGCCGTCTGCGTAGCGATCTGGGGCTGTTACCCGAGGTTGCCGATTTGTTGGTATATGTCCGGTGTGTCCGGCCCTGCCGTTCTGCTAGTGGCGTAGGTCACGTCGTAGCCCCTCGGCTCGTATCCCGGCCATACCGGGGTCTAAGGTGCTGGACGGACACATCTGAAGACGAGGGCGTCGGCCGCTGATCCATGCGGTACGCCGCTCCGTACCGCAACACACAGACCAGGTGGATCAGTGGATCTCATGGAGTACCAGGCGAAGAAGCTCTTCGCCAAGCACGGCGTCGCCGTGACCGAAGGTGTCGTCGTCGAGACGGCTGAGGAAGCCAAGAAGGCTGCTGAGGAGATCGGCTTCTGCGTCGTCAAGGCGCAGGTCAAGGCCGGTGGCCGAGGCAAGGCCGGTGGCGTGAAGCTGGCCAAGACCGCGGATGAGGCGTTCGAGCACGCCTCGAACATCCTCGGTATGGAGATCAAGGGTCTCAAGGTCAACCGCGTGCTGATCACCCCGGCGACGCCGCCGCAGGAGGAGTACTACTTCTCGTTCCTGCTGGACCGTTCGAACCGGCAGTACCTCTGCATCGCGTCCGTCGAGGGTGGTGTGGAGATCGAGGAGGTCGCCAAGACCAACCCCGACGCCGTGAAGCAGATCGGCATCGACCCCGGCAAGGGCGTCGACGAGGCCAAGGCACGTGAGATCGCCACCGAGTGCGGCTTCCCGGAGCCCGTCTTCGAGCAGGCCGTCTCGATGATCCAGAGCCTCTACACGGTGTTCACCGAGGAGGACGCGACCCTCGTCGAGGTCAACCCGCTGGCTCGCCTCGAGGGCGACAAGCTGGAGGCCCTGGACGGCAAGGTCTCCCTGGACGACAACGCCTCCGAGATCCGCCACGACGACCACGAGGACTTCGTCATCCGTGACGAGGAGGACCCGCTCGAGGCGAAGGCCAAGGACAAGGGCCTCAACTACGTCAAGCTCGACGGTCAGGTCGGCATCATCGGCAACGGCGCGGGTCTGGTCATGTCGACCCTCGACGTGGTCGCCTACGCCGGCGAGAACCACGGCAGCGTGAAGCCCGCCAACTTCCTCGACATCGGTGGCGGCGCCAACGCGCAGGTCATGGCTGACGGGCTCGACGTGATCCTCAACGACGAGCAGGTCAAGTCTGTGTTCGTCAACGTCTTCGGCGGCATCACCGCCTGTGACGAGGTCGCCAACGGCATCAAGGGTGCCCTGGAGATCCTCGGCGACGCCGCGAGCAAGCCGCTGGTCGTGCGCCTCGACGGCAACAACGTGGAGGAGGGCCGCGCGATCCTCGCCGAGCTCAACCACCCGTTGGTCAACCTTGTCGACACCATGGACGGCGGGGCCGACAAGGCCGCCGAGCTGGCCAACGCCTGAGGCCCGGCCCAGAGAAACGGCAGAGAAACTAACAATGAGCATTTACCTCAACAAGGACAGCAAGGTCATCGTCCAGGGCATCACCGGCGGCATGGGTGCGAAGCACACCGCCCTGATGCTCGACTCGGGTGCCCAGATCGTCGGTGGCGTCAACGCCCGCAAGGCCGGCACGACCGTGACCCACAAGGACGCCAACGGCGCCGACGTGGAGCTCCCGGTGTTCGGCACCGTGGCGGAGGCGATGAAGGAGACCGGCGCTGACGTGTCGGTCCTCTTCGTGCCGCCGGCGTTCACCAAGGACGCCGCCATCGAGGCCATCGACGCCGAGATGCCGCTGATCGTCATCATCACCGAGGGTGTGCCGGTTCAGGACACCGCCGAGGTGTGGTCCTACCTGCAGGGCAAGTCCACCCGCATGGTCGGCCCCAACTGCCCCGGCATCATCACGCCGGGTGAGTCGCTCGCCGGCATCACCCCGCACACGATCACGGGCAAGGGTCCGGTCGGTCTCGTCTCCAAGTCGGGCACGCTGACCTACCAGATGATGTACGAGCTGAAGGACTTCGGCTTCTCCACCGCCATCGGCATCGGGGGTGACCCGGTCATCGGCACCACCCACATCGACGCCCTCGAGGCGTTCGAGAAGGATGACGAGACCAAGGTCATCGTCATGATCGGTGAGATCGGTGGCGACGCCGAGGAGCGCGCCGCGGCCTTCATCAAGGAGAACATCACCAAGCCCGTCGTCGGCTACGTCGCCGGCTTCACCGCGCCGGAGGGTAAGACCATGGGTCACGCCGGCGCGATCGTGTCCGGCTCGGCCGGCACCGCCTCGGCGAAGAAGGAGGCCCTCGAGGCCGCCGGCGTCAAGGTGGGCAAGACCCCGTCGGAGACCGCTGCTCTCGCTCGCGAGATCCTGCAGTCCCTCTGACGTACGTCAGCAACGAAGTGCCCCGCGACCGGTTCGGTCGCGGGGCACTTCGTATCTCTGGCGAGAGCCGGGCGCGTACGGGGAATGTCGCGCCCGTTCTCGACTGTGTGATCAGCGCGACCTCAGGCCGCGACGGGCTCCTTCGCCGGCTCCTCGTCCTCGAGGAGCCCGGCTGCGGAGGCGGAGCTGTAGCGGTCGAGGTCGAGGATGCCTTCCCGCTTGGCCACGATCGTCGGCACCAGCGCCTGGCCGGCGACGTTGACCGCGGTGCGGCCCATGTCGAGGATCGGGTCGATCGCGAGCAGCAGACCGACACCGGCCAGCGGCAGGCCGAGCGTCGAGAGCGTGAGCGTGAGCATCACGACGGCGCCGGTGAGGCCGGCGGTGGCGGCAGAGCCGACGACCGAGACGAAGGCGATCAGGAGGTAGTCGGTGATGCCCAGGTCGATGCCGAAGATCTGCGCGACGAAGATCGCCGAGATCGCGGGGTAGATCGACGCGCAGCCGTCCATCTTGGTGGTGGAGCCCAGCGGGACCGCGAACGAGGCGTACTCCTGCGGGACGCCGAGGTTCTTGACCGTCACCTGCTCGGTGACCGGCATGGTGCCGACCGAGGAGCGCGAGACGAAGCCGAGCTGGATGGCCGGCCAGGCGCCGCGGAAGTAGGCGAGCGGGTTGAGCCCGTTGGTGCGCAGCACGACCGGGTAGACGACGAACAGCACGAGCGCGAGACCGACGTAGACGGCGACCACGAACCAGGCCAGCGAGCCCAGCGAGTCCCAGCCGTAGGACGCGACCGCGTTGCCGATCAGGCCGAGCGTGCCGAGCGGTGCCAGCCGGATGATCCACCACAGCACCTTCTGCACGATCGCGAGGAAGGAGCGGTTGAACGCGAGGAAGGGCTCGGCCTTGTCACCGGTCTTGAGCGCGGCGATGCCGATGGCGAGCGCGACGACGAGCACCTGGAGCACGTTGAAGCTCAGCGCGGTCTCGGCCAGCGGGCTGCCGCCGACCTGCTCGACGCTCGTCGATGCCTCGAGGCCGAGGAAGTTGCCCGGGATCAGGCCCTGGAGGAAGTCGAGCCACGACGCGGACGCGCCCGCCTCGGCGGCGTCGGAGGTGCTGACCGCGGTGTTGCTCCCGGGCCTGAAGATCAGCCCGAGACTGATGCCGATCGCGACCGAGATCGCCGCCGTGATCGCGAACCACAGCAACGTCTGGCCGGCGAGCCGGGCAGCGTTGCTGACCGTACGCAGGTTGGCGATCGAGGCGACGATGGCGGTGAAGACGAGGGGGACGACGACGGCCTTCAGCAGCGAGACGAACGAGTCGCCGACCGTGGACAGGGTGGTGGTCAGCCAGTTGGCTTCGTCGCCGCCCGCCGGCCCGATCGCTCGGGCGACCGCACCCAGCGCGATGCCGAGGGCGAGGCCCAGCACGATCTGGACCGAGAAGGACGGTAGGCGCAGTCGCCGTCGGGCTGCTGAGGTGGGGGCGGTGGACACGGGCGGACCTCTCCGGGGTTGACGTGGTTCAGGGCTTGGAACGCCCCGACCGATACATGTCTTCCCTGCGTACGCGCGTTGTGACCGGAGTCTCCACGTGCTAAGTCATGAAAGACAATCGATCATATCGTGTTTGCCGCAGTCCGTGTTCCCGATGTCTGTGCAGATCCTCAGCGCAGGTCCCTGATGCCCGCCTTCACCGCGGCCTTCTCGATGGCCAGGATCCGCCCGGGCCAGGTGTCGGGCTGGTCGGGCTGGTAGCACGGGTCGTCCTTGTCGCCGGTGCTCGGCGGGCAGGGCCCGGCGAGCTCGGAGTAGCCGACCAGGACGAGCCGACCGTCGTACTGCGCGACCAGCTCGGTCTCGAACCACATCCCGTCGCCCTCGCTGCGCGCGCCGTACGTCGTCTGCGAGCGTGCCGCGCGGTCGAGCCCGAGCTTGATGTCGGTGCCGACGTCGATGGGCAGGTCGGTGACGTCCGGCTGGACGTCGAGCTTGTCGGCCGGGCAGACCTCCTGCCACTCCATCACTTCGTTGTACGCAGCACCGGCATCGTTCGCGTCGGCGAAGTCGAGCACGGCCACGTGCACCTGCCCGACGTCGACGCCCTCGGAGGTGGTGTGGAAGTCGGCGAGGACCTGCTCTCTCGGGGCGAGCGAGGAGAGCCAGTCCTTCTGGCAGGCGAGCGTGGGCACGTCCGTCGGCGGGGTGTACGCCTCCCAGTCCGCCTCGAAGCGGTCGAGCGGTGCGAGATCGCCCGCGCCGACGAGGTTGGCGGTGCTGAGGACGCCCGTCGGGGCAGAGGTGTCCGGCGCCGACGGGTCCGTCGACGGGTCGGCCGCCACCTCGGCGCCGATCATCCGGCGGGCGGCGTTGACGGCCGAGCTCTGCAGGTCGGTGGGCGAGACGTAGTCCTGCACGGCGCGCTGCCGGGTCAGCACCAGCACCCGGTCCTCCGCGGAGACGACGGCGGTCGCCACCTCCAACCGAGCGTTCAGGTCCGGGTCGTCGGACAGATAGCTGACCACGTGGATGTCGCCGCCGGAGATGAAGTCTCTCTCGACCGGCAGCGAGCCGGAGGTCGATGCGTCGACGGTGGAACAGTCGGCCGCCGCGGCGGAGAGGTCGTCGCGCACCTGCTTGGCGGAGTCGGGTGAGCCGAACTCGGAGACCAGCGCACTCATCGTCCCGAGGGTCTTGTCGTCAGAGCCCACGGAGTCACCGACCGCGAAGTCGCGGCGGAAGGTCGCCTCGGCGCCGGCTTCGTCGAGCGTCTCGGTGAAGCAGGGGTTGGCGGCATCGTCGCCCTCGCCGTCGTAGGTCCGGGTCTCGGACCACGACGCGTCGTCGGGGCCGACCAGGTCCTCGGCGACCGGCAGGTTGGCGCGAGTCAGCTCGACAGGGCCCGCCGAGGCCGACCCGGACGGGCTGGGCCCGGCGGTGCTCGGTGTCTCGCTCGGCGCCGGCGCGGGGTCGATGGCCCGATCGCCGAAGCCGGAGGAGAGGAAGAGGATGGGCCCGGCGACGGCGGCAGCCACGGCCACGGCGCCCGCGGCGACGACCGCACGACGGCGGCGCCGGATCTGGTCGCCCCGATGGCGTACCTCGGCTGCGGACTTCATCGGTGCTCCAGGGGTATCAGCGCGGAACTGGTCCAGACGCGAGATCGGGTCACTCATCTCAGGCCTCCTTCCAGACGGCGCCGGGAGTTTCTTCGGCAAGGAGCTCGGCCAGGGCGGCTCGTCCTCGAGCCAGTCGAGCTTTGATGGTGCCGGTGGGGGCGCCGACCTCGGCGGCGACCTGGTGCACCGGCAGGTCGGCGATGTGGTGCAGGACGATCGCCTGCCGTTGCGGCTCGGGCAGCTTCTTCAGGGCGGCGACGAGAGCCACGTGGGTCTCGTCGACGGCCGGCATCTCCGTCTGCGCGCCCACGGCGCGGTCGGTGGCCCGGGAGGCGTACTTCTTCCGACGCCAGCGCCCGACCGCGAGCCGGTAGGCGGTGGTGCGCACCCAGGCCTCGGGATAGTCGACCGAGGACAGCTTGCGCCGGTGCGCCCAGGCGCGGGCGAAGGCCTCCTGCACGCACTCGCTGGCCTCGTCGAAGTCGCCGATCATGGCGTACACCTGCGCACACACGCGGCGGTAGGACGCGTTGTACAACGCGTCGAACTCGTCCTCGTCCATCGCTCGCCTCTCCTGGCCGCCATCGGCCTGCCCGTCCGCACCGGCCTCGAGCCAGTGTCAACGATTCAGACGCGTGAGTGGCGGTCCCGGTTGCATCCGGGGCGAGAAAGAATCAGAGGTAGGTGAGCCGGTCGGCGGCGCGACGGGCGAGCGCGACGAAGTCGGAGCTGCTGAGGTCGACGTCGCCGTCGGGCACGAAGCTCATCTGGGCGACGTTGGAGCCCTTCCGGATCGCGGCCATCCGGTAGAAGATCGAGGTGTCCTTGTCGATCTCGACCCGGATGTGCCACACCGTGATCGCCCGGTCCTTGGTGACGTCGTTCTCCAGCAGCGTGACGTGGCTGCCGAGCTCCTTCTTGCCGCAGGCGTCCAGGCGGGAGCGGATGCCGGTGTTGAACGCCTGGGCCTCCTTCGCCGAACGGAACTTCCCGGCCGTCTCGGTGAGCCCGAAGGTCGGCGCGAGCTTCTTCTTGGACGCGGTGACCAGGAACGAGCGGGTCTGGGCGCCCGACATGCCCTTGGCGTTGAACTCGGTGTTGTCGCAGCGGGTCTTCGCCGGGTTGGTCTTGGCCGCCTTCGCGCCCGTCGCCTCCCACGGATCGCTGATCCCGTCAGCAGGCGGCACGTCGGTCTCGTTGATCAGGCCAGGAGCCTTGCCGATGGGCAGCGGCGTGGCGGTCGAGCGCGGTCGCTTGGTCTCCACGCAGGCGCCGGCGTTGGGCATCGAGCAGAGGTTGTGGACGGCGGTGCCGAGCATGGTCGAGGTCTTCGCCGCGGTGGCGCTCGACTTGCCCTCGGTCTTCACCGTGACCGCGGCGGTGTGGTTGCCGGTGCGGGCGACACCGAAGGTGACCGCCCGGTTGGTGGCCCAGTCGCGGTAGGCGAACAGGGTCGCCTCGTCGCCGATGCCCTTGACCGACTCGGTGAACATCAGCTGGTAGCGCGGCTCCGCGCACGCGGCGTACCACCCCTGCATTCGCTTGTACGCAGCAGAGGCGGCCTTCGTGTCGACGGAGGACTCGATGGTGGTGCCGGCCAGGGTCGCCTTGGACTCGGCGGTGAAGGTGCGCGCCAGGCTCGCCACCGGTCGCTTGCCGGCCGAGGGCTCGGCCTGGCAGGGGATGGTGAGGCCGGTGCCCTCGAGGTTGTCGGAGGTGATGTCGACCGCCCACGTGCCGCCGTAGATCTTCGCGACCTCGTCGTCGGTGACGAGGTCTTTGGCCGACAGCTTCTTGCCCGGGATCTCGCTCGGCTCGACCTCGAACTCCTCGGCGGCCGACTGCATCGAGAGGGTGTTGAGCCGTGGCTCGGTCTCGGCGTCCTGGGTCACGAAGAACCCGGCACCGACGAGGGCGGCGACCGCCGCGGCGGCACCGACGGCGGTGTGCACCCGGCGGCGTACGGCACCGGCGGTGGTCAGCGTCGAGGTCTTCGGCCAGGGCTGCTCGGTGAGCACGTCCACGAGCGGGTCGAAGATGGACTGCAGCTGCTCCGGGGCGATGCCGAGCGCTTCGCAGATGGCGGCGTTGGCGCCCTGCAGGTCGGTCTCGGTGCGGCTGATCGGGGTGCCGACCTCACGGGCGAGCTGACCGAGGTCGACGCTGGTGAGATGGCCGAGCAGGAAGACCTTGCGGTCGTGGAGCGGCAGGCTGCGCAGCGCCGACAGGGTGCTGTGGGCGCCCGGCGCGATCGTCTGGTCGCGGTGGAGCAGCGGCACCGAGTGGTTGCGGATCGCCTTGGACCAGGCGACCGGGCGGACCCAGTCCTCCCGCTCGAAGTCGTCCATCCGGCGCACCTTGCGCCAGTGGTGCCAGGTGATCACCATCGCGGCGCGCACGGCGCTCTTGGCAGCCTCCAGGTCGCCGGTCAGCGACCAGGTTTGGAGCAGGAGACGTCCGCGGACGTCCTGGTAGAACGCCTCGAAGGTCTCGTGGTCTGCCGTGCTCATGCCCATGTCAGCGGACAACTGTAGGTGATTCGATCGAATGATCGGCAATAGTCGCTGATGCACAGGTGGGTATGCAGGTGTGCACAAGACAGATCCGGGCGGCGCGTCGCCCGGATCGAGACGGCCGGGGTTGGGAAGATGAGTGGCGATGTCGTCCCTGCTGCCACCTCGCACCCCCGACCGTGGGCTCTCCGCGGATGATCTCCACGATCTCCGTCACCGCCGCCCGCTGGTCGCGGCAGCCCTGCTCGGCGGTGTCGGCACGGCCGTCGCCACGCTGCTGGTGTGCCTGGCCATCGGCATCCTCGGCTGGTTCATCAGCGACATGGGCGCCCATGGCGAGCCCTCCGACGCGATGCGCGTCGCCGCGCTCGGGTGGCTGGTCGGTCACGGCTCGGGCGTCGTCGTCTCCGGCGTCGCGATCACCGCCGTCCCGCTCGGGCTCACGCTCGTCCTCGCCTGGGCGATGTGGCAGGTCGCGGTCCGGGTCGGTGACTCGGTCTCGCTGCACGGCCCCGACGCCAATGCGCTCGCCGACGGCGAGCGCGACCTGACCGTCCCGGTCGTCGCCGGGCTGTTCACCTTCGGCTACACGCTCGTCGCGATCATCACCGCGCTCGTCGCCGGCACCCCGTCCACCGCGCCCAGCCTCGCCGGCGTCTTCGCCTGGTCGGTCGGGCTCTGCGCCGTCGTGGCTCTGCCCGCGATCGCGGTCGGCTCCGGGCGTGCGGCGCTGTGGTTCACGCTGCTGCCGCGCGCGGCAGTCGACGTGCTCGTGATGGTGCGCTCGATCCTGTTCTGGTGGCTCGCGGTCAGCACCCTGGTCTTCTTCGTGGCCCTCTTCGCCGACTTCACCACCTCGATCAACGTGGTCTCCCAGCTCCACCTCGACCTCGGCGGGATCATCCTCTACTCGCTGCTGGCCGTGCTCGTGCTGCCCAACGCCGTGCTCTTCTCCAGCGCCTACGCCCTGGGGCCGGGGTTCAGCGTCGGCCTCGGCACCACGGTCACGCCCACCGCGGTGACCCTCGGGCCGCTGCCGATGTTCCCGATGCTCGCGGCGCTCCCCGACAACGGTGCTCCGTCGGCCTGGGTCGCCGCGGTGATGGCCCTCGGGCCGCTGACCGCGTTCGTCGCGGTCTGCCGCGTGCAGCGCAACCGTCCGACGCTGCGATGGTCCGAGGGCGCGCTGCGCGGCGTGAGCGCCGGCGTCGTGGCCGGCCTGATCCTGGCCCTCGCCTCGAGCATCGCCGGCGGTGCCGTCGGCCCCGGCCGGATGGTCGGGATCGGGCCGTACGCCGGCCAGGTGCTCGTCAACGCCATCGCGTTCTTCGGTCTCGCCGGGCTGCTCGCCGGTCTCGCGATGACCTGGTGGCACCGGCGTTCCCTGCCCGCCTGAGGCTCCGCATAGTCTCTACCCGTGCCTCTTCGTCTCGTCGTCCTCGTGTCCGGCTCGGGCACCAACCTCCAAGCCCTGCTCGACGCCTGCGCGTCGCCTGACTTCGGAGCGGAGGTCGTCGCGGTCGGCGCCGACCGCGACGCGATCCAGGGGCTGACCCGGGCGAGCGACGCCGGGATCGAGACCTTCGTGCGCAAGGTCAAGGACTTCGGCTCGCGCGAGGAGTGGGACGCGGCGCTGGCGGAGTCGGTGGCGGCGTACGAGCCCGACCTGGTCGTCTCCGCAGGCTTCATGAAGCTGGTGGGGGAGACCTTCCTCGACCGGTTCGGCGGGAAGACGCTCAACACCCACCCGGCGCTGCTGCCGAGCTTCCCGGGGATGCACGGCGCGCGCGATGCGCTCGACTACGGCGTGAAGGTGACCGGGGCGACGCTGTTCATCGTCGACGCAGGTGTCGACACCGGGATGATCGTGGATCAGGTGAGCGTGCCCGTGGAGGACGACGACACCGAGGAGACGCTGCACGAGCGGATCAAGGTCGTCGAGCGTTCGATGCTCGTCGAGAGCGTCGGCCGGATCGCCCGCGAGGGTTACACCGTCGACGGCAGGCGGGTTCGGTTCGGGCGCGCCTGAGCCGTTAGGATCTCGGTGACACGACTGGCGCAGGTGGGGGACCACCGGGGAGTGTGAAGAGACGGCATCGACCGCCTGGGTGCCCTCATCGAAATCGTCGACCGATGAGGAGTTTGGCTGTGCAGGACCAGATCGCACTGAAGCGGGCGTTGGTGTCCGTCTACGACAAGACCGGTCTCGAGGACCTGGTCCGCGGGCTTCACGACGTCGGCGTCGAGCTCGTCTCCACCGGCGGTTCGGCGAAGCTCATCGCCGACCTCGGACTGCCCGTGACCAAGGTCGAGGACCTCACCGGCTTCCCCGAGTGCCTCGACGGCCGGGTGAAGACGCTGCACCCGCGCGTGCACGCCGGCATCCTTGCCGACCGCCGCCTCCCGGAGCACGTCGAGCAGCTGCGCGAGCTCGAGGTGGAGCCGTTCGACCTGGTGGTCGTCAACCTCTACCCGTTCGCCGACACCGTCGCCTCCGGCGCCGGTGAGCAGGACTGCATCGAGAAGATCGACATCGGCGGCCCCACGATGGTCCGCGCCGCAGCCAAGAACCACGCATCGGTCGCGATCGTCACCGACGGCGCCGACTACCCGCGGGCCCTCGAGGCCGCCAAGGCGGGTGGCTTCACCCTCGCCGAGCGCCAGCAGCTCGCCGCCAAGGCGTTCGTGCACACCGCGACGTACGACGTGCAGGTCGCCTCCTGGATGGGCTCCGTGCTCACCGACACCTCCGAGGGCACCGGCTTCCCGGCGTGGGTCGGCGGAACGTACGAGAAGTCGACCGTGCTGCGCTACGGGGAGAACCCGCACCAGAAGGCCGCGCTCTACCTCAACGACCACGGTCCGGCCGGGCTGGCTCGCGCCGAGCAGCTGCACGGCAAGGAGATGTCCTACAACAACTACACCGACACCGACGCCGCCCGGCGCGCCGCCAACGACTTCGCCGAGCCGGCCGTCGCGATCGTCAAGCACGCCAACCCGTGCGGCCTGGCCGTCGGCGCCGACATCGCCGAGGCGCACCGTCGTGCCCACGCCTGCGACCCGGTCTCCGCCTTCGGCGGCGTGATCGCCTCCAACCGCCCGGTCTCGGTCGAGATGGCCAAGCAGGTCGCCGAGGTGTTCACCGAGGTCATCGTGGCGCCGAGCTACGAGGACGGTGCCGTGGAGATCTTGCAGGGCAAGAAGAACATCCGCATCCTGGTCGCGGCTGCCGACGAGAGCGCTCCGGTGGAGACCCGCCCGATCTCGGGCGGTCTGCTGATGCAGCAGGTCGACCACGTCGACGCCGAGGGCGACGACCCGGCGTCGTGGACCCTCGCCACGGGCGAGGCCGCCGACGAGGCCACCCTCGCCGACCTGGCCTTCGCCTGGAAGGCGTGCCGCTCGGCCAAGTCCAACGCGATCCTGCTCGCCACCGAGGGCGCCTCGGTCGGCATCGGCATGGGCCAGGTCAACCGCGTCGACTCCTGCCGCCTGGCCGTCGAGCGCGCCAACACCCTCGCCGAGGGCACCGAGCGCGCCCGTGGTGCTGTTGCCGCCTCCGACGCGTTCTTCCCGTTCGAGGACGGCCCGCAGATCCTGATCGACGCCGGGGTCAAGGCGATCGTGCAGCCGGGCGGCTCCATCCGTGACGAGCTCACCATCAAGGCGTGCGAGGCGGCCGGGGTGACGATGTACTTCACCGGCACGCGTCACTTCGCGCACTGAGCGACCCGCACGCGGCGTACGAAATCTCCAGAGACCAAGTGACAGGATTGATCACGTGACTGCACAGAAGCTGGACGGCACCGCCACCCTCAAGACCATCAAGGCCGAGCTGGCCGAACGGGTGGAGAAGCTGAAGGCCCAGGGCATCACGCCGGGCCTCGGCACCGTGCTGGTGGGCGACGACCCGGGCAGCCGGTGGTACGTCAACGCCAAGCACAAGGACTGCGCGGAGATCGGCATCGAGTCGATCCGTGTCGACCTCCCCGCAAGCGCCACCCAGGCGGAGGTCGAGGCCGAGATCGACCGGCTCAACGCCGACCCGAGCTGCACCGGCTTCCTGGTGCAGCAGCCGACCGGCCTCGACGAGTTCGCGCTGCTCTCGCGGGTCGCGCCGGAGAAGGACGTCGACGGTCTGCACCCCTACAACCTCGGCAAGCTGGTGCTCGGCGAGGACGGTCCGCTGCCGTGCACCCCGGTGGGCTGCATCGAGCTGCTGCGCCGTCACGGCGTGGAGATCAAGAGCGCCGAGGTCGTCGTGGTCGGCCGTGGGCTCACCGTCGGTCGTCCGCTGGGTCTGCTGCTGACCCGTCGCTCGGAGAACGCCACCGTGACCCTGTGCCACACCGGCACCCGCGACCTGGCCGCGCACACCCGCAACGCCGACATCGTGGTGGCCGCCGCCGGCGTGCCCGGCATCATCACCAAAGACATGGTCAAGCCCGGCGCGGCCCTGTTGGACGTCGGTGTCTCCCGGGTCGACGGTAAGATCGCGGGAGACCTCGCCGACGACGTCTGGGACGTGGCTGGGTGGGTGTCTCCGAACCCGGGCGGGGTGGGTCCGATGACACGCGCCATGTTGCTCTCCAATATCGTCCTCAGCGCCGAGAAGGCTCTCGAAAGGCTCTGAACCGTGTCCGTCCACCCGACCATCAGCCACTCCGAGGCGTCCGCTCCGCAGACGCCGGCACCGGAGACGCAGGCGCCTGAGCAGGACAAGCAGGACACCCACGACGTACGCAGCTTCCCCTCGACCCTCGGCGGCTACGTCTACCTCGTGGTGCTCGCCGCTGCCGTCTCCGGTCTCGGGCTCGTCGGCTTCGGGCTGTGGCGGGTCGGGATCATCGTGCTCGCCGCAGGTGTGGGCATCGCGTCGTTGGGGCGCGCGGCGCTGCGTACGAAGGACGCCGGGATGCTCGCGGTGCGCAACCGCTGGTTCGACGTGGCGCTGCTGGGCCTGACCGCCGCGGCGCTGTGGATCCTCGCGGTGACCGTCCCCGGCGACTGACCGGCTCGCGACGGACAGCACGGACGACACAGACACGACACAGACAGACGAAGAAGGCCGCCCCGAGGGGCGGCCTTCCTTGTCGTCAGAGCGAGTCAGAGCTCGATCACTGCTCGATCGGGACCCACTCCTGCTTGGCGTAGTCCCAGCGCCAGCCGTCCTGCTCGTAGACCGGCAGCTCGCCCTCGCCACCCGCGTGGGTCGGCTGCTGCCAGGGCTGCTGGCCGCCGCCGGAGACGATGGTGCGGTCGCTGTTGTCGTCGGCGCCGCCCGGGGCGGCGTGCTCGGCGGCCGGAGCAGCCGGAGCCGCGTGGGTGGACTGGGCCGTGTGCGCAGCGGGCGCGGCCGGGGCCGCGGGAGCGGCCGCAGCGGCAGCCGGAGCGGCCGGGGCGGACGCCTGGGAGTCCCACTGGAAGTCCTGCGCGGAGCCCTTGGCGCCGCCGCCGAACGAGAAGCCCGCGCGGGCGAGCTCGCCGCCGTGCTTGCCGAAGATCAGCGGGTAGAGGACGCCGGCGATCGCGCCGCCGAGGGCCGGGACGATCAGGAAGATCGGCACCTGCGCGAGGTAGTCGCCGCCGGAGAAGAGCGCGGGGCCGAACGAGCGGGCCGGGTTGACCGAGGTGCCGGTCAGCGGGATGCCGACGAAGTGGATCGCGGCGAGAGCCAGACCGATGGCCAGGGGCGCCGCCGGAGCGTTCGGGGCGGCGCGGTTGTCGGTGACAGCCAGGATGATGAAGACGAAGATGAAGGTCAGCACCAGCTCGACGAGGATCGCGCCGACGATGTTGGTGCCACCGAGGTCGCCGAAGCCGTTGGCGCCCAGGCCGCCGTCGTTCCAGCTGTTGTAGCCGGAGGCGAGCGCGATGAGGAACAGCACGATCGCACCGAGGATGGCGCCCGCGAACTGCGATCCGACATAGATGCCGGCGTCCTTCCACGACAGCCTGCCGGAGGCCGCGGCGCCCACGGAGACCGCGGGGTTGAAGTGACCGCCGGAGATGCGGCCGAAGGCATAGGCGCCGATCACCACGGAGATACCGAACGCGAGCCCGACCGCAGCGATGTCGATGCCCGCCGGGCCTCCCTCGTTGTGGGCGGCGCTGGCGCTGATCGCGACGGCGGATCCGACGCCGAGGAACACCAGGATGAATGTGCCGATGACCTCGGCTGCGCTTTTCTGGATGAAGGTCGGCTCAGCTGCCGACAGAGATTCCTCGGTCATTTCCCCTTTTGCCCTTCACAGTCGGTTGACGTCGATCAGAGCCTTCGATGCCGAGAAGCGGAACCTCTCAGGCACCAGCAGTCACCTGAACAACATGGAGGTGTTGTCACACAGTAACTCTTTTGCGACGACGCATCGTGGTGCTTAGGTAGGGCGGGGCAGTGTCGCTGGGGAGATCAGGTATCTTGACGTCAAGGCACTTTCCCGTTGCCGGGTCCCCGACCTCAGTCAGCAGCACCGTAGATCGCAACCTGTCAGGAGTAGCCACCGCAATGGCCACACGAATCATCTACACCCACACCGACGAGGCGCCGCTGCTCGCGACGTACTCCTTCCTTCCGATCGTCTCGGCCTACGCGGCCAAGGCGGGCGTCGAGGTCGAGACGCGTGACATCTCCGTGGCCTCTCGCATCCTGGCCCAGTTCGGCCTGGCCGACGACGCGCTCGGCGAGCTGGGCGCGCTGGCGAACACGCCCGACGCCAACATCGTCAAGCTCCCCAACATCTCCGCCTCCATCCCGCAGCTCAAGGCCGCGATCAACGAGCTGCAGGAGCAGGGCTACGACATCCCCGACTACGTCGAGTCGCCGAGCACTCCGGAGGAGAAGGAGGCCCGGGCCAAGTACGACAAGGTCAAGGGTTCCGCCGTCAACCCGGTGCTGCGTGAGGGCAACTCCGACCGCCGCGCGCCGGGGTCGGTCAAGGCGTACGCCAAGGCTCACCCGCACACGAACAAGCCGTTCGGCGACGCGTCCAAGACCGACGTCGCGACGATGGGTGCCCACGACTTCAAGTCCAACGAGAAGTCGGTGACCCTCCCGGCCGACGACACGCTCTCCATCGTGCTCGAGAAGGCCGACGGCGAGACCGTGACGCTGCTCCCCGAGCTGCCGGTGCTCGAGGGCGAGATCATCGACGCCACCTACATGTCGGTCGCCAACCTGCACGCCTTCCTCGCGAACGCGCTGGCCAAGGCCAAGGCCGACGACGTGCTCTTCTCGGTGCACCTGAAGGCCACGATGATGAAGGTCTCCGACCCGATCATCTTCGGCCAGGTCGTGCGGGTCTACTTCAAGGACGTCTTCGCGAAGTACGGCGCCGACCTCGATGCCGCCGGCCTCTCGGCCAACGACGGTCTCGGTGCGATCCTGTCGGGTCTGCCCGCGCTGGAGAACGGCGCCGAGATCGAGGCCGCCTTCAAGGCCGCCATCGAGACCGGTCCGCGACTGGCCTACACCAACTCCGACAAGGGCATCACCAACCTGCACGTGCCCTCCGACGTCATCATCGACGCCTCGATCCCGGCGCTGATCCGCAACGGCGGCAAGCTCTGGGGCGTCGACGGCGGCGAGGCCGACACCCTCGCGGTGATCCCCGACTCCTCCTACGCCGGCGTCTACAAGACCGTCATCGACGACGTGAAGAAGAACGGCCCGCTCGACCCGGCCACGATCGGCACCGTGCCCAACGTCGGCCTGATGGCGCAGAAGGCCGAGGAGTACGGCTCCCACGACAAGACCTTCCAGATCGAGGCCGCCGGCACCGTACGCGTGCTCACCAAGGCCGGCGACGTGCTGCTCGAGCACGACGTCGAGGCCGGTGACATCTGGCGTGCCTGCCAGACCAAGGACATCCCGGTCCGCGACTGGGTCAAGCTCGCGGTCAGCCGTGCCCGTGAGTCCAAGACCCCGGCGATCTTCTGGCTCGACGAGTCGCGGGCGCACGACGCCTCGCTGATCGCCAAGGTGACCAAGTATCTGGCCGACTCCTCCGTCGTGGGTGACACCGAGGGCGCCGACATCAAGATCCTCTCGCCCGAGGCGGCCACGGCCTACTCCCTCGAGCGTCTGCGCGAGGGCGAGGACACGATCTCGGTCACCGGCAACGTGCTGCGTGACTACAACACCGACCTGTTCCCGATCCTCGAGGTCGGCACGTCGGCGAAGATGCTCTCCATCGTCCCGCTGATCGCCGGTGGCGGTCTGTTCGAGACCGGTGCGGGCGGCTCGGCCCCCAAGCACGTGCAGCAGCTGGTCGAGGAGAACTACCTGCGCTGGGACTCGCTCGGTGAGTTCTTCGCGCTGGTTCCGGCCTTCGAGAAGTACGCCGAGCAGGCCGGGGCACCGTCGGCGACCGTGCTCGCGGCGGCGCTCGACCGGGCCACCGCGACGTTCCTCGAGAACGACCGTTCGCCGGGCCGCAAGCTCGGCACGACCGACAACCGCGGCTCCCACTTCTACGTCGCCCTCTACTGGGCCCAGGAGCTGGCCGCGCAGACCGAGGACGCCAAGCTCGCCGAGGCCTTCAAGGGCCTGGCCGAGTCGCTCGCGGCCAACGAGGACAAGATCGTCGAGGAGCTCCTCGCCGTCCAGGGCAAGCCCGCCGACATCGGTGGCTACTACCTGCCCGACGGCGACAAGGTCGCCGCGGTCATGCGCCCCTCCGCGACGCTCAACGAGGCGATCGACTCGCTCTGAGACGAGCGCGGGAGGCGCGAGCGAAGCGAGCGCCACCCGAGATGGTCATCACCCGGCCCGGCACGGATCTCCGTGCCGGGCCGGCGTGCTTCTCGAGCGTCCTGCGGAGGTGATCTTGCTCTCCATATCTTTCTTCTGAACCGCGAAGGTGCAGGTCGGGTCAAGGTTTGTCGGCGGCCGGAGGCGGAAAACCTTTAGGAGAGTGTCGGTGGTCGCGCCTACCGTGACCTATTGATGACTACGACCCTCTCGACTCCGCCCACGCCGGTATCCGGCCAGGTCGACGGAGCTCCCGCCACGCCTGTTGACTCGAGTCGACAGGTCGACTGGCGACGCCTGAGGGGGCCGGTCTCGGCCGCTGCTCTGATCGCCCTCGCGGTGGCGATGGTCGCCCAGTCGATCGGCACGGTGGTCGCCGGTCGGCTCGCCGAGCACCCGGCAGGCACGCTGGTCGGGTGGCTGGCCCTGTGCGTGATCGGCGCCTCGCTCGTCGACTCGACGGCCAAGATCGCCTGGGTCGGGGTCTCCGACCGGGTCGAGGGCAAGCTGCGCGAAGACGTGCTCCAAGCCGCGATGCGCCAGCCGCTCGCCGAGCTCAGCGAGCAGGCGGTCGGCGAGATCCTCGACCGCGTCGACGACGACTCCCACGAGGTCGGCAACCTGCTGCGCTGGCAGCTGTGGATGCTGTTCCGTTCGATCTTCGCGGCGCTGCCGATGTGGATCGTGGCCAGCTTCACCTGGTGGCCGGCGGCGATCCTGTTCCCGTTGCTCGCGGTCGCCACGTGGTTCGCCATCCGCCGGCTCCTGGGCGAGATCTCGCGTCTCAAGGTGATCGAGGAGGCGTCCTGGACCGACCATGCCGCCGCGCTCGAGGAAGGCATCGCGGGGCGTGACGACCTGCGTACCAGCCTGGGGCAGGCCCACGTGGTCGCCCGCGTGGCCCGCCTCTCCGCGACGGTGCATGCGAAGTTCTGCGCCGTGGTCAAGGTCGAGGCGAAGGTCGGTCTGCGGGCCGGGGTGCTCCTGCACTCGCTGCTCGCCGGCATCGGCCTCGCCGGCATCGCGCTCGCTGCCACCGATCGTCTCGGGATCAGTGCGCTGGTCACGTTGTTCCTGGTGACGAGCACCTTCGTGGGTCAGATCGCGATGCTCGCCAGCCACCTGCCCGACATCCAGGCGGGCATGGGCGCCGTGATCCGGCTGCGCCAGATGATGGCGACCGAGCCGGAGCCCGAGGGCGGCGCCCCGGTGCCCGAGGGCGGCGCGCTCGAGGTCGAGCTGCGCGACCTGACGTTCTCCTACGCCGAGGGCTCCTTCGCCCTGCAGGACATCTCGCTCACGGTGCCCGCGGGTGACACGATCGCGCTCGTCGGTCGCACCGGGTCGGGCAAGTCGACGCTCGCCTCGCTGCTCTCCCGTGCCGTCGAGCCGCCTCGCGGGGCGGTGCTCCTGGGCGGTGTCGACGTGCGCGAGCTCGACCTGCAGCAGCTGCGCGCATCCGTGGGCGTGGTGACGCAGCGTACGGAGATCCTGGCCGGCACGCTCGCCGACAACATCTCCCTCTTCGACGACTCGCGTCCGCGTGCGGACATCGAGGGTGCGATCGCCACGCTCGGACTCTCGGAGTGGGTCGACGGCCTGCCCGACGGACTCGACACCCTGCTCGGCCCCGGCGGCACCTCGCTGTCGGCGGGGGAGGAGCAGCTGGTCGCCTTCGCCCGGCTGCTCGTGCGTGACGTGCGTGTGGTCGTGCTCGACGAGGCGACCGCGCGGATGGATCCGCTGACCGAGCGACGGGTGGTGGCTGCCGCCGACAGGCTGCTCACCGGCCGCACCGGCATCTTGATCGCCCACCGCCTCTCGACCATCGAACGGGCGCCGCACGTCGCGGTGCTCGACCACGGCCGGGTGATCCAGCACGGCCTGCGCGCTTCCCTGGCGACGGCGCCCGGACCGTTCCGCGACCTGCTCGAGGCCAGCCGCACCGAGCACCACGACTCTCCGGACCCCGACGCGACGCCGGTCGACCACTCCACCCTCGACCATGTCGCCGAGGGCAACGTCGGCGGCAAGCGTCGCGCGGGCACTCCGCCGGAGATGCCCGAGGTCGGCGCCGGCCCCTCGCTCGCCAAGGGGATCGCTCACGCCCTGTTCATCCGCCCCGAGTGGGGTGTCGCGGGTGCGCTGCTCTTCCTGTTCGCCTCGATGAGCGGTGCCCAGGGCGCCTTCACCGGCCTGCTGTGGGGCCTCATCGTCGAGTCGCTGCAGGGCGGTGGCATGCCGACGGTGCTGTCGGCGCTGCTGGTGGTCAGCCTGCTCGCCGCGCCGGTGATGCTCGCCGACGCCTTCTACCGCTACCCGCGCTGGTGGATCGAGGTCATGCTGCGGGCGCGGATGGCGGTGCTCTACGGTCAGACCCGTCAGCACCGGCTGACCCGCACCCCGCCGGGTGAGGTCGTGGCCCGGTCGATGGACGCGGATCGATACGCCCGTTACTCCGACCGCTGGGTCGACTTCGTCAACGGCCTGGTCATCGCCGCGATCACCGCACTGCTCGCCGGCACCGCGCTGGCCGGAGCCGTGCTGCTGGTCGTCATGGTCGCCTCAGCGCTGGCCTCCGCGGTCGGGCGACCGATCGCCGGGCGCTCCGCGGCGGCGTCCTCGGCCGCCCGGGCTCGGTTCGGGCGCGCGGTGGTCTCCGCGCTGGAGTCGGTGCGCACCGTCAAGCTGGCCGCGGCCACTCCGCAGGTCCACGTCCACCTGCAGCAGGTCGACTCCGGTCGGGTCGAGGCCGCCGTGAAGGAGCACCGGGTGCAGGCATTCCTCGACGGGGTGCCGGCTCTCATGGTCCAGTGCGGCGTGGTGGCCGCCTGGGGCATCTACTTCGGCGGCGGCTGGGGCCTGGCGACCGCACTGCTGGTCTCCAACGCGGTCTCGGGCTTCGACTGGTTCGGCCGGGTGGCCGGCATGGTCGTGACCGAGGCGCCCGGCACCCGCGCCTGGCAGAAGGAGACCAGCAGGTTCGCGAGCGGTCGCGACCTGATGGACCTCCCTCCCGACGTCGACCTGGTCTCCGGTGCCGCCCCGGCGCCCGGTCCGGTCGAGCGGGTGGAGCTGCGGTCCTTGGAGCTCGCGGGAGTCTCCGCGGTCCACGACGACGGCACCATCGGGGTCTCCGACGTCTCGCTCACCATCGAGCGCGGCGAGCTGGTGCTCCTCGTCGGGCAGGTCGGGTCGGGCAAGTCGTCGCTGCTGGCCTCGCTCGCCGGCCTGATCGAGCACACCGGCGTGATCCGATGGAACGACGAGCTGGTCGAAGACCCGCAGGCCTTCTTGCGGCCCGGGCAGGTCGCCTACGTCGCCCAGGTGCCGAGGGTGCTCTCCGGCACGTTCGCCGACAACATCCGCCTGGGTCATGACCGGCCGTTCGACGCCCCGGTCGCCGACGCGCGCCTCGACCTCGACGTCAAGGAGGCGGGCGGGCCGGATGCGCTCGTCGGTCACCGCGGCGTACGCCTCTCCGGTGGGCAGGTCCAGCGGCTCGCGCTGGCGCGGGCGCTCGCGGCCGGCACCGAGCTGCTCCTGGCCGACGACGTCTCCAGCGCGCTCGACGCGTCCACCGAGATCGAGCTCTGGCGGGCGCTTCGCGAGCGGCACACCACGGTGGTCGGGGCGACCTCCAAGCGGGCCGCTCTCGCCCAGGCCGACCGTGTCGTGGTCATGGTCGACGGCGAGATCGCCGCTGTCGGTCCGTGGGCCGGTCTGGCGCCGGCCTGGTCCCACCTCGCCGGCTGACCCACCCGTCGACTCGGCGGGTGGGTCAGGCGGCTTCGCCGCGCTCGAGTACGCGGCGCAGCGCATCAGCGTCCACACCGAGTGTCCGTAGTGCAGCATGCCCGTCCCCTTCCGCGCGCAGGATGCCCAGCAGGATGTGCTCGGTGCCGATGGAGCGGTCTCCGAGCCTGATCGCCTCGCGCAGCCCGAGCTCGAGCACCTTCTTCGCGTCCTTGGTGAAGGGGAGGTGGCCGCCGAGGCGGCGGCGTGGCCGCCCGTTGTCCAGCGCTCCTTCCCCGAACGCCGACTCGACCTTGGAGCGCACGGCGTCCAGGTCGATCCCCAGCGCGGCGAGCGCGTCGGCGTCGTCGCTGCCGAGGTGTCCGTGGGCGCGCTCGATCTCTTCCCGCAGCTCGGTCGCGTCGACCCCTGACCCGGCGAGCGCCCGAGCGCCGAGGGAGTCGCCGGCCTGGATCGCCAGCAGGAGGTGGTCGTCGCCGATGCGCTCGTGGCCGAGCTCGGTCGCGTACGTCTGTGCCGTCGTCACCGCGTCGCGCGCGGGCCGGGTGAACCTCTCGAACATCACATCTCCTTCGCATACTTCTTGTGAACCGCCTGCCGGCTGACCTCCAGCGCGTCGGCGATCTCCTGCCAGGCCCACCCGTTGCGGCGGGCATTGGTCACCTGCAGCCGCTCCAACGAGTCGGCCAGGCGGCGTAGCGCGAGCGCTGCCCGCAACCCGACGCGCGGGTCGGCGCTCGCTGCCGACTCCGCCAGGTCCTTCGCATCCGTCATGCGTGTCAATCTAAGTTGACACGAGCCTTCTGTCAACCAAGATTGACAAACCTGGGGCCGAGAGGTCACTCCTGCAGGTCGAGTGGGCACGTCCGTGCCCACTCGACCTGCAGGAGTGACCTCTCGACGGGCGTGGGCCGGGGGACGCGGGTCACACCGATGCACGGAATAGCCCGCGAACGGGGCATGGTTAGGCAGTAGTGACCGACACCGTTAGCCCCATGACCGCCGCGAAGCCGGTCACTCCCGCACGCTTCGCCGTCGCTGTGCTCGCGCTCGCGATGGGTGGCTTCGCGATCGGAACGACCGAGTTCGTGACCATGGGCGTGCTGCCGGAGATCGCCGAGGGGGTCGGCGTCGGCACCTCGACGGCGGGTCACCTGATCAGTGCCTATGCGGTCGGTGTCGTGGTCGGCGTACCGATCCTGTCGTTCTTCGTCGCGCATCTCCCACGCAAAGGCCTGCTGCTGGCGCTGATGGCGGCCTATGCCCTGTTCAACGTGCTCAGCGCTGTCGCGGTCGACTTCCACATGCTGCTGGTCGCGCGTTTCCTCGACGGGCTTCCGCACGGTGCCTACTTCGGTGTCGCGACCATCGTGGCGACCTCGATGGCCGCCCCGAAACACCGCGGTCGTGCCGTCGCGTTGGTCATGCTCGGGCTCTCGGTCGCCAACGTGATCGGCGTGCCGTTCGCGACCTGGCTCGGCCAGAGCGCCGGCTGGCGGGCACCGTACGCCGCAGCAGCAGGCCTCGCCCTGCTCACCGTGGTGCTGGTGCAGGTCTCGGTGCCCCACTTCCCGGGCGACCCGAACGCGACCGGCCGAGGTGAGGCGAGCACGTTCTTCACCAACCCCCAGGTCTGGTTGACCATGCTCGCGGGCGCGATCGGCTTCGGCGGCATGTTCGCGGCCTACTCCTACATCTCCCCGATCGTCACCGGCACGGCCGGACTGGCCGCGGGCGCGGTGCCGTGGTTCGTGTTCGCCTTCGGCCTCGGCATGGTCGTCGGCACCTGGGTGGCCGGCGAGATGGCGCGCTGGTCGGTGATGGGGTCGCTGCTGGTGAGCAGCCTCGGCATGATCGCCGTGCTGTCGCTCTTCTGGCTGGTCGCCCCCGCCGGCTGGTGGCTCGCGCCGGTGGCGTTCTTGACCACTGCGATCGCCTCGGTGCTGGTGATCAACCTGCAGGTGCGCCTGATGGACGTCGCCGACAACGCGGTGACCCTCGGCGCTGCGATGAACCACGCGAGCCTCAACATCGCCAACGCCCTCGGCGCCTTCGCCGGCGGCCTCGCCCTCGACACCTGGAGCGCACGAGAGGCGCCGCTGGTCGGCGCGGGCCTGGCTGCCGGCGGGATGGTGGTGCTGCTGTGGAGCACCACCATCCACCGACGCCGGGCCCAGCCGAGCTAACGCCGAGTCGGCTCGTTCTGACCACAATTGATGCCGAGTCGGCGCGTTAGAACGAGCCGACTCGGCATCGTTCGGCGTCAGAACGAGCCGACTCGGCGAATCGTCAGGCGCCCGCGGCTTCGTCCGGGGTCGGGGTCGCGGTGGCGGCCTCGACGGCCGCGATGAACCCGTCGGCCCAGGCGTTCGAGTCGTGGTGGCGCACGGTGTCCCACAGCCCGCGCATCCGATCCTTGGTCTCGGCCTCGTCCATGTCGACGGCCTGCAGGAAGACCCGCACCATGTCGGAGACGTCGTGGGGGTTGGTCAGCACCGCGCCGCGCAGCTCGGCCGCCGCCCCGGCGAACTCGGAGAGCACCAGCGTGCCGCTGGTGCCGAGGAGGCCGTGCACCGCGGCGTACTCCTTGGCGACGAGGTTGAGGCCGTCGCGCAGCGGCGTGATCCACATGATGTCGGCGTTGGCGTAGTAGGCCAACAGCTCCTCGAACGGGATCGGCCGGAAGTAGAAGTGCACGGGCATCCAGCCCATCCGCGAGAACCGGCCGTTGATGCGGCCGACGGCCTGCTCGATCTGGTTCTGCAGCGACTTGTAGACGGTCATCTCGCCGGCGGCCGGCACGCACACCAGCACCAGCGAGAGCTCGCCCATCAGCGACGGGTCCTCGAGCAGCGCCCGCTCGAAGGCCTCGAGCTGCTGCAGCACGCCCTTGGTGTAGTCGAGCCGGGAGACGGCGAGCGCGATCCGCTGCCCGGTGAACTCCGTCTTGACCTTGGCGATCGACTTCTGCACGGCCTCCGTGGCCAGGGTGTCGGCGATCCGCTGGGTGTCGACGCTGACCGGGTTGGCGCCCAGGTGCACCCGACGGCCGCCGACGTCGATGACCGACGGCATCGTGTCGAGCCCGAGCGCGAAGCCGTACGTCCGGAATCGAGGGGCGCTGTCGACGGTCTCGATCACCTCGACCGGCGCGACCCCGCGGGCCACGTCGACGAAGTTCTCCACCTGGCGGGGGATGTGGAAGGAGATGTAGTCGCACTGCAGCAGCGAGCCGATGATCTCGCGTCGCCACGGCACCACGTTGAACACGTCGGCCGAGGGGAAGTGGGTGTGGTGCAGGAACGCGATCTTCACATCGGGTCGCAGCTCCCGCAGGAACGCCGGCACCATCCACAGGTTGTAGTCGTGGATCCAGACGATGGCGCCGTACGCAGCCTCGGCTGCCGCCTGCTCGGCGAAGGCCCGGTTGACCCGGCGGTAGACCTGCCAGTCCTCCTCCTTGAACTTCGCGCGCTCCCAGAAGGTGTGCAGCAGCGGCCAGAACGCCTCCTTGGAGAAGCGTTTGTAGAAGATGTCGACGTCCTTCTTCGACAGCGGCAGCCGTGAGGCGACCAGGCCGGGGTAGAGCTTGGGATCGACGACCGTGTGGGTGGCGAAGTTGCCGCGCTTCGGATCGTCGACCGACCAGGCGACCCAGGATCCGGTGCGCTCGCTGAAGAACGACAGCAGCGTCGGGATGATGCCGTTGGGCGACTTCGGGCGCCGGCGCTGCACCTCCCCGTTCTCGATCACCTCGTCGTAGGGGAGCCGGTGGTAGACCATGACGAGGTCCGACTTCCCCGGGTCGTCGGCGTCGTTCTCCGGGTCGTAGATGTGCTCGTCGTCGAGCAGGTTGAAGTGCTTGATCGCCTGCAGGATGCCGCCGGTGCCGGGGGCGGTGGCGTGGAACGTACGCCCTTTGTCGCGGGTGGCGTCGAGCAGCAGGTCCTCGGCCTCGCCGACGCAGACGCCGGGGAACCCGATGTCATACATCGAGAGGTCGTTGAGGGTGTCGCCGGCGACCAGCACGCGGTCCTTGGGGATGCCGAGGTGCTCGACCAGCCTGGTGACGGTGTAGCCCTTGTTGATCCCTCCGGGCAGCACATCGAGGTAGTGGCCGGCCGAGTAGAGCAGGTCGCAGCCGATCTCGGCGACCAGGGGAGCGAGGTCGTCGGTGACTGCCTCCGGGTCGCAGAAGTAGGAGACCCGGCGGTCCTGCGGCACGTTCTGGCGCACCAGCCCGGGGCGGTCGCCGATCTTCTCCAAGACCTTCAGCTCGCCGGGCCACCTGGCGGCGATCTCCTGCTGGATGGGTTCGACGGCGAGCAGGTCGTGGCCGGTGACGATGGTGGCGCCGACGTCGCAGATGATGAAGTCGGGGGTCGGGATCGTCGGGTCGGCCAGCAGGGGCATCACGGACTCGAGCCCACGGCCGGTGACGAACGAGAGAAGCACGTCCTCGCGGCGGCTCAGCGTCTGGTAGAGCTTGACCTTCGCCTCGGGATCGCCGGCTAGGAAGGTTCCGTCCAGGTCAGTCGCAAGCAGCATGCGCGCATCGGCGGCGGACGTGTGGTTCACAGGTCTCCTCGGGGGTCGCCGTACCTCGATGATCGAGGCTGCGGACCCCTTCGAGGATCCGCGGGTCGGCCAGCGATGTTAACAGGGCCGTGTTTCACGCAGCGAACAGTCACTTGACGGGTGAGCATCCGTGCACTGAGTAAAGATGCTCAGAATCTCCACAGAATCGTAAGAAAATTTGGCAGGTTTCGATAACTCAACTGAAGGTCTCTCGTTGAGGTGAGTATGCGGATCCTGCCCGTGGTGCTCACGACCGCTGGCGACCACGGTCCTCGACGTTGAACACGGGGGGCGCCGAGGCCCAGGGCCGGCACGCGGATCGTCGCTGCGGGCAGGATCCACAGAAGGTGAGGGTCGACACCGGCCCACCATTTCGAGCCTTTCATCCAGCGACTGTCAGAATGCGTCCATGACCGGCAGCACCGCTCCTCGGGACCCGTCCTCGTCGGGTCCGGCATCGACCACCCGGCCCAGGGTCCTCTCGGGCATCCAGCCGACCGCCGACTCCTACCACCTCGGCAACTACCTCGGCGCGGTGCGGCAGTGGGTGAGCCTGCAGGAGGAGCACGAGCCGTTCTTCTTCATCGCCGACCTGCACGCGATCACCGTCGAGCAGGACCCGAAGGTGCTGCGGGAGCGTACGCGGCGGGCCGCCGCCCAGCTGCTCGCTGCCGGTGTCGACCCGGGGCGTTCCGCGATCTTCGTGCAGTCCCACCTGCCCGAGCACGCCCAGCTCGGCTGGGTGATGCAGTGCATCACCTCGTTCGGCGAGGCGCGCCGGATGACCCAGTTCAAGGACAAGTCCGCCAAGGGCGGGGAGGGTGCGGCCTCCGTCGGCCTCTTCTCCTACCCGATGCTGATGGCTGCCGACATCCTGCTCTACCGCCCGGCGTACGTGCCGGTGGGTGAGGACCAGCGCCAGCACCTCGAGCTGACCCGCGACCTCGCCCAGCGGTTCAACAGCCGTTACAAGAAGACCTTCAAGCTGCCCGAGCCCTACATCCTCAAGGAGGTCGCGAAGATCTACGACCTCCAGGACCCGACGAGCAAGATGTCGAAGTCTGCCTCGAGCCCGGCCGGCCTGATCGACATGCTCGACGACCCCAAGGTGAGCGCCAAGAAGATCCGCTCCGCGGTCACCGACTCGGAGATGGAGATCCGCTTCGACGAGGAGGGCAAGCCGGGCGTCTCCAACCTGCTGCGGATCTACTCCGCCCTGACCGGCGCCGAGATCGACACCCTGGTCGGCAAGTACGACGGCAAGGGCTACGGCGACCTCAAGAAGGATCTCGCCGAGGTCGTCGTCGACTATGTGACGCCCTTCCGCGAGAAGACCTTCGAGGTGCTCGAGGACAAGGCGTATCTCGACGGCATCCTGGCGCAGGGGGCGGAGAAGGCGGGCGCGGTCGCCCGCAAGACTCTGGCCGACGTCTACGAGCGGGTGGGCTTTGTGCCCCCCGCGGCGCCGGTCGGCTAGTAGGGTCGGCGCATGCGCACCATCGGTGTTGCCATCGCTATCCCGGAGCCTTGGGCAAGTCAGCTCCAGGACTATCGGTCGTCTCTCGGGGACGCGACGGCGACCATGATCCCGACGCACATCACCCTCGTGCCGCCGACCGAGATCCACGACGACATGCTGCCCGACGTCGAGGATCACCTGGCGGCAGCAGCGGCCCGAGTGGCGCCGTTCAACGTGCATCTGCGCGGCACCGGCACCTTCCGGCCGGTCTCGCCGGTGGTGTTCGTGACGGTGGTCGCGGGCATCTCGGGATGCGAGCAGCTGGCCAACACCGTCCGGCAGGGGCCGCTCGACCAGAAGCTCACGTTCCCCTATCACCCGCATGTCACGATCGCTCACGACCTTCCCGACGCTAGCCTCGACAAGGCTTTCGGGGAGCTGGCCGACTTCGAGTGCGAGTGGCTGGTCGAGGAGTTCCACCTCTACGTGCACGACGACACCGACGGGTGGCGCCCGACCCGGGAGTTCGCACTCACGGCAGCACTGACCAGCTGATGCGGGGCCAGATCCCGCTCACGATCGATGGATAGGGATCTCGGGACGATGGAGAAGATCAAGGCGAAGCTCGCCGAGATGCGCGAGCGGTTCCCCGCGCTGGATCGCGTGCTGCGTACGCAGGAGCACTACGGCGAGGTCGGCGCGGCCCAGCAGGCCGGAGCGATCACCTACTTCGGGTTCCTGTCGACGTTCCCGATCCTCGCCCTCGCCTTCTTCGCCGTCGGCCAGATCGCGAAGGTCTACGCCGGAGCCGAGAGCGACCTGGTCGATGCGATCGACCAGGTGCTGCCCGGGCTCGTCGGCAACAGCCCCGGCCAGCTGAAGATCGCCGACATCGAGAGCGCCGCCGGCGCCGTGGGGATCGTCGGTGCCGTCGGTCTGCTCTACGCCGGTCTCGGGTTCATCGACGGGCTGCGCAAGGCGCTCGAAGCCGTCTTCGTGGTGCCTGACAAGCTCCAGCCGGGCTTCCTCGGAGCCAAGATCCGCGACCTGATCGCGCTGATCGGGCTCGGCGCGATCCTGCTCGTGGCGGTCGCGGCCACCGGGCTCGTACGCACCTTCTCGGTCAACGTCTTGGAGCTCATCGGCCTCGACGAGGGCTTCGGCTGGCTGATCGTGCTGCTCACGGTGGTGCTGGGCCTTGCCGCCAACACCGTGCTCTTCTTCGCGATGTTCCACCTGGCCCCCCAGAAGGGCAACTCGAAACGATCGCTGTGGGCCGGAGCCCTTCTCGGCGCGATCGGCTTCGAGATCCTCAAGCAGGCCTCGGCACTCCTGCTCAACGCCACCCAGGGCCAGCCCGCCTTCCAGGCCTTCGGCATCGCCCTCATCCTGGTCGTCTGGATCCACTACACCTCGATGGTGATCCTCTACGCCGCCTCGTACGCTCACGTTCGCGCCAATCCGGCGGAGGAGTCCGAGGCGGCCGACGACGTGGACGCCGACGGGGCCGACGCTGCCGAGGACGAAGCCCGGGGCTGAGGCGACGAGGGTCGGGTGAGAGAGTTTGTCCATGAAGCTCGAGAAGACTGACGGCGCGCTCCTCCTGGTCATCGGGGTGTGGACGATCGCGATCTGGACCAACTTCGGTCGCAACCTCGTCAAGACGGCCAAGGACCCGGAGCAGTCGCGTCCCAAGCCCTACTACATCGCCCACGCGGTGCTCGTGGTCGTCGACGTCCTTCTCGGTGGGTTGCTCGTCAAGCTCGGCGTGCAGCGGTTGCTGACCCGGGGCTGAGCCCCAGGAGTCAGGCCGACTCGGCCGTGTCGAGGTGGTCGACCAGGTCGGTGAGCTGGTCGCGCAGGGCGAGCGCCTCCTCGCGGGTGATCCCCATCGACGCGCCGAGCTGCTCAGGCACGCCCGAGACCTGCTCCTCCAGTGCCCTGCCGTCGTCGGTCAGGCTGACCAGCACCCGGCGCTCGTCGCCCGGGTCGCGGTCGCGCCGCACCAGATCCGCGGTCTCGAGGCGCTTGAGCAGGGGAGTCAGGGTGCCGGAGTCGAGCCGCAGACGTTGGCCGAGCGAGGTCACCGACAACGGCTCGGTGGTCTCCCAGAGCACCAGCATCACCAGATACTGCGGGTAGGTCAGCCCTGTGCCCCTGAGCAGCGTCACGTAGCGCTTCGTGACGGCTCGGGTCGCTGCGTAGAGCGGGAAGCAGAGCTGGAGATCGAGCGCGAGCTGCGGATAAGTACGTCCGGACACGTCCATCAGTCTACTCCCTTGCGCTATTGAGTTGTGCGCAATATAGTTGTGCGCATGACACCGATCTACACAGCCTCCGCAGTCAGCACCGGCGACGCCCGCAACGGCCACGTCCAGTCCACCGACGGTCTCATCGACGCCGACGTCCGCATGCCGAAGGAGATGGGTGGCGCCGGCGGCGCCACCAACCCCGAGCAGCTCTTCGCCGCCGGTTACGCGGCCTGCTTCCACTCCGCCCTCAAGCTCGTCGCCGGCAAGGCCAAGATCGACGTGACCGACTCCGAGGTCGTCGCCGACGTCAGCATCGGCGACAACGGCCAGGGTGGCTTCGGCCTCGCCGTGCAGCTCGAGGTGACGATCCCCGGCGCCGATGAGGCGACCGCGAAGCAGCTCGCCGACCAGGCCCACCAGGTCTGCCCCTACTCCAACGCGACGAGGGGCAACATCGAGGTCGCCCTGACGCTCGCCTGAGGCCACCTCGAGATACGACGGGACGTTTCTGCCCGTTACCAGCAGGTAGAGGGGCAGAAACGTCCCGTCGTACCCAGGTGGAACGAGAAGGGCCGCCCTCCCTGTGGGAGAGCGGCCCTTCTGTCTGAACCGTCGTCAGCCGAGGATCATCGACTTGCGCAGGTCCTTGTTGAGCTGGGAGATGACGTCGAGCGGGATCTCCTTGGGGCAGGCGGAGGCGCACTCACCGATGTTGGTGCAGCCACCGAAGCCCTCGGCGTCGTGCTGGCCGACCATCGACTGCACCCGCGAGTAGCGCTCGGGCTGGCCCTGCGGAAGCTCACCGAGGTGGGTGATCTTCGCGCCGAGGAACAGCGAGGCGGAGCCGTTGGGGCAGGCGGCGACGCAGGCGCCGCAGCCGATGCAGGTGGCCGTGTTGAACGCCCGCATCGCCTTGTCGCGCGGCGCGGGCACCGAGTTGGCCTCGGGGGCCGAGCCGGTGCCGGCCGAGATGTAGCCGCCGTTCTGGATGATCCGGTCGAACGCGGAGCGGTCGACGATCAGGTCCTTCA
The DNA here is from genome assembly GCF_006716315.1 of Nocardioides albertanoniae. Classification (NCBI taxonomy): domain Bacteria; kingdom Bacillati; phylum Actinomycetota; class Actinomycetes; order Propionibacteriales; family Nocardioidaceae; genus Nocardioides; species Nocardioides albertanoniae. The sequence goes on along the minus strand of NZ_VFOV01000001.1, from coordinate 4,206,144 downwards.
CGATCGGGAACGACGAGGCGCGCCACGGCTCGATGGTGATCGTGTCGCCGTCCTTGAACGAGCGCATGTGCAGCTGGCAGGTCGTGGTGACCTCCGGGCCGTGCGCTTCGCCGTTGATCATCAGCGAACACATGCCGCAGATGCCCTCGCGGCAGTCGGAGTCGAACGCGACCGGCTCCTCGTTGTTGTGCAGGAGCTGCTCGTTGAGCAGGTCGAGCATCTCGAGGAAGGACATGTCCTGCGAGACACCGTCCAGCTCGTAGGTCTTGAGCGCACCCTTGTCGGACGCGCCGGCCTGCCGCCAGATCTTGAGGGTGAGCTTCACTTGTACGACCTCTGCTTCATCTCGATGGCGGTGTAGATCAGGTCTTCCTTGTGGAGGACCGGGGCGCCGTCCTCGCCGCCGAACTCCCAGGCCGCGACGTAGGCGAACTCCTCGTCGTGGCGCAGCGCCTCGCCCTCTTCGGTCTGCGACTCGCCACGGAAGTGGCCGCCGCAGGACTCGCGCCGGTTGAGCGCGTCGATGCACATGAGCTCACCGAGCTCGATGAAGTCGGCGACGCGGTTGGCCTTCTCGAGGTCCTGGTTGAGCGAGTCGGCGGAGCCGAGGACCTTGACGTTGGTCCAGAACTCCTTCTTGAGGTCGCGGATCAGGCCGATGGCCGTCTTGAGGCCTTCCTCGCGACGGTCCATGCCGCAGTATTCCCACATGATCTGACCGAGCTCCTTGTGGATGGACTCCACGGAGCGCTCGCCGTTGATGTTCATCAGCTTCTCGACGCGGGACTTGACCCCGTCGAGCGCCTCGACCACGGCCGGGTGGGACTCGTCGACCTTCTCGAACGGTCCGTCAGCGAGGTAGTCGGTGATGGTGTTCGGCAGCACGAAGTAGCCGTCGGCGAGGCCCTGCATCAGCGCCGAGGCACCGAGGCGGTTCGCGCCGTGGTCGGAGAAGTTGGCCTCACCGGTGCAGAACAGGCCGGTGATGCTGGTCTGCAGCTCGTAGTCGACCCACAGGCCGCCCATGACGTAGTGCACGGCGGGGTAGATCCGCATCGGCACCTCGTAGGGGTTCTCGCCGGTGATCCGCTCGTACATGTCGAGGAGGTTGTCGTACTTCTCCTCGATCTTGTCCTTGCCGAGACGCTCGATGGCGGCGCCGAGGTCGAGGTAGACGCCGCGGCGGAACTTCTTCACCGAGCCGTCAGGCTGGGTCTCGTCGACCTCCGGTCCGACGCCACGACCCTCGTCGCACATGTACTTCGCGGAGCGCGAGGCGATGTCGCGGGGGACCAGGTTGCCGAACGCCGGGTAGATCCGCTCCAGGAAGTAGTCGCGGTCCTCCTCGGGGATGTCGCGCGGGTCCTTGGTGCAGTCCTCGGCGTTCTTCGGGACCCAGATGCGACCGTCGTTACGCAGCGACTCCGACATCAGGGTCAGCTTCGACTGGTGGGCGCCGGTGACCGGGATGCAGGTCGGGTGGATCTGCGTGTAGCAGGGGTTGGCCATGTAGGCGCCCTTGCGGTGCGCACGCCACGCCGCCATGACGTTGGAGCCCATCGCGTTGGTCGAGAGGTAGAAGACGTTGCCGTAGCCGCCGGTGGCGAGCACGACCGCGTCGGCGAGGTGGGTCTCGATCTCGCCGGTGACCATGTTGCGGGCCACGATGCCGCGGGCCTTCTCGTCGACGATGATCACGTCGAGCATCTCGTGGCGGGTGAACTGCTCCACGGTGCCGGCGGCGACCTGGCGCTCCATGGCCTGGTAGGCGCCGAGCAGCAGCTGCTGACCGGTCTGGCCGCGGGCGTAGAACGTACGCGAGACCTGCACGCCACCGAATGAACGGTTGTCGAGCAGGCCGCCGTACTCGCGGGCGAAGGGGACGCCCTGCGCGACGCACTGGTCGATGATGTTGGTCGAGACCTCGGCGAGGCGGTAGACGTTCGACTCGCGCGAGCGGTAGTCGCCGCCCTTGACCGTGTCGTAGAAGAGCCGGTAGTCGGAGTCGCCGTCGCCCTTGTAGTTCTTGGAGGCGTTGATGCCGCCCTGGGCGGCGATCGAGTGGGCACGACGCGGGGAGTCCTGGTAGCAGAAGGACTTCACGTTGTAGCCGGCTTCGCCGAGGGTGGCAGCCGCGGCGCCGCCGGCCAAGCCGGTGCCGACGATGATCACGTCGAGCTTGCGGCGGTTGGCCGGGTTGACCAGACGGTTCTCGAACTTACGGGTGGTCCAACGCTCTGCGATAGGTCCGGTCGGAGCCTTCGCGTCGACGAGCTTGTCGCCGAGCACGTAGTAGCCCGCGGCGTCGTCGGATTTCTGGACCGACGCCTCGTTGGTCGGGGTCAGCCCGGGCAGGTAATGAGTTCCAGCAGCCATGTGTCAGATGTCCTTACGAGATGACGCCGAAGACGGTGAACAGGGGGACCAGCGAGAAGCCGCCGGCGACCACGATCGCGACGACCCAGCCGGCGACGCGGGCCCTGGCACGCGACTCAGCGGTGTTGGTGAACCCGAGCGTCTGGAGCGAGCTGAAGGTGCCGTGGTGCAGGTGGAAGGCGAGCGCGAGCATCGCGAGCAGGTAGATGATGACCATCCACCACTGCTCCGGCTGGAACGCGGCGGTCAGCAGTCGGAACGGGTTCTCGGTGACCTCGGCGGCCTGCCCGCCCGAACCCACGTTGATCTTCACGATGGTGAACTGGAGCAGGTGCCAGATGACGAAGAGCAGCAGCGCCACGCCGCCCCAGCGCATGGTGCGCGAGGAGAGCGAGGAGCCCTTGTTCTTCTTCACCGAGTACTTCACCGGGCGCTGCTTGCGGGCACGTACGGTGAGCGCGAGGGCCGCGCCGACGTGCGCCACCAGCGAGCCCAGGAGCACTACCCGCAGGATCCAGAGCAGCCCGCCGTAAGGAAGCATCGGCTCCCCGAACGTGCGCAGGTGATGCGCGTACTCGTTGTAGGCCATCTCGCCGCTGAACGCTTTGAGATTCCCGTACATGTGCGCCAGCACAAAGAGGATGAAGACGATGCCGCTGGCTGCCATGAGGAGCTTCAGGGCGATCGTCGAGCGCGTCGACCGCGCGCCTTTGATCAGAGTCGTGGTTGCCACGGCACGCACGCTACTACTCCCGGCGTCCGAAGCTGTACGCAGGTCAGGTGTGATCTGCGCGTCCTTCTCGGGCCGAGGAGGTTACTGGCGAGTAAGCCATCGTGGGGTTAGGCAAGCCTAACACTACGGTGGGTGACCTCGGCTCGCGCGCACGACGCGGTCAGGCGCGTCAGCAGCTCGTCGACGGCATCGGTCCACGGACGGGCGGTGGCCAGCTCTCGGGCGCGGTCGCCGAGAAGCCGTCGGCGCGGGTCGGAGACCACCGAGGCGACGGCGTCGGCGAGCTCGCGACCACGAGCGGGGTCGTAGAGCAGGCCGGTCTCGAGGTGGTGGACGATGTCGGCGGAGGCGCCCGAGCGTGGTGCCACCACCGGGATGGCGCTGGCCGCGGCCTCGCGCAGGATGTGGCCGCAGCCCTCCTCCTCGCCCGGGTGGACGAGCACGTCGAGCGAGGCCAGCGCGACGGCCATGTCGCCGGTGCCCAGCGGACCGGTCAGCTTCGCCTGCGGCACCCGCTGCTTGAGCCAGCCGCGCTGCGGCCCGTCGCCCATGATCACCAGCCGGATCCCCGGCACCGAGCTGAGCTCGGCCAGGCGGCGTACGCCGTGGCTCCTGGCCAACGTGCCGGCGTAGCCGACCACCACCAGGGGTGTGGGGCGCGACTTCGCCTTCGACCAGCGGCGGTGCAGCCAGTCGTCGCGCAGGCTGGGGGAGAAGGCGGCCGCGTCGACGCCGGGCTCCCAGACCTCGGAGTCGACCTCGATCGAGGCCAGCACCTTCCGCAGCCAGCGACTGGTGACGACGACCTCGTCGGCGAGCTCGGCGATCCCGGTGCTCCAGGTCAGCGCATCCTTCGGCGGGACGGGCGACTGCTGCACGACCAGCGAGGTCGCGGCCGCCGCGGCCGGCGCGGACAGCGCCTTGCGCCCGAGACGGCCCGGGTCGAAGGTGACCACGGCGTCAGGCGCGAAGGACTCCAGGGCGCTGCGTACCTGCCGTCCGATCTTGGCGATCGGGGAGACGCGGACGACCTGGCTGTTGCGGTAGACCGCGAGGCCCGGGCCAGGTGCGATGAAGCGCACCTCGTGGCCTGACTCGATCATGCGGTCGGCGATGGCCTTCACCGTGGTCGTGACACCATCGATGGTAGGAAAGAAGCTCTCGGTGACCAGCGCGATCTTCATGGGACAAGCGTCCTGCCCGGGGATGGCGAGCGCGCGACACGCGTGTTGATCTGGGATGAACCATCGGCATAGGGGCAGGCTTTCTGTGCCCGAGCGGGCCCGGTGACGACGAAGAGCGCGACGAGCGCGACGAACAGTGTGATGAGGACGATCAGTGGCGGTATCCAGGCGAGTCCGGACCCTTTCGGCGGCCCTCGCGGTGGCCGGAGTGATGGGGATGTCGGCCTGCAGCCAGTCACCCGAGCAGGCGCCGAGCGCCGACCCGGTGCCGCAGCAGCCCTCGAGCGCGACACCGTCGTTCACGAGGCCGGCCGAGAAGCCCAACATGCTGATGATCACCGTCGACGACCTCTCCGCGCTCGACATGGACTACCTGCCCAGCGTGAAGAAGCTGGTCGGCGACAGCGGCGTCACCTTCACCGACGCGGTCGCGCCGACGCCCATCTGCGTGCCGGCGCGGGCGTCGCTCCTCTCGGGGCAGTACGCCCACAACCACGGCGCCCACACCATCCACGGACCTGATGGCGGCTACCCGTCCTTCGACGGTTCGGAGACGATCGCGACCTCGCTGCAGGCGGCGGGCTACACGACGTTGTTCGCCGGGAAGTACCTCAACGAGTACGGCGAGAAGGGCAGCCGCCACGACGTGCCCCCGGGGTGGGACCAGTGGCGCGCCACCATCGACCCGTCGACGTACAACTATCTGGGCGCGAAGTTCAACGTCAACGGCCGGGTGGTCAAGCCCCGGGGCTACTCGACCACCGTCATCACCCAGCAGGCGCAGGCCGAGCTCAGGGACGCGAAGAAGAAGGACGCGGCCGGCGCCAGCCCGTCGAGCCCGTCGAGCCAGCCGAGCCAGTCGGGCCAGCGGGCGAAGCCATGGTTCCAGTGGGTCAATTATGTGGCGCCCCACCTCGGCGGCCCCACCCAGAAGGGCGATCCCGAGCAGCGATTCCGGGGCACCAAGGGTGCGATCGGGGTGCCGGTGCCCGACAAGCAGGATCGCGACGTCTACGCCGACAAGCCGATCCCGCCGCGGCCCAACCTGTTCCCGAAGGCCCGTGAGGGTTTCCCGAAGGGTTCGCCGTCACGGAAGAAGCCGACCCAGGTCGAGAAGGACGCCTACCGGCTCTCCTTCCAGCGGCGGATCGAGTCGGCGCGCAGCCTCGACCGCAACATCGCCGCGATGCTCAAGGGCCTGAAGAAGAGCGGCGAGCTCGAGAACACCATGGTCGTCTTCAGCTCCGACAACGGATTCTCGACCGGCTACCACAACTTCAACGGCAAGCTCTGGCACTACGAGGAGTCCCTGCGCATCCCGGTGCTGATGAGCGGCCCCGGTGTGCCCAAGGGGCGCGAGGTCGCCACCCCGGTCACCAACCCCGACATCGCGACGACGCTGCTCGCTGCCGCCGGCGCCGAGAACCCCCGCGAGCCCGACGGTGTCGACATCCTGCCGTGGCTCAGCGCTCCTCGGCAGAACCGGGTCATCCCGATCGAGGCGTGGCCGACCTCCGACGGCACCGAGCGGCTCTGGTCCGGTGTGCGCGTGGGGCGGTGGACCTACGTCAAGCTCAAGACCGGCGGGGTCGAGCTCTACGACCGCACCACGGACCCCTACGAGATGAAGAACCTCGCCGACGACCCGGCGCACGCCGGCACGCGCGAGCGGCTCGCCGACCTGAGCGAGAAGTATCGCGACTGCGCCGGCGACACCTGCCCCAAGCGAATGTACGCCGCCAACAGGCCGCTCGACCTGGCCGGTCTGTAGATCGGTCTCTAGATCGGTCGGCAGTCCGGTCTACAGGCGGACGGGCTCGACAGGTCCGATCGTCGTCAGGTTAAAGTAGACTAAATAACTCATATTACTAGGAGTGTTTGGTCATGTCGGTCGGCGACCTGTTCACCCGTCGCAAGCGAGCCGCGGTGGCGACGGCCGCGATGAGCGCGCTCGCGGTGACCGGCCTGGTGCACGAGCCGGCCGCCGTGGCGGCCGCCCCGTCGCGTACGCCTGCTCTCGAGCGGCCCGTCGAGAAGCCCAACCTGCTGATGGTCACCGTCGACGATCTCTCCTACCTCGACATGGACTACCTCCCGCAGGTGCGGAAGCTGGTCGAGCGCAGCGGGGTCTCCTTCTCCGACGCGATCGCGCCGACGCCGATCTGCGTGCCGGCCCGGGCCTCGCTGCTGACCGGCCAATACGCCCACAACCACGGCGCGCGCACCATCGAGGGGCCGCACGGCGGCTATGGCGCCTTCGACGACTCCTCGACCCTGGCGACCTCGCTGCAGGACGCGGGCTACTCGACGATCATGTCGGGGAAATACCTCAACGGCTACGGCGAGGGGGAGACCCGTGGCGACGTGCCGCCGGGGTGGGACCAGTGGCGCGCGACCGTCGACCCGTCGACCTACAACTTCCGATCACCGAAGTTCAACGTCAACGGCGAGGTGATCAAGTCGAAGGGCTACTCCTCCGATGTCATCACCCAGCATGCGAAGGCGGGGATCGCGGCCGAGCGCGGCTCCGGCAAGCCGTGGTTCTCCTGGGTCAACTACGTGGCGCCGCACCACGGTGGGCCGAGCGGCCCCGACGACCCGAAGAAGCTCTACCCGGGCACCGACGCCGCGCTCTCGGTGACCGTGCCCGCGAAGCGTGACCGCGGCACCTACGACAACCTCCCGATCCCGTCGCGGCCCAACCTGTTCCCCGACGACGTCTCGGGCTATGCGAAGGGGTCGCCGGCGCGCGGGAAGTTCAGCGACCTGAAGAAGAAGGCGCTGCGGATCGCCTACCAGCGCCGGATCGAGGCCGTCCGTGGCCTGGACCGCACCATCTCCTCGCTGCTCGGCGACCTGAGGAAGAGCGGTGACCTGAAGCGCACGATGGTCGTCTTCACCTCCGACAACGGCTACTCGGCGGGCTATCACAACCTCAACGGCAAGCTGTGGCACTACGACGAGTCGTTGCGGATCCCGGTGCTGATGAGCGGGCCGGGCATCCCGCGCGGGCGCACGGTGCGGACGCCGGTCACCAACCCCGACATCGCCGCCACGCTGCTGGCCGCGGCCGGCGCGAAGGCGCCGCGCCCGCTCGACGGCGTCGACATCATGCCGTGGCTGCGCGCCCCGGAGCAGGTGCGCGTGATCCCGATCGGCGGCTGGCGGGTCACCGACGGCAACCGGAAGCTGTGGACCGGGATCCGTGCCGGATCCTGGACCTACGCCCGGCTCCACAACGGCCAGGTCGAGGTCTACGACCGCTCCTCGGACCCCTATGAGCAGCACAACCTTGCCCGGGTGCCGGCCCTCGCCGGCACCGTCGAGGCGCTCGCCCGGCTGAGCGAGAGGTATGCCGACTGCGCCGGCTCGACCTGCCCCCGCGACATGTACGCAGCGGGCGGCGCCCTCGATCTGGAGCGGCTGTGACCCGCGTCGGCGACGTGGAGCGGGAGGCCGCCCGTGGCCGGATCGTCGAGGCGTACGCCGCGGGGAGGATCGACAGGCCCGAGCTGGAGTCGCGCGCCGAGGCGGTCTGGGCTGCGGTTCACACCGACGATCTCGCAGCGGTGGTCGACGACCTGGGCGAGAGACCGGCACCGCCTCGCGGGGCACGATCCCGCCTCGTACGAGATCTTCTGGTCTTCCTGATCTGCAGCGCGATCGCCGTCGTGGTCTGGCAGCTGACCGGCCGCGGCTTCTTCTGGCCGACCTGGGTGATCGTCTATACAGGGCTACCGCTGCTGCGGCCGCTGGGCACCGGATGGTGTCTCGGTTAATGGTCGCAAACCTCACACTCTGTGGCTGTCGTCACCGAGTGGCCTTATCGTTGCGCGCATGAACGACGCCGTTCGCGCCGCCGTGCCTCTCAGTCAGCCGGCGGACGCCCATTCCCAGGAAGAGTGGGAGGCGGCGACCGCAGCCGTCCTCCGCAAGACAGGTCGCTTGACGTCCGATGACGCCGACTCGGCCGTCTGGGACAAGCTGACCCGCACCTCCCTCGACGGACTCAGGATCGCCCCTCTCGGGCTGCCGGGCGAGTCCTACGCGGACGTGCAACGCCCCACCCGATCGGGGGCCTGGGACATCCGATCGCTCGTCTCGGGGCTCTCCGGGATGGACGCGAAGGCGGCCAACGAGGCGGCCCTGGTCGACCTCGACGGCGGGGTCTCCTCGCTGTGGGTCGCCGCCGACGAGACCACCGACCTGGGGGTGCTCCTCGACAACGTGCTCCTCGACCTCGCGCCGATCGTGCTCGATGCGCCCATCGGTGCGGTCAAGGTCGCGCAGAACCTGCTTGCGCTGATCGCCGAGCGTGACGCCGGCATGCACGCCGCGACCAACCTCGGCGCCGACCCGATGGGCGCGCTGCTGCGCGACCTGCCGCTCGCGCCCGACGAGGCGTTCTCCGAGCTGGTCGACCTGGCGCGCCTGGCCGAGGGGATCGGCGTGCGTGCGATGGTCGTCGACGCCACGGCTGCCCACGACCTGGGTGCCTCCGACGCCCAGGAGCTCGGCTGGTCGATCGCCGTCGGCGTCGCCTACCTGCGTGCGCTGACCGAGGCGGGCTTCTCGCCCGCCGTGGCCGCCGGGCTCATCGAGTTCCGCTACGCCGCGACCGACGAGCAGTTCCCCACCATCGCCAAGCTCCGCGCCGCTCGCCAGCTGTGGGCGCGGGTGCTCGAGGTCTCCGGCGCCGAGGGCGTCGAGATGCGCATCCACGCGGTCAGCTCGCGGCCGATGCTCTCGAAGTACGACCCCTACGTGAACATGCTCCGTGGCACCGTCGCGGCGTTCGCGGCCGGTGTCGGCGGGGCCGACTCGGTGACCGTGCTGCCCTTCGACTCCGCCAACGGAGTGCCCGACCGCTTCGGTCGCCGGATCGCTCGCAACGTCTCCCACCTGCTGATCGACGAGTCGCACGTCGCCGCCGTCGCCGACCCGGCGGGCGGTTCCTACGCTGTCGAGAGCCTGACCTCCGACCTGGCCGAGGCCGGCTGGGACGCCTTCGTCCAGCTCGAGGACGAGTGGGAGGGCGGGCACGACTTCTCACCCTTCCGCGACCGGATCGCCGCGGTCTCCGCAGAGCGTGAGAAGGCGATCGCCCGGCGCAAGCGGCCGATCACCGGCCTCACCGAGTTCCCCAACCTCGCCGAGACGCTGCCCGAGCGGCCGGCCGACCCGCTGAGCGAGCGGGTGGCCCGCTACGGAGCCTCGTTCGAGGCGCTGCGTGATGCCCCGGCCTCCACCAAGGTCTTCCTGGCCACCATCGGCACCATCGCCCAGCACACCGCCCGGGCCACCTTCGCGACCAACCTGCTCGCCGCGGGCGGCATCGGCGTCGAGGTCGGCGGTGCGACCGCCGACGCCGAGGAGGTCGTCGGCAAGTATCGTGCCGCCGGCGCGCCAGCTGTGGTCTGCCTGGCCGGCTCCGACAAGACGTACGCCGCCTGGGGTGCCGAGGCGATCGCGGCCCTGCGCGAGGCCGGAGCCACGCACATCATCATCGCCGGGAAGCCCGACGCCGTCGACGCCGAGGTCGACGACGCCGCCTCGATGGGCGTCGACGCGCTCGCCTTCCTGACCGCTACGAGGGAGAAGCTGTCATGACGATTCCCGGCTCTTTCAAAGGGATCCCCCTGCAGGGCGACGGCGCCCCGGCGGGTCCGACGGCCGACGCGTCCGGCGAGCCGTGGCTGAGCCCCGAGGGCATCGAGGTGCTGCCGACGTACGGGCCCGAGCATCTCGAAGCCCTCGACGCGCTCGACACCTACCCGGGGCTGAGCCCGTTCCTGCGCGGGCCCTACCCGACGATGTACACCACCCAGCCGTGGACGATCCGGCAGTACGCCGGGTTCTCGACCGCAGAGGAGTCCAACGCCTTCTACCGGCGCAACCTGGCGGCCGGCCAGAAGGGCCTCTCGGTCGCCTTCGACCTCGCCACCCACCGCGGCTACGACTCCGACCACCCGCGGGTGCGTGGTGACGTCGGCATGGCGGGCGTCGCGATCGACTCGATCTACGACACCCGCACCCTCTTCGACGGCATCCCGCTCGACGAGATGTCGGTCTCGATGACCATGAACGGTGCCGTGCTGCCGGTGCTCGCGCTCTACATCGCCGCGGCCGAGGAGCAGGGGGTGGCCCCGGAGAAGCTCGCCGGAACCATCCAGAACGACATCCTCAAGGAGTTCATGGTCCGCAACACCTACATCTACCCGCCGGCGGCGTCGATGCGGATCATCGGCGACATCTTCTCCTACACCGCCGCGAAGATGCCCCGGTTCAACTCGATCTCGATCTCCGGCTACCACATGCAGGAGGCCGGGGCGACCGCCGACCTCGAGCTCGCCTACACGCTGGCCGACGGCGTCGAATACCTCCGCACCGGTCTCGACGCCGGGCTCGACGTCGACGCCTTCGCGCCGCGGCTGAGCTTCTTCTGGGCCATCGGGATGAACTTCTTCATGGAGGTCGCCAAGATGCGCGCGGCCCGTGCGCTCTGGTCGCGTCTGGTCTCGCAGTTCGACCCGAAGAACCCCAAGTCGCTCTCGCTGCGCACCCACAGCCAGACCTCCGGCTGGTCGCTGACCGCGCAGGACGTCTTCAACAACGTCGGCCGCACCGCGATCGAGGCGATGGCCGCGACCCAGGGCCACACCCAGTCGTTGCACACCAACGCCCTCGACGAGGCGATCGCGCTGCCGACCGACTTCTCGGCTCGCATCGCCCGCAACACGCAGCTGCTGCTGCAGCAGGAGAGCGGCACCACCGAGATCATCGACCCGTGGGGCGGCTCCTACTACGTCGAGAAGCTCACCCACGACCTCGCCGAGCGTGCCTGGGCCCACATCCAGGAGGCCGAGGCGGCCGGCGGGATGGCCAAGGCGATCGAGCAGGGCATCCCGAAGATGCGCATCGAGGAGGCCGCCGCCCGCACCCAGGCGCGGCTCGACTCCGGTGCGCAGAAGCTGATCGGCGTCAACACCTTCCGCCAGGCCTCCGAAGACCCGCTCGACGTGCTCAAGGTCGACAACGACCAGGTCTACAAGCAGCAGATCGCCAAGCTCGAGCGGCTGCGTGCCGAGCGGAACGACGACGACGTACGCCGCACCCTCGAGGCCATCACCAACGCGGCCGGCGGCGAGTCGGGCCCTAACCTCGAGGGCAACCTGCTGGCGCTGGCCGTGGACGCGGCGCGCGCCAAGGCGACCGTCGGGGAGATCTCCGACGCGATGGAGAAGGCGTGGGGACGCCACCAGGCCGTGATCCGAACGATCTCGGGCGTATACCGGGACGAGGCGACGACGTCGGGAGACTCGAAGGTGACCGATGTATTGGCGGCGACCAAGGAGTTCGAGGAGGCCGAGGGGCGTCGTCCGCGCATCCTGGTCGCCAAGATGGGCCAGGACGGCCACGACCGCGGCCAGAAGGTCGTGGTCTCGGCCTTCGCCGACCTCGGCTTCGACGTCGACGTAGGCCCGCTGTTCTCCACCCCCGAGGAGGTCGCGCAGCAGGCGGTCGACGCCGACGTACACATCGTCGGGGTCTCCTCGCTGGCCGCCGGTCACCTCACGCTGCTCCCCGCGCTCAAGGCGGCGCTGGAGGAGCAGGGGCGCCCGGACATCATGATCGTCATCGGCGGCGTCATCCCGCCCGACGACGTCGCGACGCTGGAGCAGATGGGCGCTGCCGCCGTGTTCCTCCCCGGCACCGTCATCGCCGACTCGGCGATCGACCTGCTCACCCGCCTGCGGGAGCAGCTCGGCCACTGACCTCCTGCTCGCATCGCTGGTCGAGCCGGATTCGTGAGGAACGAACGAATCCGTGTCGAGACCAACACGGTCGTCTCGAGCGTGGATGGGACTGTGTTGGTCTCGACACGCTCGCTGGCGCTCGCGGCTCGACCAGCGGTGGAGCGGATACCCTCGCAGGTGTGACGGACATCCGCCCCTCGAGGGCAGACGACGAGCTGACGAGGGTCGGTCCGTACGAGATCCTCACCAGGCTCGGCGAGGGCGGCATGGGCGTGGTCCATCTGGCCCGTCACGCCGACAGCGGCGAGCGGGTGGCGCTCAAGGTGCTGCGCACCAACGTCGTGGGCGACGAGGAGACTCGGCAGCGGCTCGAGCGCGAGGTGCGGTCGCTGGGGCAGGTGCGAAGTCCGTGGGTGGCGGAGATCGTCGACGCCGACCCGTTCGCCGACACGCCCTACGTCGCGACCCGCTACGTGCCCGGGCCGACGCTGCACGAGCGGGTCAAGGCCGACGGCCCGATGCTCGGCGAGGACCGGTTCTGGCTGGCCAGGTGCCTCGCGGCCGGCGTGGCCGCCTGCCACGACGCCGGCGTGCTGCACCGCGACGTGAAGCCGTCCAACGTCGTGATGGAGGGGAGCACGCCGGTGCTCATCGACTTCGGCATCGCCCGCGTCGCCGACGACCCGAAGATCACGCTCACCGGATGGCTGATCGGCACCCCCGGCTACCTCGCCCCCGAGATCGTCGAGGGCGAGGAGGCGACGGCGGCCAGCGACGTGCACTCCTGGGCGGCGACGACCGCCTATGCCCTGCTGGGCAGGCCACCCTTCGGCACCGGTCCGTCGATGGCCGTCCTGGATCGCGTACGCCGCGGCCAGCACGATCTGGGCGGCATCGAGGGCACGATGCGAGACGTGCTGGCAGACGCGCTCGCCACCGACCCGCAGGCTCGGCCCGGGCTCGAGGAGCTGCGCGAGTGGCTGATGGAGCCCGAGACGGCCTGGTGCGGAGGCAGGGCCGACGCGGTCACCGAGGTGCTCCGGGCGACGTTGCCGCTGACGGCTGTGGAGCCGCCCGCCGCGGACGAGATCGCGGACGAGATCGCGGACGAGGTGGCGGTGGAGGAGATCGCGCCGACGGCGGTGACGGTCGCCGAAGCGCCCGACGCCCCTGTCGTGGTGCGCCGATTCGACCCGTCGGCCACCCCGCCGCCGGCGCCGGCACCCGAACCCGACTGGGGCCGGCCGAGCCGCCACTCGAGCCTGCGCCGCTGGCCGGGGCCGATGCACTTTCTCATCCTGGTCGCGCTCGCCGCGATCCTGGCCGGTGTCGTCGCCGCCTACCCCGTGCTGGGAGCGACGCTGGTCGGCATCGGAGTCTGGTCGCTGCGCGGGCTCTCGCTGGCCGGTGAGCACCTCGCGAAGCGGCGCGAGCTTCGCGGCCGGAAGTGGTACGACGCGCCCCGGGTGCTCGTCCGCTCGCCGTGGGACCTGGTGCGCGCCGTGCCCGGCACCGTCGTGCTGAGTGTGCTGACCGGTGTGATCGCGGCCGCCGTCGGCGTGGGCGCAGCGGTGCTCGACCTGCCGTTGACCGCGGTGCTCTTCGCCGCGGCGATGACCTTCATGGCCGCCTCGTGGCTCGCCTCCGAGCGCGTGCGTGACACGCTCGGGCCGGTGGCCAGGGCGGCGTCGACCTCGTCGCCACGATGGATCGTGGCTCTGGTCGCCCTGGTGATCCTCGCCGTCGCCATCGTCTGGGCTGCCGCACAGGCGGGTGTCTCCTGGGTGCCGCTGGAGGGTGTCGGGGCGAGCGGGCTGCCCGACAGGGTTCGCGAGGTCCTGGGGCGCTGAGGGTCAGGGCAATCAGAGTCGGGCGGTCAGAGCCGGGCGGTCAGAGTCGGGCGGTCAGAGTCGGGACAGGACTGCCCCGCCGTGGATGCCGACGACCTGCCCGGTGGTGAACCCGGCGTCCGGCGAGGTCAGATGAGCGACCAGCGCGGCGACCTCGGCAGGGGTGCCCGGACGGCCCACGGGGATGCGGGACGTGCGGTCCTCGATCAGCTCGGGGCTGCGGCGCGAGTCCCAGAACTCGGTGTCGGGGATAAAGCCGGGAGCGACGGAGTTGGCGGTGATGCCGTCGGCCGCGACCTCGGCGGCGAGTCCGGTGATCCAGGAGTTGATGGCGCCCTTGACGGCGCCGTAGGACCCGTTGCCGCGCAGCGCGGAGATCGAGCTCATCGCCACGATCCGACCGCCAGGGCGGGCCAGCTTCGAGCGCAGCGCCTCGACCGGGAGGACCGCGGTGAGCACGTTGAGCCGGAAGTCGGCGGTCCAGCCGTCGGCCACCGTCTCCAGGTCGTCGCCGCCCGACGGCGTGAACCCGCCGGCATTGAGCACGAGCACGTCGAGCCGGTCCGGGCAGGCATCGGCAAGGGCGCGCACATCAGCCGGGTCGGTGCAGTCGGCGACGACGTACGTCACCCGGTCGGCGCCGAGGGCGCCGTTGATCTCCGCAGCCGCGGTCTTCAGGGCCTCCGTCCGGCGCCCGGCGATGGTTACGTCGAGCCCATCGGCCGCCAGTCGCTCCGCGATCGCGCGCCCCAGTCCGGTTGCGCCGCCGGTCACCACCGCTGTTCTCTTCATCTCGGTCACGTCGGTCGAGCGTACCGGCGCTCACCAGGCTCCGCTGGACGAGCCGGGACGTCGGCGGTCCGCCTTCTTGGCTAAGGTGCTGGCATGCCTGGGCCCGACGTACAAGACCTCCTCGACGGCATCACCGAAGGCAAGCGGGCAGCGGTCTCGCGTGCGATCACGCTGGTGGAGTCGTCCAAGCCGCAACATCGCGACATCGCGCGCGAGCTGCTCACCCGGCTCCCGGCCGGCAGCACGGTGCGGGTCGGCATCTCCGGGGTGCCCGGTGTCGGAAAGTCCACCTTCATCGAGGCGCTCGGCAGCCGGCTGACCGCCAACGGGCTCAAGGTGGGGGTGCTGGCCGTCGATCCGAGCTCCGTACGCACCGGCGGATCCGTGCTCGGCGACAAGACGCGCATGCAGCGGCTTGCGGTGGACCCCAACGCGTTCATCCGGCCCTCGCCGAGCGCCGGCACGCTGGGCGGCGTCGCGAAGGCGACCGTGCAGGCGATGGCGGTGCTGGAGTCGGCCGGATACGACGTGGTGCTGGTCGAGACCGTCGGCGTCGGTCAGTCGGAGGTGACCGTCGCCGGGATGGTCGACACGTTCCTCTTCCTCACGATCGCGCGCACCGGCGACCAGCTGCAGGGCATCAAGAAGGGCATCCTCGAGATCGCCGACGTGATTGCGGTGAACAAGGCCGACCCGGGCGACCCCAACCGCGCCCAGGAGGCGCGTGCGGCCGCCCGTGAGCTCGCCGGAGCGCTGCGCCTGGTGCGCTCGCGCGAGGAGTGGGCGCCGCCGGTGGTCACCGCCTCGGCGCTGCACGACGACGGCGTCGACTCGGTATGGGAGCAGGTGATGGCCCACCGCAAGCACCTCGGCGAGGACGGGGTGAAGACCAAGCGCGCCGAGCAGCAGCTCGACTTCACCTGGGCGCTGGTGCGCGACGAGCTCGACCAGCGGCTCAAGCACTCCGAGGGCGTCAAGGCGATCCGCGACGAGGTGCGCGACGAGGTGCTCTCCGGGCAGCTTCACGCCACCGTGGCGGCGGACAAGATCCTCGCCGCCTACGACAAAGATTAGTCTGACCGGACTATGTTCGTACCTGCTGCCTTCCTCGCCGAGCGAGTCGATGCCTACGCCGCCGAGCTCACCGACCTCCGCCGCGACATCCACGCACACCCGGAGCTCTCCTGGCAGGAGCACCGCACCTCCGAGATGGTCGCCGAGCGGCTGGAGAAGGCCGGCTGGCACGTCGACAGGGCCAGCGCGACCGGGCTGATCGCCGACCTCGGCGACCGCGTCCAGGCGCAGGGCGCGCAGCGTACGACGGCCCCGAGGGTGGTCGCGCTGCGCGGTGACATGGACGCGCTGCCCGTCGACGACGTCACCACCGACACCTGGGCGAGCACCGTGCCCGGGGTCGCCCATGCCTGCGGCCACGACGTGCACACCACGGCGCTCCTCGGCGCCGGTCTGGCGCTCGCCGACCTGCATCGCGAGTCACCGCTGCCGGGTGGCGTACGCCTGCTGTTCCAGCCCGCCGAGGAGGTCATGCCGGGCGGCGCGCTGCACCTGATGAGCCTCGGCGCGCTCGATGACGTGGAGCGGATCTTCGCGCTCCACTGCGACCCCACCGTCGAGGTGGGCCGGGTCGGGCTCCGCAGCGGGGCGCTGACCAGCGCCGCCGACCTGATCGAGGTGCATCTGAGCGGCACCGGCGGCCACACCTCGCGCCCGCACCTGACCGGTGACCTGGTCTTCGCGCTCGCCAAGGTGACCACCGAGCTGCCGGCGATCCTGAGCCGGCGGATGGACCCGCGCGCCGGTGTCAGCGTGGTGTGGGGCAAGGTGCAGGCGGGCCAGATCCACAACGTGATCCCCGGTCACGGGGTCGTCGGCGGCACCATCAGGATCCTCGACAGCGACGCCTGGAGCGAGGTCGAGCACGTCGTGCGCGAGGTGGTCGCCGAGATCATCGCGCCCTACGGCGTGACGGCCGCCGTCGACTACACCCGAGGCGTGCCGCCCGTGAGCAACGACGAGGACTCCCACCAGATCCTGCTCGCCACGGTCCGTGAGGTCTTCGGCGAGCGCGGCGCCGTCGTCTCCGCGCAGAGCCTCGGCGGCGAGGACTTCGGGTGGTATCAGGAGCAGGTCGCGGGCTCGATGTTCCGCCTCGGCGTACGCACGCCCGGTGGCCCCGTCTACGACCTGCACCAGGGCGACCTGCGCATCGACGAACGCGCGGTGGGCGTCGGGGCCAAGGTCTTGGCCGCCGCCGCCCACCGCGCGCTGAGCTGATCCCGGGCTGATCCCGCGGGGGAGTCGCTAGGCCTTCCGGTAGGGCACCCCGGTGGCTGCTGGTGCACGAGAGTGCCCGACGAGGCCGGCCACCGCGAAGATGGTCACGATGTAGGGCAGCATCAGCATGAACTGCGACGGCACGGGGGAGCCGATGACGGAGAGCACCGACTCGACGTTGGAGGCGAAGCCGAAGAGCAGCGCCGCCAGGGTCGCCCTGATCGGGTCCCACTTGCCGAAGATCACCGCGGCCAGAGCGATATATCCCGCACCACCGGTCATCTCGCGCCCGAACGACGGCACCGAGACGAGCGTGTAGGTCGCGCCGCCGATGCCCGCGATCGCGCCGGCCAGCAGCACCGTGCGGTAGCGGGTGGCGATCACGTTGATGCCGACGGTGTCGGCCGCCTTCGGGTGCTCGCCGACCGCGCGCACGCGCAGGCCCCACTTGGAGCGGTAGAGCGCCCAGGCGACCAGGAAGACGGCGGCGTACATCAGGTAGACGAGCACGGTCTGCCGGAAGAAGATCGGGCCGAGCACCGGGAGGCCGGAGAGCAGCGGGATCTCCCAGCGGGGGAAGTGGGGCGGGTTGTTGAGCAGCGCCGCGTTCTCCGAGAGGACCTGGGAGAACATGAAGCTGGTGAAGCCGATCACCAGCACGTTGAGGACGACGCCGACGATGACCTGCTGGACCCAGTAGGTGATCGCGAACAGCCCCAGGAGCAGCGCGACCAGCATCCCGGCGATCATCGCCGCGATGAGACCCACCCACGGCGACCCGGTGAGGGAAGCGGCGATCGCGGCGCCGAAGGCACCGAAGAGCAGCTGCCCGTCGATGGCGATGTTGACGACGCCCGCGCGCTCGCCCAGCACGCCGCCCAGCGCGCCGAACACCAGCGGCACCGCCAGCGCGAGCGCACCGGAGAGCAGGCCGACGACGGGCAGCGTCTTGCCCGCGACCGCCCAGGCCAGGAACCCGGAGACCGCGAACACGGCGAAGGCCGCGACCACCACCAGCGGAGTCTTGCGGCCAGCGAACGAGCACCAGGCCGCGTACGCCGCGCAGAGCAGGCACAACGTGACGGTCGTCCACACGATGAGGTTGGCGGGGAGGGAGACGTCGGGGATGGTGAACCAGTCGCCGTCGCGGGCCCACCGGAAGGTGGAGTCGCCGCTGCGTGGGTTCGTCAGGACGAGGAGCGCGACCAGCACCGTGAACACGCCCATGACGCCCGGGGTCTTCCACAGGCCCGGGATCCGTTCGGCGGTTCCCGGGGCGTCGTTGTTGACCGGAAGCTCGACTGCAGACACGGTGCTCAGGCCTCCTTCGAGGGGAGTCGGAAGATCGCCTTGACCAACGGCGGCGCGGCGAGGAACAGCACGATCAGGGACTGGATGACGAGGACGATGTCGACGGGGATGCCCTCGGAGGCCTGCATGAAGAAGCCGCCGGCCTTGAAGGCACCGAACAGGATCCCGGCCGCCAGGATGCCGAACGGGCGTGAGCGTCCGAGCAGGGCCACGGTGATCGCATCGAAGCCGATCCCGGCGTCGAGGCCGCTGGTGACGCCGTCGGTCACCGAGCCCAGCACCTGGTTGACCGCGGCCAGCCCGACCAGGGCCCCCGAGATCATGAAAGCGCTCAGGTAGGCGACACCGACGTTGATGCCGGCCGCCCGGGCCGCGGCAGGGTTCTCCCCGACCGCGCGGAACCGGTAGCCGAGCGAGGAGCGGTTGAGGATCCACCAGACCAGGAACGTCGCGAGCACCGCGAGCAGGAACCCGGCGTGCAGGTTGAACTGCGGACCGAGCAGGCTCGGCAGGACGGCCGAGTCGGGCATCGGAGCGGACTTCGGGTTACCCGATCCCGGCGCCTGGAGCAGCGACTCACGGGTGAGCGCGTAGAAGACCAGGTAATAGCCGACGTAGTTGAGCATGATCGTCACGATCACCTCATGGGCACCCGTGAGCGCCTTGAGGAGACCGGCGATCCCACCCCACAGAGCGGCGGCGAGCGCACCGGCCAGGATGGCCAGCGGCAGGTGCACGATCATCGGCAGGTCGAGGGTGACCGCGACGTACGCCGCTGCGGCGCCACCGAGCAGCATCTGCCCGCGGCCGCCGATGTTGAACAGCCCGGCCCGGAAGGTCAGACCGATGCCGAGCCCGGCCAGGGTCAGCGGCGCGGCGAACTTCAGCGTCTCGGTGATCGGCTTGATCTGCTGGATGAAGGTGCCGCCGAGGTCGTTGTAGACCGCACCACGCCACAGCGAGACGTACGCCCCCGAGATGGCCTCCCACGCGTAGTAGAACGTGTCGTAGGGGCGGGCGAAGAAGTAGGAGAGCGCGTAGCGGACGTCGGCGTCGGTGAACAGGATCAACAGCGACCCGAAGAACATCGCCAGCACCACCGAGAGCACGGCCACCAGCGCGTTGCCTGTGGTGATCTCGCGCAGTGCCGTGTGCCAGCGGGCCGCGTCGGGCGAGCGGTCGGTGTCGGTGGCCGCGGGGGCGTCGACGCGTACGTCGGTGGACTCCGGCCCCTGCGCCTGCTCCTGGGCCTGCTCGGGGGTCTCGACCGGCTCGTTCTCCGGTCCCTTCTCGCTCATGCCTCGGTTCCTTCCGGGGACTCGCCGGCCATCATCAGGCCGAGGGTTTCGCGGGAGGCGTCGGCGGGCACGACGCCCACGACCCGCCCTCGGTAGAGGACCATGATCCGGTCGGCGAGGGCGGAGATCTCGTCGAGCTCGGAGGAGACGACGAGCACGGGTACGCCCGAGTCGCGCGCCGCCACGATCTGCTTGTGGATGAACTCGATCGACCCGACGTCGACCCCGCGCGTGGGCTGCGAGGCGACGAGGAGGCGCAGGTCGCGGGAGAGCTCGCGGGCCACGACGACCTTCTGCTGGTTGCCGCCCGAGAGCTGTCCGGCCAGCGTCGAGACCCCTGAGGCGCGCACGTCGTACTCCGCCAGCTTCTCCTTGGCGAAGGTGTCGAGCTTCTTGAGGTTCAGCGAGCCGCCGGAGACGAACGGCTTGTCGTAGCTGCGGTTGAGCATGAGGTTCTCGGCGATGGTGAAGTTGCTGACCAGGCCGTCGACCTGCCGGTCCTCGGGGACGAACCCGATGCCCGCCTCGAGCGCTTTGCGCACCGAGCGGCCGACGATCTCGCGGCCGTCGAGCTTGATCGATCCCTCGACGTGCGGCGCCAGGCCGACCATCGCCTCGGTGAGCTCGGTCTGGCCGTTGCCCTGCACCCCGGCGACGGCGAGGATCTCGCCCGCGTCGATGTGGAAGCTGATGCCGTCGACGTGCACGTAGCCGTCCTCGTCGGCGACGGTGAGGTCCTCGACGACCAGTGCGCGCTCGCCCGGCTGAGCGGGCTCCTTGTGGACCTTCAGCTCGACCGGTCGGCCGACCATCAGTGCGGCGAGCTCAGCGTTGGACGCCTCCGGAGAGGTCTCTCCGACGACAGCGCCTCGGCGGATGACCGTGATCCGGTCGGCCACCTCCCGCACCTCACGAAGCTTGTGGGTGATGAACACGATGCCGGTGCCGGACTCCTTGAGCTGGCGCATGATCACCATCAGCTCGTCGGTCTCCTGCGGCGTCAGCACCGCGGTCGGCTCGTCGAAGACGAGCACCTCGGCGTCGCGCGAGAGCGCCTTGATGATCTCGACCCGCTGCTGCACGCCGACGGGGAGATCCTCGACGAGCGCGTCGGGGTCGACATGGAAGCCGAAGCGCTCGGAGATCTCGCGCACCTGCTTGCGGGCCGCGGCGATGTCGAGCTTGCCGGCGAAGCCGGTGGCCTCGTGGCCGAGCATGACGTTCTCGGCCACGGTGAAGACCGGGATGAGCATGAAGTGCTGGTGCACCATGCCGATGCCGGCGGCCATCGCGTCGCCGGGCCCTTTGAACCGCTGCGGCTCGTCGTCGATGAGGATCTCGCCCTCGTCGGCCTGGTAGAGGCCGTAGAGCACGTTCATCAGCGTGGACTTGCCCGCGCCGTTCTCACCCAGGAGGCAGTGGATCTCACCCGGCTCGACGGTCAGGGAGATGTGGTCGTTGGCGACCAGGGAGCCGAAGCGCTTGGTGATGTCGCTCAGCGCGAGTCTCATGGCACGGATCATTCCTTGCGGGGATGGACAAATTCCAGAGGTACGTCGTGTCGGATCTGCTGTGAAGACTTCCCGACAGGGGCGAGGGGGCCGGGTGGTGGCCCGGCCCCCTCGTGCTCAGACGAGCAGGGTCACTTCGCGAGGTAGGAGTTGACCTTGATCGAGCCGTCCTTGATGTCGGCGGTCACCTGGTCGAGCTCGTCGGGAAGGGTCTTGGAGACCTTCGATTCGAAGTTGTGGAACGGCGCCAGGCCGACCCCGTCGTTGTCGAGGGTGCCGACGTACGGCGTCGCGTCGAACTTGCCCTCGCTGGCGGCGACGATGACGTCGGTGGCGGACGTCTTCATGTTCTTCAGGATGGAGGTGAGCACGACGTCCTTGGTCTTGGGGTCGGTCTCGTAGAAGTCGGCGTCGACACCGATCAGGGCGACGTCCTTGCCGGAGTCGGCGATCGCGGTGAGCGCACCCTGGTAGATCGGGCCGCCGACGGGCAGGATCACGTCGGCGTCCTGCTGAATGATCTGGCGGGCGGTGTTGGTGGCCTTCTCGTTGGCGACGAACTCGCCGGTGAAGGTGCCCTTCTCGCCGCCGGTGTAGCCGACGACCTTGACGTCCTTCTTCTTGGTCTTCGCGTAGTACTCCGCGCCCTGCTTGAAGCCGTCCATGAAGATGGTCACGGTCGGGAACGGCTCACCGCCGTAGGTGCCGACGACGCCGGTCTTGGTGTAGTCGGCCGCGGTGTAGCCGGCCAGGAACGCGGCCTGCGCGGTGTCGTAGAGGATCGGCTTGATGTTCTCGGCGTCGGCCTTGCCGTCGAAGTCGGCGTCGGCGGCGTCGTCGATCAGGACGTACTCGGTCTCGGGGTTGGCCTTGGCGGACTTGATCGTCGCGGCAGAGAGCGCGAAGCCGACGGTCACGATGGTGTCGCAGCCCTGGGCGACGAGGCTCTCGAGGTTGGCGGCGTAGTCGTTCTCACTGTTGGACTCGACGGCCTTCGGCTTGGTGCCGATCTTCTCGGCGGCGTCCTGGACGCCCTCATAGCTGAGCTGGTTGAACGACTTGTCGTCGAACCCGCCGGCGTCGGAGACGATGCAGGGAAGGTAGTCGCTCTTCTTCTCGCCTGCGCGCTCGGCCGGCGCCTCTCCGCACGAGGCGAGGGCGGCTGCGGCCAGGACCGCAGCGACGCTGCCGGCGGCGGCCTTCTTGATGTTGTTCTTCACTGGTGCCTCCAGGTCGTTGCTCCGCGGATCCACGGAACAAGGGACATTCATGGTCCGAACGTTCTCCCTATCGACCGAGCAACGCCAGGGATTCCGCAAACGGTTACCAACTTTTGATCTCGCCGAAGCCTAAGCCTCCGAGGCTGTGTCTCGAAGTTCGCTCAGGCTTTAAGGTCGAGCCATGACCGAGAAGCAGACGTACGCCGCAGGCGGCTTTGACTGGGAATCCCTGCGCACGCAGGCCGTCGAGGCCGCAAAACATGCGTACGCCCCCTACTCCATGTATCGCGTCGGAGTGGCCGGGATCGCCGACGACGGACGCCTGCTCCAGGGCTGCAACGTCGAGAACGCGGGCTACGGCGTCACCCTGTGCGCCGAGTGCGGCCTCGTCTCCTCGCTGCACATGACCGGCGGAGGCCGCCTCACCCACGTCGTCTGCGTCAACGGCACCGGCGAGGTGATCATGCCCTGCGGCCGCTGCCGTCAGCTGCTCTGGGAGAACGGCGGACCCGAGCTGCTCCTGTGGACCGTCTCGGGCGTGAAGACCATGGCCGAGGTGCTCCCCGACGCCTTCGGCCCGGAGGCCCTGGCCTGACCGGACGCGGCCGTCGTCGCCCGATAGGGCCGTGGGGCGGTCGCGCCTTACGCTGTCCGCATGGCGGAACATGATGCGGTCGAGGTGATCCTCGCCAAGCGCGACGGCGGCGAGCTGAGCGACTCGCAGATCGACTGGATGATCGCGGCCTACACCCGGGGTGCCGTGGCCGATGAGCAGATGTCGGCGCTCAACATGGCGATCCTGCTCAACGGGATGTCGCGGCGTGAGATCGCGCGGTGGACGGCGGCGATGATCGCCTCGGGCGAGCGGATGTCGTTCGACTCCCTCGACCGGCCGACGGCCGACAAGCACTCCACCGGTGGTGTGGGCGACAAGATCACGCTGCCGCTCGCGCCGCTCGTGGCCGCATGTGGCGTCGCCGTGCCGCAGCTCTCCGGTCGCGGGCTCGGCCACACCGGTGGCACGCTCGACAAGCTCGAGTCGATCCCCGGGTGGCGCGCGGCGCTGTCCAACGAGGAGATGCTCGCGCAGCTCGGCTCCGTCGGTGCGGTGATCTGTGCGGCCGGCGACGGTCTGGCCCCGGCCGACAAGAAGCTCTACGCGCTGCGCGACGTCACCGGCACCGTCGAGGCGATCCCGCTGATCGCCTCCTCGATCATGTCGAAGAAGATCGCCGAGGGCACCGGAGCGCTCGTGCTCGACGTCAAGGTCGGCGCGGGCGCGTTCATGAAGACGCTCGACTCCGCGCAGGAGCTGGCCCGGACCATGGTGGATCTCGGCACAGACGCCGGCGTCAGCACGGTCGCGCTGGTGACCGACATGGCCACCCCGCTGGGGCTGACGGCCGGCAACGCGATCGAGGTCGCCGAGTCGGTCGAGGTGCTGGCCGGAGGTGGCCCTGCCGACGTCGTCGAGCTCACCGTGGCCCTAGCCCGTGAGATGCTGACCGCAGCCGGTGTGGACGCCGACCCGGCCGAGGTGCTGGCCTCCGGCAAGGCCATGGACGCCTGGCGCGCGATGATCTCGGCGCAGGGCGGCGACCCGTCGGCTCCGCTGCCGGTCGCCCGCGAGACCCATGTGGTCACCGCGCCCACCTCGGGCGTGCTGACCCGGCTTGACGCGATGGCCGTCGGGCTGGCCGCGTGGCGGCTCGGGGCCGGCCGCGAGCGCAAGGAGGACCCGGTGCAGGCAGGGGCCGGCGTCACCTGGCACGCCCGCCCGGGCGACACGGTCGCCGCCGGTGCGCCGCTGTTCACGCTGCACACCGACACCCCCGAGCGCTTCGACCGGGCACTGGCCGCGCTCGAGGGTGGCTTCGAGATCGAGGACGGCGCTGCGTACGAGGCGACGCCGTTGATCCTCGACCGGATCGGCTGACTCGACCCGCGGGCCGGCGAGACCGCCTGCGGCCGCGCGTCTGCCTTCGCGAGCTGTAACACGTCGTTCGTAGGACTACTCGCCCGTTCTGAACGACCGGATAGTCCGTGTAACAGCGTGTTACACCTCGCCTGACGGGCCGGCGCGGGAGATAACCGGTCGCCCCTGACGACCACCTGAGGCCACACTTCGAGCATGGAGATCATCAAGCCACCCAAGCCCGTCGCCGGCGACAAGGTCGCCGTGCTGTCACCGTCGTTCGCGGCGCCCGCGGTGGCGCCGGCGATCCACGAGCAGGCGATGGAGCGGCTGGCCGCGGTCACGGGCCTGGTGCCGGTGGAGTATCCGACGACCCGCAAGCTCGGTGCGACGGCGCAGGAGCGGGCGGCCGACGTGAACGCCGCCTTCGCCGACCCGGAGATCCGGGCGGTGCTGGCGACCATCGGCGGCGAGGACCAGATCACCGTGATCCCGCATCTCGACGCCGACCTGATCCGCAAGGACCCGAAGCCGTTCCTCGGCCACAGCGACAACACCAACCTGCTCAACTGGCTGTGGACCAACGGGGTCGCCGGGTTCTACGGCGGCTCCAGCCAGGTCCACCTCGGCCCCGGCCCGGGGCTCGACCCGATCCACGAGGCCTCGCTCAGGGCGGCGCTGCTGACCGGCGAGAGCTTGGAGATCAGCGAGCCGGGGGAGTCCGAGGACATCGGCCACGACTGGAACGACCCGCGCGCGCTGACCGAGTACGGCGAGCGGGACAAGACCGAGCCGTGGACGTGGGCCGGTCCGGCCCGCGCGGTCACCGGCCGCACGTGGGGCGGCTGCATCGAGATCGTGCAGTGGGCGCTCACGGCCGGCCGCTTCCCGGCCGACCCCGGGGTGCTGGACGGTGGAGTAATCCTGCTCGAGACCTCCGAGGAGCGCATCCCGGCGCGCGAGTTTGCCTGGATCACACGCTCGCTGGGCGAGCGCGGGCTGCTCGAGGCGATCGACGCAGTGGTCGTCGGGCGCGCGGCGACGTCCGACTTCGAGCACAAGCCGAGCGCCGAGGAGCGCGCGACCCTGCGCGCCGAGCAGCGCGACGCGGCGATCGAGACCGTCGCCCGCTACAACTCCGACGCGGTGGTCGTCGTGGGTCCGCCTTTCGGTCACACCCGGCCGCAGTGGATCGTGCCGTACGGCGGCGAGATGACCGTCGACGGCACGACCCAGCGGATCTGGGCCGACTACTCCTGACCTGGAGCTGGGCCCGGCGCCCGTCCTGGCCCGGGGCTCAGGTGTCGAGCAGGAGCACGACCGACTCCGCGACGCTGGCCGGCTTGGCGGACCCCTCGATCTCGATGGTCGTCTTGACCACGAGCTGCAGACCCGCGGGGAGCTCGGTCACCTCGCCGAAGGAGACGACGGCGCGGATGCGGGCACCGACCAGCACCGGCGTGGGGAAGCGCACCTTGTTGAGGCCGTAGTTGAGCTTCGCGCCCGGCGTCTCCAGGGAGTAGACGCTCGAGCCGAGGAACGGGAGCAGCGACAGCGTCAGGTAGCCGTGGGCGATGGTGCCGCCGAACGGGCCCTCCTTGGCCCGGTCCACGTCGACGTGGATCCACTGGTTGTCGCCGGTGGCTTCGGCGAACGCGTTGACGCGGTCCTGGTCGATCTCGAGCCAGTCGCCGGTGCCGATCTCGGTGCCGGCAGCGTCGGAGACCTCTTGCAGAGTGGTGAAAGTGCGCACACCCCGGAATCTATCCGGATACGGAATGATGGGGCCATGAAACCGTCCGACATTCAGATCAAGGCCGCCCCGAAGGTGCTCCTCCACGACCACCTCGACGGAGGCGTACGTCCCTCGACCATCGTCGAGCTCGCCGCCGAGGTGGGTCACGAGCTGCCGCAGGGCACCCAGCAGGATCCGGCGGCGCTGGAGGAGTGGTTCGTGACCAGCGCCGACTCCGGGTCGCTGGAGCGCTATCTGGAGACCTTCGCGCACACGCTGGCGGTGATGCAGACGCTGCCTGCGCTGACCCGGGTCGCACGCGAGTGCGTCGAGGACCTGGCCGCGGACGGCGTGGTCTATGCCGAGATCCGTTGGGCGCCGGAGCTCCACACGGCCAACGGCCTCGAGCTGGACGAGTGCGTCGAGGCCGTTCAGGCGGGGTTCGACGCGGGCACGGCGGCGGTCGCCAACGGCGGGAGGAAGATCGTCGTACGCCAGCTGCTGACCGCGATGCGGCAGGCCGCTCGAGCCACCGAGATCGCCGACCTGGCGGTGACCTGGCGCGACCGCGGGGTCGCCGGCTTCGACATCGCCGGCCCGGAGAAGGGGTT
Organism: Nocardioides albertanoniae; assembly: GCF_006716315.1. Classification (NCBI taxonomy): domain Bacteria; kingdom Bacillati; phylum Actinomycetota; class Actinomycetes; order Propionibacteriales; family Nocardioidaceae; genus Nocardioides; species Nocardioides albertanoniae. The sequence goes on along the minus strand of NZ_VFOV01000001.1, from coordinate 4,179,556 downwards.
TCCGCCGAGCCGGTTCCTGGCGGCGTTCGAGCACCTGGCGGCCGACAACATGCGCTTCACCATTCACGCGGGCGAGGGCTTCGGGCTGCCCTCGATCTGGGAGGCGGTGCACCCGTGCGGCTGCGACCGGCTCGGCCACGGCGTACGCATCGTCGACGACATCACGGTGGATGACGGGGGCGCTCCGCGGCTCGGCCGGCTCGCGTCGTACGTTCGTGACCGGCGGATCCCGCTCGAGCTCTGCCCGCGCTCCAACGTGCAGACCGGGGCGGCGAAGTCGATCGCCGAGCACCCGATCGGGCTGCTCTACGACCTCGGCTTCCGGGTCACCATCAACACCGACAACCGACTGATGTCACGCACCTCGATGACGGCGGAGATGGCCGGCATCGTGGAGGCCTTCGGCTGGGGGCTGCCCGAGCTCCAGCGGCTGACGACCAACGCGATGAAGTCGGCGTTCCTGCCCTATGACGAGCGGGTCGACCTGATCCACGAGATCAAGGACGCCTACGCAGCCCTATGAGCTCGTCGATCGCGACGTAGCCGTGCTTCGGGTAGACCGCGATGCATCCCTTGGTGGCGGCGTCGGCCACCACCTGCGGCTGCGCGCGCTTCAGCGCCAACCCACGCCTGACCAGCACGAACGGTGGCTTGCGGCGCTCGCGCAGGTCGCGCGCGAGGCGACGCCAGAAGGTGGTCCAGGCCGACTGGGTGACGCAGTAGGCCTCGGCGAGGAGGCCCAGCTCGCGGCAGTCGGCCACGATGTCCTGGGCGAAGATGCCTTCGGCGACGAAGAACTTCGAGTCGCCGAGCGAGAGCGTCTGCCAGCCGGTGCGGCCGTCGTGGGCGATGTCGTAGACGGGCACCTCGGCGGTGCCGGTCCTGCACAGCGAGGTGATCGCCTCGACGGCGTCCTCGGGATGCCATGAGCGCGGGTGGTCCCAGTCGACCATGCCTGCGTTGGGCCCGTCGACGATCCGGGGGAGCGAAGGGTCGGAGCCGTCCTTGTAGAAGTCGTCGAGCCGAAGGATCGGCAACCCCAGCCGCTCGGCTAGGCGGGACTTCCCGGCTCCCGATGGTCCGGCGAGAACGATGACCTGAGCATGCACCGGGACATTCTCACCGACCTCCGGCCCATCCGAGAATCGACCGCGCCGAGGATCAGCGATGACCTCTCAGTAGCCGGCGCCCGGGGTCGACCCGGACAGCAGCGCGCGCGAACCCGAGACACCGAGACGGGTCGCGCCCGCGGCGATCATCTGCTCGGCCTGCTCCATCGTGCGTACGCCGCCGGAGGCCTTGACCCCGAGGTCGGGCCCGACGGTGCTGCGCATCAGCTCGACGGCGTGGACGCTCGCGCCGCCGGCCGGGTGGAAGCCGGTGGAGGTCTTCACGAAGTCGGCGCCGGCACGGACGGCCGCCTCGCAGACCCCGACGATCTCGTCGTCGTCGAGCGCGGCCGACTCGATGATCACCTTCAGCACGGTGGGCGCGGGAGCAGCGGTCCGGACGGCGGCGATGTCGGACTCGACGTCAGCGAACCGCTTCTCCTTCGCTGCGCCGACGTCGATCACCATGTCGATCTCGTCGGCTCCGGCCTCCACCGCGGCCGCGGCCTCGCCGGCCTTGACCGAGGAGAGGTGCTTGCCGCTCGGGAAGCCGCACACGACCGCGACCTTCAGGCCGTCCGGCACGGTCAGGGGCAGCATCGAGGGGGAGACGCACACCGAGTAGGTGCCGAGCTCGGCGGCCTCCGCGATCAGCGCCTCGACGTCAGCATGGGTTGCTTCGGGCTTGAGGAGGGTGTGGTCGATCAGCTTCGCGATCTCAGCGGCGGTAGGCACAGGCTCAGCATACGAGGGCTATCGTGTGCGCCGTGAATGACGATCAGCCCGATGAATGGTTCCGCAACTCCAGCAGCAGCGTGTGGGGCGTTCTCGCGATCGGGGCCGCGGTCGCGATCATCGTGGTCGACGCGATCACCGGCTGGCACCCCGTGACGACGGCCGGGGCGGTGCTGTTCGCGCTGGTGGCGTACGCGGCGTTCATCCGTACGAAGGTCGGGGTCAGCAACGGTGACTTCGTGCTGCACCACCTCTACTCGACCGTCCGGTTTCCGATGGCTGCTCTGGAGAGCGTCTCGGTCGGGCGCACCCTCGGTGCCTACGCCGGCGGGCGCACCTACGTCAGCGGCGCCGTCGGGCGCTCGATCCGTGACGCGGTCAAGGGCGCCAAGCGCGACCACAACCCGCTGCGCAACCAGACCGACTTCATCGAGGACCGTCTCAACGCGCTCGCCCAGGACGCACGCGACCGGCGTCGGATCAAGCGCGACTCCGAGGAGCAGTTCGCCCTCGCCGAAGACGTACGCCGCACCTGGGACTGGCCGCTGATCGGCGTCACCGTGATCGTCGCCGTCGTCTTCGTCGTCCTGTTCTTCCTCTGACCCTGCTGGTCGAGCCGCCGGAGCCCCCGAGCGAAGCGACACCGCTCGCTGGCGCTCGCGGACTCGACCAGCGGTGAAGTCAGACGCCGAGGGCGGCTCGGATGTCGACCTTGAGCGCACCGAGAGCGATGTCGGCGTCGCGGCGGGCGGTGGGCAGCGACGAGGTGTCGGCAACGGGCTGCACGACCTCGAGGTAGCACTTGATCTTGGGCTCGGTGCCGCTGGGCCGCACGATCACCCGCGAGCCTCCGGCCAGGTGATAGCGGATCCCGTCGGTCGGCGGCAGACCGCCTTCACCTGCGGCGAGGTCGTCGATCTGCTGCACAGCCGAGCCTGCCAGTGCGGTCACCGGCCGCTCGCGGAGCCGCTGCATTGCGGCCGTGATCTGGGCGGGGTCCTCCAGACGCACGGAGAGCTGGGAGGTGGCGTGCAGACCGTGCTCGACCGCGATCTCGTCGAGCAGGTCGACCAGCCGCCGGCCCTCGGCCTTGAGCGACGCGGCCAGCTCGCACAGGAGCAGCAGTGCGGAGATGCCGTCCTTGTCGCGCACGTGCTGGGGGTCGACGCAGTAGCCCAGCGCCTCCTCGTAGCCGAACGCGATCCCGGGAGCGCGCGAGATCCACTTGAACCCGGTCAAGGTCTCGACGTAGGTCTGCCCGGCGGCCTCGGCGACCTTCCCGACCAGGGAGGAGGAGACGATCGAGGCGGCGTACGTCCCGGTGACGCCCTTGCGGATCAGGTGGGTCGCCAGCAGCGCGCCGACCTCGTCGCCGGTCAGCATCCGCCACTTCTTGCCATCGGCGATGGCGGCGGCGCAGCGGTCGGCGTCGGGGTCGTTGGCGATGACCAGGTCGACGCGCTTCTTGCCGGCCAGGGCCATCGCGCGGTCCATCGCGCCGGGCTCCTCGGGGTTGGGGAACGCGACCGTCGGGAAGTCGGGGTCGGGCCGCTCCTGCTCCTTGACCACGAGCGGTTCGGGGAAGCCGGCGAACTTCATCGCCAGCTGCACCAGGTCGCCGCCGACGCCGTGCAGCGGCGTGTAGACCGTCGTGAGGTCGCGTGCGCCGCCCTCGGCGAGCAGCCCGACGACCGTGTCGAGGTAGCTGTCGACGAGATCCTCGCTGATCGTGCGGCCGGGAGCGCCCCGCCTGACCGAGCCGGCCCTGTCGATGGCCGCGATCCGCTTCGCGATCTCGGCATCGGCGGGAGGCACGATCTGCGACCCGTCACCGAGATAGACCTTGTAGCCGTTGTCCTGCGGTGGGTTGTGGCTGGCGGTGACCATCACACCGGCGCTGGCGCCCAGGGCCTTGACCGCGTAGGCCAGCACCGGCGTCGGCAGCGAGCGCGGCATCACCAGCGCCTCCAGGCCGGCGCCGGTCATCACCTCGGCGGTGTCCTGGGCGAAGACGTCGGAGTTGTATCGAGCGTCATAGCCGATCACCACCGGGCCCTGCGCGCCCGTCGCGAGCAGGTAGTTGGCCAGGCCCGCGGCGGCCTTGATGACGACCACTCGGTTCATCCGGTTGGGCCCGGCCCCGAGCGCTCCGCGCAGTCCGGCGGTGCCGAACTGGAGGGTGCCGGAGAACCTGTCGGCCAGGTCGGCCACGGCATCCGGCGAGGTGGATGTCAGCAGGCCTTCGAGCTCGTTCCTGGTCTGCTCGTCAGGGTCGTCGGCGAGCCATTCTCGTGCCCGGACGACGAGCTCGGATCGATCGGTGGGGACCATGGATCTGACCTTAGGTCATCCCTCGCCCGCAGACCGAAGTTCAGCGCCGGTAGGCCTCGAGCCGGCCGCTCAGCTCCTCGAAGATGGCCTGGTTGAGGCCGAAGGCCACCTTCACCTCGTCGACGACGCGCGCCTTCTGGTCGGCGTCGAGGCCGAGACCGTCGAGACGCGCGCGGTAGCCGTCCTTGTAGGGCTTCGGCTTCGAGACCTCGGCGAACGCGTAGAACGCGATGCCGGCGCCGCCGAGCTCGAAGGTGCGGTCGAGGGTGCGCCCGATCGCCTGGCCACCGGAGAGGTCGCCGAGGTAGCGGGTGTAGTGGTGAGCGGCGTAGAGGCCGCCCCACTCGCGGCTGGCCTCGATCCTCGCGACGTACGTCGTGGCGGCCGGGGAGTCGACCGCGACCGCTCCGGGCGCCCAGTGGTCGAGGTCGGCGTCGATCGCGGCGAGCCGTTCGAGCACCGGGTCGTGGACGGCGGCGGCGATCGGGTCGGTCGCCGCCAGGTCGCGCCCGACGCTCTCCAGCGCGGCATAGACCTGGCGCAGGCGCAGCAGGTAGTCGGCGTACCCCTGCTCGTTGACCTGCCCGTCGAGCAGTGAGGCCATGTAGGAGGAGCCCTCGGCCGCGGTGTGCTCGGCGCGCGAGCCGTCGCGCATCAACGTCGACAGCGGCTCGGTGTGGTCACTCAGCAGGGCGGTCATCGGACTCCAAGTGGCAGCGTGGACGGGTCGACCCGAGGTTAGGTAACCCTAACCCTTTGGGTCAACGGGTGCTCAGATCTTGGGCAGGAGGTCGCCGAGGAGGCCACCCATCCTGGTGGCGGCCGAGCGGCCGGCCTCCAGGACCTCGGCATGGTCGAGCGGCTGGTCGGAGATGCCGGCGGCCAGGTTGGTGACCAGCGAGATGCCGAGGATCTCCATGCCCGCTTCGCGGGCCGCGATCGCCTCGAGCGTCGTCGACATGCCGACCAGGTCACCGCCGATGATCCCGGCCATCTTCACCTCGGCCGGGCTCTCGTAGTGCGGCCCGGGGAACTGGACGTAGACGCCCTCGTCGAGGGAGGAGTCGACCTGCTTGGCCAGCCCGCGCAGGCGCGCCGAGTAGAGGTCGGTGAGGTCGACGAAGTTGGCTCCGACCAGGGGGGAGGTGGCGGTCAGGTTGATGTGGTCGCGGATCAGCACCGGGGTGCCCGGCGACCAGGACGGGTTGAGCCCGCCGCAGCCGTTGGTGAGCACCATCGTCTCGCAGCCGGCCGCGGCCGCGGTGCGGATCGGGTGCACGACCGCGTCGACGCCCTTGCCCTCGTAGTAGTGCGTGCGGCTCAGGAAGACCAGCAGGTTGCGACCGCCGGCCGAGCGGATCGAGCGGATCTTGCCGCTGTGTCCCTTGACCGCGGCCGCGCTGAAGCCCGGCAGGTCGGTGGTCGCGATCTCGGTGTAATCCTCGCCGAGCGCGTCGGCAGCGGGCAGCCAGCCCGAGCCCAGCACCAGCGCGATGTCGTGCTTCTCGATGCCGGTCTTCTCGGCGAGAACGGCGGCTGCTTCTTCGGCAAGGTCATACGGTGAGGTCACAGCCTCACCTTATGACGAGATCGGGTCAGTCGTTGGACCGGCAAGGCCGCGTACGCAGCGCGTGCACGTAGTCGGCCGGAGCCCCGGCCGCCTCGGCGGCATCGGCGAGCGCGCCCAGGTAGCGGGCGTCCGGGATCCCGCCCTCGTACGTGTCGAGCACATAGGTCTCGCACAGCAGGTCCGCGGCGAGCGCGGAGATGCGCACCTTGGTCTTGAAGTAGACGCCGATGTCGGCCAGCTCCCACTTCTCCAGCGCCGCCATGTCCTGCTCGACGACGTCGTAGACGGCGACGAAGACCTGCTCGAACGGATCCTGGACGATCGTGGCTCTCGGCCCCTCGCCGAGCACGTTCTCCTCGCCGCCGAAGGTGAGGCGCCAGCCGCTCAGCCATCCGGTCGTACGCAGCGGGGAATGCGGGCAGCGCTCGCTCATCAGCACGGGGTCCAGATTGACGCCATAGGCCGCGTAGAGAGTCACAGGTCACGAGGTTACCGTTCAGTCTCCAACCCAACTGAGATCTGTCTGTTATCGGCGGTCTACCCTTGGATGCGTGACCCACTTCGATGTCCTCGTCCTCGGCGCTGGCCCCGGTGGCTACGTCGCCGCCATCCGTGCCGCTCAGCTCGGCAAGTCTGTCGCCGTCGTCGAGAAGCAGTACTGGGGCGGTGTGTGCCTCAACGTCGGCTGCATCCCGTCCAAGGCGCTGCTCCGCAACGCTGAGATCGCGCACATCATCACGCACGAGAAGAAGACCTTCGGCATCTCAGGCGATGCCACCATGGACTTCGCGACGACCTGGAAGCGCAGCCGCAGTGTGGCCGATGCGAGCGCCAAGGGCGTCCACTACCTGATGAAGAAGAACAAGATCACCGAGGTCGACGGCTGGGGCACGCTCACCGGCCCGAAGTCGATCGACGTCGAGGGCAAGGACGGCTCGACGTCGCACACCTTCGACAACCTGATCATCGGCACCGGCGCGACCGTGCGCTCGGTGCCCGGCGTCGTGCCCAACGGGCAGAACATCGTGACCTACGAGGAGCAGATCCTCACCGAGGAGCTGCCGAAGTCGATCGTCATCGGCGGCTCGGGTGCGATCGGCGTCGAGTTCGCCTACGTGCTGAAGAACTTCGGCGTCGACGTCACGATCGTGGAGTTCCTGGACCGGATGGTCCCGACCGAGGACGCCGACGTGTCCAAGGAGCTGCTGCGTCACTACAAGAAGCTCGGCGTCAACGTGCTCCTCTCGACCGCTGTCAAGGGCGTCGAAGACACCGGCTCCGGCGTCACCGTGAAGGTCGCCCCCGCCGCCGGCGGTGAGGAGCAGACGCTCGAGGCCGACAAGTTCCTGGCCGCCTTCGGCTTCGCGCCGCGCGTGGAGGGCTTCGGTCTGGAGGCCGCCGGTGTCGAGCTCACCGAGCGCGGTGCCATCGCGGTCGACGCCCGTGGACGTACGAACGTCGAGAACGTCTACGCGATCGGTGACTGCACCGGCAAGCTGATGCTCGCCCACACGGCCGAGGCCATGGGGGTCATCGCCGCGGAGACGATCGCCGGCGCCGAGACCATGGAGATCGACTTCGACATGATCCCGCGGGCGACGTTCTGCCAGCCGCAGATCGCCTCCTTCGGCTACTCCGAGGCGCAGGCCAAGGAGAAGGGCTACGACGTCAAGACCGCGTCGTTCCCGTTCTCGGCCAACGGCAAGGCTCGCGGCATGGCCGAGACCGCCGGCTTCGTCAAGATCGTCGCCGACGCCGAGCACAACGAGCTTCTCGGCGCCCACCTGATCGGCCCGGAGGTCACCGAGCTGCTCCCGGCCCTGACCCTGGCGAAGACCTGGGACCTCACCGCCGACGAGATCGCTCGCAACGTCTTCGCGCACCCGACCCTGTCGGAGGCGATGAAGGAAGCCATCGAGGGCATCGCAGGCCACATGATCAACCTGTAAGGCCCTTCGCGGGAGGCCCGGGAGCGCGTACGTCGCGGCCCGGGCCTTCTGTGCGTCTTCGCCGTCTTCGGTGTCTGCGGGCGGATCGGCGCAAGGTTTCCTTGATTGAGGTCAGAAACTGACCGGATCTGCTCATAGCGTTGGTCTTGTTCGCAGAGATCACGACCAAGGAGCCCATGTCATGAACGCAACCGCCATCTCGACCCGCGAGCGCACCGACCTGCTGGAGACCCTCGCGGTCCACCGCGGGTTCCTGCGCAAGACCGCCGAGGCGTTGACCGACGAGCAGGCTCGGCTGGCGCCGACCGTGAGCGTCCTGCAGGTCGGTGGACTCATCAAGCACGTCGCCGCGACCGAGGCCGAGTGGGCGCGGTTCATCGTCGAGGGGCCCCAGGCGGTCGAGTTCACCCCCGAAGCCTTCGCGGCGCGTGCCGACGAGTTCAGCCTGCTCGAGTCCGAGACGCTGGCGGAGATCGTGGCTGCCTACGAGAAGGTGGCCGCTGCCACCGACGAGCTCGTCCGCACGGTCGATCTCGACGAGGATCACGCCCTGCCCGAGGCGCCGTGGTTCCAGCCCGGTGCGCGCTGGTCCAACCGCCGCGTGATCACCCACATCATCGCCGAGACCGCCCAGCACGCCGGCCACGCCGACATCATCCGAGAGACCATCGACGGCCAGAAGACGATGGGCTGAGCCCGTGTGCTGTCAGGAGTGCGCCCCGGCGTACTCCTGACAGCACACCGTGGGATCATGTTTTTATGGCGCGGGTGACGATTGTTGGTGGCGGTCCAGGCGGGTACGAGGCGGCGCTGGTGGCGCAGCAGCTCGGGGCCGAGGTGACTGTCGTCGATCGCGACGGCGTCGGTGGCAGTGCGGTGCTGACCGACTGTGTGCCCAGCAAGACGTTGATCGCCACCTCCGAGCTGATGTCCGACATGACGCTCGCCCGCGACCTCGGCATCAACTTCCGTGACCACCAGGGTGACCCGGCGACCGAGCTCTACGCCGACCTCGGGCTGGTCAACGAGCGGGTCAAGGCGCTCGCGCTCGCGCAGTCGAGCGACATCGAGGGGCGACTGACCCGACGCGGGATCAGGGTCGTCAAGGGCGCTGGTCGCATCGACGCCGACAAGCGCCGTGTCGTCGCGGCCCTGCCCGACGGCGGCGAGGAGGCGATCGAGAACGATGCCGTGCTGATCGCCACGGGTGCCCGGCCGCGGGTGCTGCCGAGCGCGCAGCCCGACGGCGAGCGAATCCTGACCTGGGAGCAGGTCTACGACCTCGACGAGCTGCCCGAGCACATGATCGTGGTCGGCTCCGGCGTCACCGGCGTCGAGTTCGCCAACGCCTACCTCAACCTCGGCGCGCGGGTCACCCTCGTGTCGTCGCGCGATCGTGTTCTCCCAGGTGAGGACGCGGATGCGGCGACGGTGCTCCAGGACGTGCTCGAGCGGCAGGGGATGAACATCCTCGGCAAGTCGCGCATGGAGACGGTGACCCGTGACGGCGACGTCGTGACCGTGAAGCTCACCGACGGCCGCGAGGTCACCGGCAGCCACTGCGTGCTCGCCCTCGGCTCCATCCCCAACACCGAGGATCTCGGACTGGCGGAGGCCGGCATCGAGCTCGACGAGGGCGGATTCATCCGCACCGACAAGGTCTCGCGCACCTCGGCCTACGGCGTCTACGCCGCCGGCGACTGCACCGGCGGCTTCATGCTCGCCTCGACCGCCGCCATGGCCGGCCGGATCGCGATGCGCCACTTCCTCGGCGACGCGGTCATCCCGATGGACCTCAAGGAGGTCGCTGCCAACGTCTTCACCTCGCCCGAGATCGCCACGGTCGGCTACTCGCAGGCCCAGGTCGACTCCGGCGAGGTCGTCGCCGACACCCTCCGCCTCGACCTCAAGGGCAACCCGCGCGCGAAGATGCAGGGCATCTCCGACGGCTTCGTGAAGCTCATCTCCCGCCCCGGCACCGGCGTCGTCATCGGCGGCGTCGTCGTCGGCCCCCGCGCCTCCGAGCTGATCCACCCCATCACCCTCGCCGTCTCCACCGGCCTCACCGTCGACCAGATCGCCAACACCTTCACCGTCTACCCCTCGATCTCAGGCTCCACCGCCGAGGCCGCCCGCCGCCTCCACCACGTCGAGTAGTCGCCCCTACAGGTCGAGGAGTCACGTACGCCTGCCGAGAAGTCAGTCCTGCAGGTCGAGTGGGCATCTCGATGCCCACTCGACCTGCAGAGGTGACGCTTCGGCCTGCAGAGGTGACGCTTCGGCCTGCAGAGGTGACGCTTCGACCTCGGGGGATCAGTCCAGGACGAGTACGAGGTCGCCGCCGTCTACGGCTTGGGTGCCGTCGAAGGCAAGGCGGGAGACGGTGCCGGCGACGGGGGCGGTGATGGCGGCCTCCATCTTCATGGCCTCGATGGTGGCGACGGTGTCGCCGGCGGATACCGAGTCGCCGGCGGCGACCGCGATGGTGACGACGCCCTGGAAGGGGGCGGCGACCTGGCCAGGAACAGCCGGGTCGGCCTTCTCGGCGGCGGCGACCTCGGCGGCGACGGAGCGGTCGCGTACGCCGATGGGGCGCAGGTGGCCGTTGATGGTCGCCATGACGGTGCGGATGCCGCGCTCGTCGGGCTCGGAGACGGCGGTGAGACCGAAGATGACGGTCTTGCCCTCGGAGAGCTCGACGACGTGCTCCTCGCCTTCGCGCAGGCCGTAGAGGTAGTCGAGGGTGGAGATGACCGACACGTCGCCCCACTTCGACCGTGCCTCGCCGAACTCCTTCGTCGGGCCGGGGAAGAGGAGCCGGTTGAGCGTCGCCCGTCGTTCGCCGGCCTCCTCGCTGGCGAGCCCGGCGGCGTCGTCGGCGGAGAGCGTGGGCGACGGCTCCTTCCAGGTGCGGCCGGCGATCGCCTTGCCGCGGAACGGCTCGGGCCATCCGCCCGGAGGGTCGCCGAGCTCACCGTTGAGGAAGCCGATCACCGACCCCGGGATGTCGTACGCCGCCGGGTCGGCCTCGAAGGCAGCCGGATCGGCTCCCGCCGCCACCAGCGAGAGGGCCAGGTCGCCGATGACCTTGGACGACGGCGTGACCTTCGGCACCCGGCCGAGGATCTGGTTGGCCGCGGCGTACATGTCCTCGATCTCCTCGAAGCGTTCACCGAGCCCCAGCGCGATCGCCTGCTGGCGCAGGTTGGAGAGCTGGCCGCCGGGGATCTCGTGGCGGTAGACCCGGCCGGTCGGCGCGGGCAGGCCGGACTCGAAGGGCGCGTAGACGCGGCGTACCGCCTCCCAGTAGGGTTCCAGCGAGTTCACCGACGACAACGAGATACCGGTGGCGCGTGGGGTCTGGTCGAGCGCGGCGACGAGCGAGGAGAGCGGCGGCTGGGAGGTGGTGCCGGCCATCGATGCGGTCGCGGCGTCGACCGCGTCGACCCCGGCGTCGACAGCGGCCAGGAGCGTGCCCAGCTGGCCACCCGCGGTGTCGTGGGTGTGCAGGTGCACCGGCACGTCGAAGCGCTCCCGCAGCGCGGTCACCAGGGTGCGCGCCGCAGGCGCCCGCAGGAGTCCGGCCATGTCCTTGATCGCGAGCACGTGCGCGCCTGCCGAGACGATCTCGTCGGCCAGCCGCAGGTAGTAGTCGAGCGTGTAGAGCTTCTCATCCGGCGAGGAGAGGTCGCCGGTGTAGCAGAGCGCCACCTCGGCGAGCGACGAACCGGTCGCGCGCACCGCGTCGATCGCCGGCCGCATCTGGGAGACGTCGTTGAGTGCGTCGAAGATGCGGAAGACGTCGATCCCGGTGGCGGCGGCCTCGGAGACGAACGCGTCGGTGACCTCGGTCGGATAGGGCGTGTAGCCCACGGTGTTGCGTCCACGCAGCAGCATCTGCAGGTTGATGTTGGGCACGGCTTCGCGCAGCGCCGCCAGCCGCTCCCACGGGTCTTCGGAGAGGAAGCGGAGCGCCACGTCGTACGTCGCTCCGCCCCACGCCTCCAGCGACCACAGCTGCGGCGTCAGCCGCGCGACGTGGCCGGCCACGCCGAGCAGGTCGGTGGTGCGCACCCGGGTCGCGAGCAGCGACTGGTGGGCGTCGCGGAAGGTGGTGTCGGTGACCGCCACCGCCTCCTGGGCTCGCAGCGCCGCCGCGAAGCCCGACGGTCCGAGCTCACGAAGAAGGTCACGAGACCCCGCCGGCGGAGCCGCCGACAGATCGAGCTCGGGCAGCTTCTCCACCGGATGGAGCGAGACGGGCGCGGCTCCGTGCGGCTGGTTGACGGTGACGTCGGCCAGGTAGGTCAGCAGCTTGGTGCCGCGGTCGCCGGAGGCCCGCGCGGTCAGCAGCTGCGGGTGGGTCTCGATGAACGAGGTGGTGATCGAGCCGGCGATGAAGTCGGGGTCGTCGAGCAGCGCCTGCAGGAACGGGATGTTGGTGGCGACCCCGCGGATCCGGAACTCCGCCACGGCCCGGCGGGCGCGGGTGACAGCGTCCTCGAACGTACGCCCCCGGCAGGTGAGCTTGGCGAGCATCGAGTCGAAGTGGGGCGATACCTCGGCCCCGGAGTAGGTGGTGCCGCCGTCGACCCGGATGCCGGCGCCGCCGGGGGAGCGGTAGGTGGTGATCATGCCCGTGTCGGGGCGGAAGTTGTTGGCGGGATCCTCGGTGGTGATCCGGCACTGCATGGCGGCGCCGCGCAGGTGCACGGAGTCCTGGCTGAGACCGAGGTCGTCGAGGGTGTCGCCGGCGGCGATCCGCATCTGCGAGCGCACCAGGTCGACGTCGGTGACCTCCTCGGTCACGGTGTGCTCGACCTGGATGCGTGGGTTCATCTCGATGAAGACGTAGTTGCCGTCGGGGTCGAGCAGGAACTCCACGGTGCCCGCGCACGAGTAGCCGATCTCCTTGGCGAACCGCACCGCATCGGCACACATGCGTTCGCGCAGGTCAGGATCGAGATTCGGGGCGGGAGCGATCTCCACGACCTTCTGGTGGCGGCGCTGCACCGAGCAGTCGCGCTCGAAGAGATGGATCACGTTGCCCGCGCCGTCGGCGAGGATCTGCACCTCGATGTGACGCGGCTCGACGACGGCCTGCTCGATGAAGACGGTCGCGTCGCCGAACGCGGCCTCGCCCTCACGCATGCAGGTCTCGACGGCCTCGCGCAGCTTGGCGGGGTCGTCGACCCGCCGCATCCCGCGGCCGCCACCGCCGGCGACCGCCTTCACGAACAGCGGGTAGGGCAGCGACTCGGCGGCGGAGACGAGCGCGTCGACGTCGGTGGACGGCTCGACCGAAGCGAGAGTCGGTACGCCGGCAGCCTTCGCCGCCGCGATGGCGGTCGCCTTGTTGCCGGTGAGCGTGAGCACCTCCGCGGAGGGCCCGATGAAGGTGATCCCCGCCCGGGCGCACGCCTCGGCGAGCGCCGGGTTCTCGGAGAGGAATCCGTAGCCCGGGTAGATGGCGTCCGCGCCGCTCTGCTTGGCGACCTCGACGATGGCGTCGGGGTCGAGGTAGGCCCGGATCGGGTGGCCGAGCTCGCCGATCTGGTAGGCCTCGTCGGCCTTCAGGCGATGCTCGGAGCCGCGATCCTCGTAGGGGAAGACGGCGACCGTCTTCGCCTCCAGCTCGAAGCCTGCGCGGAAAGCTCGGATCGCGATCTCGCCGCGGTTGGCGACCAACACCTTCTTGAACATGGCCGTAACGCTACCGATCCTGCGGCCCTGGTCCGGGTTTCGGACACTACCGACCAGTTTGTGGACGCTGTTCACCGCCGAGCAGTGCGGCTCAGGCCTGCGTACGCCACCACTCCACCGTCGCCTTCGCGCCGGTCTCCAGCGAGGTGGGGGTCAGGCCGAGGCGGGACTCGCTGGCCGAGGAGTCCATGACGAACGGTTTGTCGAACTGGTAGACCAGCTCGGCCAGCTCCCGGGTTCCGGGGTGCACCGCGCCGATCGCCTTCAGCACCCACCCGGGGATGCTGCTGACCCGCGGCGCGGCGACGCCTGCCGCGTCGGCGTAGGTGTGGACGAGCTCGCGCTGGGACACCGCCGGCGCGGTGGGCGCGTGCAGGAAGCTGTTCCACAGGCTCTCGTCGTCGCCAGCCTTGATCATCGCGGTGGCCAGGTCGGGCACGTAGGTCCATGAGTGCGGTGCGTCCGGGTCACCCAGCACGCGCATCGTCTTGCCGGCGAGCACCGTCGGCACCATGCGGTCGCCGGCGTGGGCAGTGCGCACGAGCGGGCCGTAGAAGTCCGAGGCTGCGACGCTGACCGTCGGGGTGGGGGAGGCGTCGCGGGCGCCGAGCAGCTCGACCCGCACCGCCGGCTTGCCGAAGTCTGCCTCTCGCGGGGTCTGTTCGGTGATGGTGGCCGAGACGTGACCGTAGGCGTAGAGGCTCTCGGGGAAGACGACGACGGCGCCGGCGCTCCCCGCGGCCTCGAGCACGACCTTCTCGGCCCGCGGCAGCTCCTCGCGCCAGGTGGCTGCCGCGTAGGCGGTGGCGTGCATGCAGTCGAAGACGGCGGACGTGCCGGAGGCCGCCTGGGTGACGGTGTCGAGGTCGGTGGCGTCGCCGCGGAGGCGCTCGATGCTCGCGTGCACGGGCCCGCTGCCGGAGCGGGTCAGGAGGCGTACGCGGTCGCCGCGGGCGGCGAGCTGGAGGGCGACGGTCGTGCCGACAGGTCCGGCGCCGATGACGAGGTAGGTGCTGTTCACGGGATTCTCCTGAGGGTCTGGGGTTGAGAGAGCGGTGCTCTCGCAATGAGTGTGGCGCGGGATCACCGACAAAGCAAGAGCAGTGCTCACATTTGTTGACAGTGCTCTCTTTTCCGGGTCAGGATGGGGCCATGGCTGGCACCACGAACGACGGCACCCCACGCGAACGGGCCCGGGCGCAGACGATGGACGAGATCGTCCGGATCGGGCGTGAGCATCTGGTGACCGACGGCGCGGCGGCGCTGTCGTTGCGCGCGGTCGCCCGCGACCTCGGGGTCGTGTCCTCAGCGGTCTACCGCTACGTGAAGAACCGCGACGAGCTGCTCACCCTGCTCCTCGTCGCCGGCTACGACGAGCTGGGCGACGCCGTCGACGCAGCCGTCGCGGCCGCCCCCGACGATGACCATCGCGCCCAGCTCCTGGCGCTCGGCCGCGCGGTCAGGGCCTGGGCGCTCGCCGAGCCGGCGACGTACGCCTTGCTCTTCGGGTCGCCGGTGCCCGGTTATGCGGCTCCCGACGAGCGCACGAGCGTGCCGGGCACGCGGGTCCCGACCGCGATGCTGCGGCTGGCCGAGAGAGCGCTCGCCTCCGGCCGCCTCACCCTGCCCGAGGAGCCGGACGAGCCCTCGCCCGCGCTCACGGCGGGACTGCAGGGCATCCGCGACCAGGCCGGCATCGACCTGCCCGACGCAGTGCTCGTACGCGGCGTGCTCGTCTGGACCAGCCTCTTCGGCCGGGTCAGCTTCGAGGTCTTCGGCCAGTTCGGCCCGGATGCCTTCGGCGACCCTGCCGCCCTCTTCGAGCTCCACCTCACCGCTCTGGCTGACCAGCTGGGGCTGTGAGGGGCCGGATGCTCACCGAGGTAACTCGACGAGCATCCGCCGCTGTTCTGCCAGCCCCTGTCTGGCCGCCGAGATACCTCGGCTAACCGACACCGACCTCGTGGAGCTCCACGAAGAAGCGGCCGCCCACCGAGTTACCTCGGTGAACGGCCGCTGCCGGTCCTGCGGAGCTACTTGATCTCGGCGATGACCCCGCCGTTGGTGACGGTCTCGCCGACGGAGGCGTTGAGGCCGGTGATGACGCCGGACTTGTGGGCCTTGAGGGGCTGCTCCATCTTCATCGCCTCGATGACCACGACGACGTCGCCCTCGGCGATCTCCTGGCCTTCCTCGACGGCGACCTTGACGATGGTGCCCTGCATCGGCGAGGTGACCGAGTCGCCCGAGGCGGCCGCGCCGGCCTTCTTCGCCGAGCGCTTCGGCTTCTTCGCGGTGGCGCCGCCGGCAGCGATGCCGCCGAGGCCCGCGGGCAGCGAGACGGAGAGGCGCTTGCCACCGACCTCGACCACGACCGTCTGGCGCTCGTCGTCTTCGGCCGGGTCGCTGGCGGCACCGGCGTAGGGGGTGATCTGGTTGTCGAAGTCGGTCTCGATCCAGGTCGTGTAGACGTCGAAGGAGCCGTTCTCGGCGGTGTAGGCCGGGTCGTTGACGACGGCCTGGTGGAACGGGATCGCGGTCGGCATGCCGTCGACCGCGAACTCGTCGAGCGCGCGACGCGAGCGCTCCAGCGCCTGCTCGCGCGAGGTGCCGGTGATGATCAGCTTCGCGATCAGGGAGTCGAACGAGCCGGGGATGGTCTCGCCCTTCTCGTAGCCGCCGTCGAGGCGTACGCCCGGGCCGGCCGGCGGGGCCCACTCGGTGAGCGTGCCGGGGGCCGGCATGAAGTTGTTGCCGCCGTCTTCGGCGTTGATGCGGTATTCGATCGAGTGGCCGCGGACCTCGGGGTCGCCGTAGCCGAGCTCTTCGCCGGCGGCGATGCGGAACATCTCGCGCACCAGGTCGAGGCCGGTGACCTCCTCGGAGACGCAGTGCTCGACCTGGAGGCGGGTGTTGACCTCGAGGAAGGAGATGGTGCCGTCGGCGGCGACGAGGAACTCACAGGTGCCGGCGCCGACGTAGCCGGCCTCGCGCAGGATCGCCTTGGACGACTCGTAGAGGCGCTTGTTCTGCTCCTCGGTGAGGAACGGCGCAGGCGCCTCCTCGACCAGCTTCTGGTGGCGACGCTGCAGCGAGCAGTCGCGGGTGGAGACGACGACCACGTTGCCGTGCTGGTCGGCCAGGCACTGGGTCTCGACGTGGCGCGGGCGGTCGAGGAACTTCTCGACCAGACACTCGCCGCGCCCGAACGCGCCGACGGCCTCGCGGACGGCCGACTCGTAGAGCTCGGGGATCTCCTCGAGCGTGCGGGCGACCTTCAGGCCGCGGCCGCCGCCGCCGAAGACCGCCTTGATGGCGACCGGGAGGCCGTGCTCCTGGGCGAAGGCAGTGATCTCGGAGGCGTCCTCGACCGGGTCCTTGAGGCCGGGCGCGAGCGGGGCGCCGGCCTTGAGCGCGATCTGCTTGGCCTTCGCCTTGTCACCGAGCGCGTCGATGGCCTCGGGCGAGGGGCCGATCCAGGTCAGGCCGGCGTCGATCACGGCCTGGGCGAACTCGGCGTTCTCGGCCAGGAAGCCGTAGCCGGGGTGGACCGAGTCGGCGCCGGCCTGGCGGGCGACGTCGATGATCTTCTCGATCGACAGGTACGACTCCGCCGGCGTCGCTCCGCCGAGCGAGTAGGACTCGTCGGCCAGGCGCACGAAGAGCGCGTCACGGTCGGGGTCCGCGTAGATCGCTACGGAGCCGATTCCGGCGTCCTTGCACGCGCGGATCACTCGAACGGCGATCTCACCGCGGTTGGCGATCAGGACCTTGGTCAGTGGCTTGCTCAACGAGAACTCCTCCATCGTGAATGCAAGGACATGCTAGAGGAGGCCATCCGGCCTGGCTTCAGGCGTCCGTGATGACGATTGTCACACTCGGGTGAGTTCAGCGAGCGAGCGGGTGATCCGGGTGTAGACGGCGTCATCGACGTGCACGCCGCCGTGCCGCAGGGCCAGCACCGCCGCCCCGGCCAACCCGTCGGTCGCGATGAGCGCGTCCGGCGCGACCCGGTTCACGAAGCCGGGCTGGCGGGCCAGGACGCTTCCGGCAGCCACCAGCGGCCCGTCCACCGCAGGCGTACGCACCGCCGCGAGCGTCTCCGCCAGCCCCACCGCTGCCTCCTCGAGGATGCCTGTGGCGACCGGGTCGCCCGAGTCGGCGGCCTCGAAGGCGAGCGAGGCGAAGTCGGCCAGGCGCAACGGCGGCATCGCATAGAGGGCACCCGTCGCGGCGACGAGCGCGGAGGTGCGGCCGGCGGTGCGCCGCTCGTCCGGGACGATCCGGAGCCGGTCGAGCAGCAGCTCGGTGAGCAGCGTCGAGGTGCCGCGACCGTCGAGCGGCGCGAGCGCGCGGCGTACGACCTCGCGGCCGAGCCAGAAGCCCGAGCCGACGTCGCCGAGCAGCCAGCCCAGCCCGTCGGAGATCGCGGCGAGCTGCCCACCCTCGACCCGCACCGCGCTCGCTCCCGTGCCGGAGAGCAGCACATAGCCGTCGGCCGCCGCCGTCCCCGAGAAGTACGCCGCCAGCACATCGAACTCGAAGACCGGCTCGCCCTCGACCAGGTCGGCGAGCGCCGCCCCGATCGCGCTGCGGTGACCGGTGTCGGCCGCTCCGGCGACGGCCAGTGCGGCACCGGCGACCGAGCCGAGAGACGCGGCGGTCACCGCCTGGCCGGCCGAGGTGACGATGGCGTGCGTGGCCGCGTCGATCCCGGCGGAGGTGGGGTTGCCGCTGCCGGCCCGTCCGACGCCGAGGCAGCGGCCGTCCGAGGCGACGACGACGGCGCGCGTGCTGGTGCCGCCCGCGTCGAGTCCCAAATAGTTGTCAGTCATTGACACCGTTTCGTAACAGAAAACCATTGCCAGGCGTACTCTCTCCAAATAGTTTTCGTGCGCAGGGCCCGTCATACGGTCGCGGCCCGAGTTTGCAAAGTGGGTGGACTAATTGACCAGCGACGTGTTCGGAGCCTTCGATGAGCAGGTTCGCACACGCCTGTCCGCGCTGCAGTCTGTTGCGCAATCCGGCGGTCTCGACGAGGCGATCGACCTGATGGTCGACAGCATCGGCGACAACGGTGTGCTGCAGGCCTTCGGCACCGGCCACTCCCAGGCCTTCGCGATGGAGATCGCCGGCCGCGCCGGAGGGCTGATCCCGACCCACGCCATCGCCCTGCGCGACACCGTCCTCAAGGGCGAGCGTCCGGCCGGCGACCTGGTGGGCGGCCTCCTCGAGCGCGACTCCGACATCGCCGACGAGCTCTGGGAGCTGCACGACTTCCAGCCGCAGGACGTCTTCCTGATCGCGTCCAACTCCGGAGTCAACGGCTCGATCGTCGGCATCGCGCTGCGGGCGAAGGAGGAGGGCCACAAGGTGATCGCCGTGACCAGCCTCGAGCACACCCGGGCGGTCACGCCCAAGCACCCCAGCGGCAAGCGCCTCTCGGAGATCGCCGACGTGGTGATCGACAACCTGGCGCCCTTCGGCGACGCCACCGTGTCGGTCGGCGCCGTGAGCGCCGGCGCGGTCTCCTCGATCACCGCGGCGTACATCGCTCAGCTCCTGACCCTCGCGACCGCGACCAGGATCCAAGCCACGGGCGAGACCCCGCCCCTGTATCTCTCCGCCAACATCCCGGGTGGCGATGAGCACAACGATGCGCTGAAGGCTCACTACGGCGAGCGCATCGGAAGCATGGCATGACAACCCGTAAGAAGAAGTAAAGAGGAAACCACCCGAAAGAAGGCAGCACGATGTCTCAGCAGCTTCACGGCCGGCTTGATCGCCGGACTCTTCTGCGCGGCAGCCTCGCCGGCGCGGCTCTCGTGTCACTCTCCGGTGCGCTGGCCGCCTGTGGCGCGCCCGGCAGCGACTCCGAGAAGAGCGGTGGCGGCACCAAGTCCGACACCAACCCGTTCGGCATGGCCAAGGACTCCACCGTCGACGCGGTGATCTTCGACGGCGGCTATGGCTTTGACTACGTCGAGTTCGCCGGAGGCGTGGTCGGCAAGGAGTTCGCCGACTCCAAGGTCAAGGTCAGCGCGACCTCCAAGATCGCCACCGAGCTGCAGCCGCGCTTCGTCGGCGGCACGCCCCCCGACCTGATCGACAACTCGGGTGCCGACCTGATCGGCTACAGCACCATCGCCTCGCAGCTCGAGACCCTCGACGACGTCTTCGAGGCCGACAACTACGAGGGCACCAAGATCGCCGACACGCTCTACCCCAAGGTCGAGCAGCCCGGCACCTTCGGTGGCAAGTTCGTCGCGATCAACTACGTGATGACCCTCTACGCCGTGTGGCACTCCGCCTCGCTCTTCGAGGAGAACGGCTGGACCGCCCCCAAGACCTGGGACGAGGCCCTCGACCTGGGCGCGAAGGCCAAGGCCAAGAAGAAGTACCTCTTCGTCTGGGGCAAGGAGGCGGCGACCTACTACCGCACCCTGGTCATCGACTCGGCCGCCAAGGAGGGCGGCGACGAGGTGCGCCTCGCGCTGGAGAACCTCGACAAGAAGGCCTGGTCGCACCCGACCATCCAGAGCATCCTCGAGAAGCTCGCCGAGATGGTCAAGCAGGGCATGTTCGTCCCCGGCGGCGCCGGCACCCAGTTCACCGCCGCCCAGGCGAAGTGGTCCAACGACCAGCAGGCGCTGCTCTACCCGAGCGGCGGCTGGATCGAGAACGAGATGAAGAAGTCCACCAAGGACGGCTTCGAGATGACCGGCATCCCGGAGTTCACCCTCACCGAGAACTCCAAGATGCCGTACGAGGCGATCCGCGCCGCTGCCGGCGAGGGCTACATCGTGCCGAGCAAGGCCAAGAACCCCGCCGGCGGCAAGGAGCTGCTGCGCGCGATGCTGTCGAAGGAGGCCGCGACCAACTTCGCCAAGACGAAGCTCGCGCCCACCATCGTCAAGGACACCGTGCCCGCCGACGGGTTCGGCTCGGCGGCGCTGAAGTCGCAGACCTCGATGCTCGACGGCGCCGGAGAGAACGTCTTCAACTTCCAGTTCTACGACTACTACGGCACCAACGCCGACGAGCTCGTCGTGTGGAACTCGTTCCTCTCCGGAGACCTCGACGTCAAGGGTCTGACCCAGAAGGTCCAGGCCATCTTCGACAAGGTCGCCGACGACTCCTCCGTCGAGAAGCTCAAGGTCACCTGATCCACCTCACAGATCGCGAACCACCTATGTCTGCATCAGCAACTGATGCGACGGCGGCTGGGCTCCCCGAGGAGAACCCTTGGGGAGCCCCACCGCGCCGTCGCCGCCGCAAGATCACCCTTGACCGCGCGTTCTTCATGGCCGTCTTCCTCGGCCTACCGGTCGCGGTCTTCGTCATCTTCGTCGTCATCCCGATCGGCCAGGCGCTCTTCTACTCGCTGACCGACTGGTCCGGCTTCTCCCCGGTCATGAACGTCGTCGGCATGGACAACTACGTCAAGCTGCTCCACGACGACACCTTCCTCAAGGCGTTGCGCAACAACGTGCTGCTGACGATCGTGGTGCCGTTCGTGTCCCTGGTCGCGGCGCTGACGATCGCGGTGGTCGTCACCACCGCCGGCCCGAGCACCGGTCAGGTGCGCGGTCTGAACGGCTCCGGCTTCTACCGGGTCGTCTCCTTCTTCCCCTACGCCGTGCCGGCCGTCATCATCGGTCTGCTCTGGGCGCAGGTCTACGACCCCGCCGCCGGTCTGCTCAACGGCATGCTCACGGGCATCGGGTTCGAGGGCTTCACCGACTACGCCTGGCTCGGGGAGGTGCGCGCGGCGATGCCGGCCTCGATGTTCGTGATGATCTGGGCCAACATCGGCTTCTACACCGTGCTGTTCGTCGCGGCGATCAAGGGCGTGCCCGCGGAGATCTACGAGGCTGCCCGCATCGACGGCGCCGGCCGTTTCCGCACGGCGCTCTCGATCACGCTCCCCTCGATCCGCGACAACGTCCAGACCGCCTACATCTACCTCGGCATCCTCACCCTCGACGCGTACGTCTTCATGGCGGCGCTCAACCCGGGCGGTGGGCCGGCCAACTCGACCCTGACGATGAGCCAGCACCTGATGAACACCGCCTTCAAGAAGGGCCAGTTCGGCTATGCCACCTCGATGGGTGTGGTGCTCGCCCTGGTCACGCTGATCTTCGCGGCCCTGGTCTTCACGGTCTTCTATCTCGCCGGTGGCCGGGAGAAGAAGCCGAAGCGCAACACCCCGGCCTTCTTCGCCCACGGCAGGCCGCTGCAGATGCTCAAGGCTCGCGAGGGCTCCCAGGAAGAAGAGGTACGCCGATGAGCGCCGTGACTCTCGACAACACCGCTGCTCCCACCCGCCGGAGCGGGCGCCGGGCGCCCGGCGACGCCCTGGTCGCGGGCACGTCCCACACGATGCTGATCCTGTGGTCGGTGATCGTGATCGTGCCGTTCTGCTGGGTGCTGCTGTCCTCCTTCAAGACGTCGAAGGAGATCCTCGCCTCGCCGTTCTCGCTGCCGGCCGAGTGGAGCTTCGACAACTACGTCAGCGCCTGGACGAAGGCCGGCATCGGCACGTACTTCTTCAACACAGTCATCGTCGTCGGCACCGCCCTGGTGCTGGTGATGCTGCTGGGTGCGATGTGCGCCTACGTGCTGGCGCGGTTCGAGTTCTTCGGCCGCAACTTCATCTACTACTCGCTGCTCGGCGGCCTGACCTTCCCGGTCTTCCTGGTCATCGTGCCGCTGTTCTTCGTGCTCCAGGGCATCGGTCTGCTCAACACGCTGCCGGGCCTGATCATGACCTATGTGGCGTACGCACTGCCGTTCACCGTCTTCTTCCTCTACGCCTTCTTCAAGACGCTGCCCGACGACGTCTACGAGGCCGCGATGATGGATGGTGCGGGGGAGTGGCGCACGTTCTTCCGGATCATGCTGCCGATGGCCGCGCCCGGGATGTCCGGTGTGGCGATCTTCAACTTCCTCGGGCTCTGGAACCAGTTCCTGCTCCCGGTGGCGCTCAACACCGATCGCGACAACTACGTGCTGACCCAGGGGATGGCGTCGTTCTCGGCGCAGGCCGGCTACAACGTCGACTTCGGCGCGCTGTTCGCCGGTGTGGTGATGACCGTGCTGCCGGTGCTCGTCGTCTACCTGATCTTCCAGCGGAGGATCGCCGGGACGGTCTCGACGGGCACCTTCCGCTGAGCCTTCCCACCTCGATGTGATGCGGGTCTCGACCCCTAGGTTAATAACCGCTAACCTAGGGGTCGTGACTGCTTTTCTCCAGCCCGAGCACGAAGAGCTGCGTGCCGTCGTCCGTGACTTCGCCCAGAAGGAGGTCGCGCCCCATGCCGCGCAGTGGGACCGCGACCACCACTTCCCGGTCGACGTCGTCCACAAGATGGGTGAGCTGGGCCTCTTCGGCCTGACCGCTCCCGAGGAGTTCGGCGGCGGCGACGGTGACCTCGTCGCGCTCTGCGTCGCGATCGAGGAGCTCGGCCGGGTCGACCAGTCGATCGGCATCACGCTCGAGGCCGCGGTCGGGCTCGGGATCAACCCGATCCTCACCTACGGCACCGACGAGCAGAAGCAGCGCTGGCTGCCCGACCTCGTGGCGGGCAAGAAGCTGGCTGGCTTCGGGCTCACCGAGCCGGGCGCCGGGTCCGACGCCGGAGCGACGGCCACGAAGGCGGTCCTCGACGGCGAGGAGTGGGTCGTCGACGGATCCAAGCAGTTCATCACCAACTCCGGCTCCTCGATCACCTCGGTGGTCACGGTGACGGCGCGCACCGGCACGCGCGAGAACGGCAAGCCCGAGATCAGCACAATCATGCTGCCCTCGGGCACCCCCGGCTTCACCGCCGAGAAGGCCTACGACAAGCTCGGCTGGCACGCCTCCGACACCCACCCGCTCTCCTTCGACGGCGCTCGGGTGCCCGCCGACCACCTCCTGGGCGAGCGTGGCCGTGGGTACGCGCAGTTCCTCGCCACCCTTGACGACGGCCGGGTCGCGATCGCGGCGCTGGCGGTGGGCTGCATCCAGGCCTGCCTCGACATGGCGCTCGACTACGCCGGTGAGCGCCAGACCTTCGGTGGCCCGATCGGCCGCAAGCAGGGCGTCGCGTTCCAGATCGCCGATCTCGAGGTCATGCTGCGCGCATCGCGCCTGCTGACGTACGAGGCTGCCGCGATGAAGTCCGAGCTGGGCTCCGGCGGCGCGACGATGAAGCAGTTCAAGCAGGCCGCGGCCGCCGCCAAGCTCTACGCCACGGAGTCGGCCGTCTCCGCGACCCGGATCGCCACCCAGATCTTCGGTGGATATGGGTTCATGGAGGAATATCCGGTGGCCCGGTTCTACCGTGACGCCAAGATCCTCGAGATCGGCGAAGGCACCTCCGAGGTGCAGCGGATGCTCATTGCCAGAGGCCTCGGTCTTCCGGTGGAATAGGCGTCAATCTTCCTGCTGGCTGAACGAAACTCGCAAAGTATTCAAACCGCATATCACCACAGACCGTTTACTCTGGCTGCATGGCGTTCGGGGGACAACTGCTCGATCGGCTGCGTCGCACCCGCCTCTTCGGCGAGGTGATCCGCTTCATGATGGTCGGGGGCATTGCGACAGCAGTCGCTTTTGTCATGTTCAACGGCCTGGTCCACGGCTTCTTCCTGGGGGCCGGGCCGATGAACGGGCAGCCGATCCCGGCCTACATCATCGCCAACACCGTCGGCATGGTGATCAGCTACGACCTGAGCCGCCGCTGGACCTTCCGGCATCGCGTCTCCGAGCATCCCGACGGTGGCTTCACCGCCTACGTGGTGATCAACGCGGTCACCATGCTGCTGCCGGTCGCGTGCCTCTACCTGACCCGCAACGTGATCGGCTGGGACAGCGCCATCGCCGACAACCTCTCGGCCAACGTCGTCGGCGTGCTGATGGGACAGGTCGCCCGGTTCTTCCTGTTCCGCAAGTTCGTCTTCGCCAAGCCGATCCGCTACACGCAGGTCTACGGCAGCGTCGAGGAGCAGGCAGCCGCCCGCGAGTCAGCTGCCGATGCCGATTCCGAGGGCACTGTGCTGGTCGCCCCCGAGCCTCGCGCGCGGATCATCGGGTCCACAGATCGGGCCACGCATGACCGAGCTCGCTGAGCAGGCCGCGTAGCAGGGGCAGGCTCAGACCGACCACGTTGTGGTGGTCGCCCTCGATCCCGGTCACGAACGCCCCGCCGAGCCCGTCGATCGTGAACGCACCGGCGACGTGCAGCGGCTCGCCGGTCGCGACGTACGCCTTGATCTCCTCGTCGCTGACGTCGGCGAAGTGCACCGTGGTCGACGCGGTCCGCGAGATCGTCCGGCCCGTCGCCGTGTCGACCAGCGCGTGCCCGGAGACGAGCACCCCGCTGCGCCCCCGCATCTCCTGCCAGCGCCGCGTCGCCTCCTCGGCGTCCGCGGGCTTGCCGAGGGGCTTGCCGTGCAGCTCGAGGACGCTGTCGCAGCCGAGCACCAACGCTCCGGCAGGCACCTCGGGGCGCTCGGCCACGGCGTCGCGCTTGAGCTCGGCGAGACCGAGCGCCAGCTCGGTCGGAGGCAGCCCGTCGAGCCTGCTCTCGTCGACGCCTGAGACGATCACGACCGGCTCGACGCCGGCGCTGCGAAGCGTCTGCAGTCGGGCGGGGGACTTGGAGGCAAGGACCAACGTGGTCATAGGTCAACCCTAGGGCTCAAAGGTCCTTTACCTCGGCGCTGGTCCCCGCTAGGTTTCGCACGTTGATCCAACCCAATTGAGGAGAACCCCGTGGCCGACTACCCGCCACCCCCGCCCCCGCAGCAGCCTTACGGCGCCGGCCCCGTAGGTGAGGTCCCGCTGAGCCAGCCGCTCCGAGGCGCCTCGCCCCGCGACGCCATCGTGCGCTTCTTCAAGAAGTACGCCGGCTTCGAAGGCCGCGCCAGCCGCTCCGAGTTCTGGTGGCCCTGGCTCTTCGCCTTTGTCGTCAACACGGCGATCAGCCTGATCCTCGGCAACGACTCGGCGGCCGGTTCCATCGTCGGCGGGCTCTTCGCCCTCGCCATCCTGGTGCCGCAGCTCGCCGTCGGCGCTCGCCGTCTGCACGACACCGGCCGCTCCGGCTGGTGGCAGCTGCTCTACCTGACCTGCATCGGCATCATCGTGCTGATCGTTTTCTGGGCGCTGCCCGAGAAGGCTGAGGGCGACAAGTACAACGTCGCCTGATTGCGAACTTGATACTTCGCTGAATGAGCCTGGCCACCGACATTGTCGGTGGCCAGGCTTAATGTCAGACCATGACCTGGCGGAAGTACACGCAGGAGATGCTGCAGGAGGCGGTCGACAACTCGACGTCCGTCGCCGGCGTACTGCGGCATCTGGGCCTCAACCAGGCGGGTGGCACCCACGCCCACATCAGCCGGATGCTCAAGAAGATGAGCATCGACACGAGCCACTTCGTTCGGTACGTCGGAACGGGCGCGCACGCGCGACACTCGGCGGACGAGATCCTAGTTGTCCGACCGCAAGGCAGCGGCCGTGCGAAGCCACCCATGTTGCGCAGGGCTCTTCTTGAGATCGGGCGGCCGTACGTCTGTGCAGAATGTGGCTGCGGTGATGAATGGCGGGGCAGACCTATTCGGCTGCACATCGACCACGTCGACGGCGACTTCCATAACAACGTCGCTGAGAACCTGCGATTCCTCTGCCCAAACTGCCATAGCCAGACCCCGAACTTCAGCGGCGCAAGTCGTGGAAAATACACCTTGATCGGTGGATAGATCACAGAGAGCACGCGGCTGTCTCGCTGCGGTGGTTTGCCCTACACTGATCGCCGCGTCGCCGAAGTGGTGGAATTGGCAGACACGCAGCACTTAGGATGCTGTGCTTCAGGGCGTGCGGGTTCAAGTCCCGCCTTCGGCACCCAGATTCCGGGTCGTCCCCGGGGCGACCCAGGGTCGATCCCCATGGACAACAGGCCCGTGACCCCCAAGGATGGAAGAACAACACCCATCCAGGAGGGATGAGACATGTCGTTCAAGGACAACGCGTCCAACTGGCGCGATGGCGTCCAGAAGGGCGTCGACGGCGCCAAGCCGGCAGTGGAGGACGCCAAGGTGAAGTCTGCTCCTCACCTTGTCACCGGCGGCGAGAAGACGATCGAGAAGGCGGGCGAGCTCAGGGCGCAGTTCGAGGCCAAGCGCGCCGAGGTCACCTCGGCGACCGACGCCGCCTCGCCGAGGAACCAGGCGCTCTCGGGTCTGCTGCAGGTCGGTGAGGCCGCCACCGGCGTCGCCGCCCAGGCGGGCGAGTGGCTGAAGGAGACGGGCGCCAAGTGGGGCTCCGGCCCGGTGGTGGTGCAGCCGCCGAAGGAGATCCGTGGCGAGGACGTACCTCCGCCGCCGGACTTCAAGAAGCCCGGCGGCGACCTCTAGGAAGCGAGGCCGAGGTCGCGGCGCAGCTTGGCGACGTGGCCCGTCGCCTTCACGTTGTACTGCGCGACCTCGATCTTGCCATCCTCGTCGATGACGAACGTCGAGCGGATCACGCCCTCGACGACCTTGCCGTAGAGCTTCTTCTCACCGAAGGCGGCGTACGCCTTGTGCACGGAGAGGTCTTCGTCGGAGACCAGCGTGATGCTGAGCCCGTCACGCTCGCGGAACTTCGCGAGCTTGGCGGGCTTGTCCTTC